>DAOQKI010000005.1:0-68636 GCA_035334485.1 Opitutaceae bacterium
CGGGCGCCGGGGTTGGCCTTCAGCTCGGCGTCGAGGGCGGCGATCTCGTCGTGCGACAGGAACGTGAGCACGCGGAGCAGCTTGCCGACATCGACGTCGTCGGAGTTCACGAAGAACTGGTAGAACCGGTAGGGCGAGGTCCGCTTGGCATCGAGCCAGACGGCGCCGCTGGCCGACTTGCCGTACTTGGTGCCGTCGGCCTTGGTGAGCAGCGGGAAGACGAGCCCCCAGGCGTTGAGGTTGCCGCCCGACTTCTTGCGGATGAGATCGGTGCCGGCGGTGATGTTGCCCCACTGGTCGGTGGCGCCGACCTGCAGCTCGCAGTTGGCCGACTCGCGCAGGTGGAGGAAATCGTGCGCCTGCAGCAGCATGTAGCTGAACTCGGTGTAGCTGATGCCGCCCTCGCCGTCCTCGCGGGCCCGGTCAAGCCGCGAGCGCACGCTGTCCTTGGCGATCATGGTGTTGACCGAGAAGTATTTTCCGACGTCGCGAAGGAACTCGAGGAACGTGACGGGCGCGGTCCAGGCGGCGTTGTCCACCAGCTTGGCGGGATTGGCCGGGGTGTTGAAGTCGAGGAAGCGGCTGAGCTGCTCCTTGATCGCGGCGATGTTGTGCGCGACCTGCTCGGGAGTCTGGAGGTTGCGCTCGGAGGATTTGCCGGACGGGTCGCCGACCATGCCGGTGGCGCCGCCGGCCAGCGCGATCGGGTTGTGACCCTGGAGCTGGAAGCGGCGAAGGGCGAGGAGCGGGACGAGATTGCCGACGTGAAGGGAGTCGGCGGTGGGATCGAAGCCGCAGTAGAGCGTGATGGGCCCGGCGGCGAGGCGCTTGGACAGCGCGTCGAGATCGGTGCAGTCGGCGTAGAGGCCGCGCCACTGGAGGTCTTCGAGGATGGTCATGCGAGCGGACAGGTTATTCGCGCCGGGTGGGGAAGGGTCAAGCGGAAGGCGGGCGGAGGGCGGGGAGAACGTCGAACGCCGGACGCCGAACGTCGGACGTCGAAGGGGTGGGGAAACGTTCAACGTTCGACGTTTAACGCTCGACGCTAAAAGGGGGCGGCGTGCTGACCGTTTGGCGTTTGGCGGGTTGGCAATTGGTTCTTTGGCTCTGCCCGTTTGGCATTTGGCAGTTTGGCGTTTGGGGTTTCCGCCGAAGGCGGTCCAGTCCCCCTAATGCGCGATTACGCTTTGATAGAATGGCAGCTTCTTTTGGGAAAAACGGGTTGCCGCACACCGCGGCCGGGTTCTACGTTTTTGCCTCTCCCGCGCTGCCATTCCGGCGGCGTGAACCTTACAACCCTCAGTCACAAATCACGTCATCATGCCTCTCGCCACCGGATCCAAAGCGCCCGATTTCACCCTCAAGACCAAGACCGCCGACGGTCTCAAGGACATCAAGCTGAGCGACAACTTCGGCAAGAAACAGACGGTGCTGCTGTTCTTCCCCCTGGCCTTCACCGGCGTGTGCACCCAGGAGATGTGCGACATGAGCGCCGGTCTCGGGCAGTACGCCTCGCTGGGCGCCGACGTCTACGGCATCAGCGTCGACAGCCCGTTTTCGCAGGAGGCGTGGGCCAAGCAGAACAAGATCACCATCACGCTCCTCGCCGACCTGAACAAGGACGTGACCAAGGCCTACGGCGTGCTCTTCCCGATGCTCGCCGGCGTGGGTGACACCTCGGCCCGCGCGGCGTTCGTGATCGGCAAGGACGGCGTCGTGAAGTACGCCGAGCAGACGCCGACGCCGAAGGACCTCCCGAACTTCGAGGCCGTCAAGGCCGCGCTCGCCAAGTAACCGCGGGGGCGCGTCGAACCCGGCGCGCCGCCGTCCCCCCATTCAACCCGCCACTCGATGAGTCTGCCCAACCCGTTCAACACGCTGCAGTCGTTCCCCGCGAACGGCGCGTCGCACAAGTTCTATTCGCTCCCCGCGCTCGAGGCGGCGGGCTTCAAGGTCTCCCGCCTGCCGGTGTCCATCCGGCTCGTGCTGGAGTCCCTGCTGCGCAACGCGGACGGCAAGCGCGTGTCGGAGCAGGCGATCCGCGACCTCGCGGGCTGGGGGGCCAAGGCGCCGCGCACGGAGGAGATCCCCTTCGTCGTCGCGCGCATCGTGCTGCAGGACTTCACGGGCGTCCCGCTCCTCGTCGACCTCGCGGCCATGCGCTCGGCGGTCACCAAGCTGGGCAAGAATCCCAAGATCATCGAGCCCCTCGTGCCCGTTGACCTCGTCGTCGACCACTCCGTCCAGGTCGACTTCGCCGGCTCGCCCGACGCCCTCAAGCAGAACCTCGAGCTGGAGTTCTCCCGCAACCGCGAGCGCTACCAGTTCCTCAAGTGGGGCATGCAGGCGTTCGACACCTTCAAGGTGGTCCCGCCCGGCATCGGCATCGTCCACCAGGTCAACCTCGAGTACCTCGCCAAGGGCGTGCTGGGCGACGGCAACGGCGTGTACTACCCGGACACCCTCGTCGGCACGGACTCGCACACGACGATGATCAACGGCATCGGCATCGTGGGCTGGGGCGTCGGCGGCATCGAGGCCGAGGCCGGCATGCTCGGCCAGCCCGTTTACTTCCTCACCCCCGACGTCGTCGGCGTGCACCTCACGGGCGCGCTGCGCGAGGGCGTGACCGCGACCGACCTGGCGCTGACCGTCACCCAGATGCTGCGCAAGGCGAAGGTCGTCGGCAAATTCGTCGAGTTCTACGGCCCGGGCGCCGCCGCGCTGCCCGTGGTCGACCGTGCCACGATTGCCAACATGGCGCCGGAGTACGGCGCGACGATGGGCTTCTTCCCGATCGACGGCGAGTGCTCGAACTACCTCCGCGCCACCGGGCGCGACGAGAAGCAGGTCGCGCTCTACGAGGCGTACTACCAGGCGCAGGGCCTGTGGGGCATGCCGCAGCAGGGCCAGATCGACTACTCGCAGGACCTTTCGCTCGACCTCGCCACCGTGGTGCCGAGCGTCGCCGGCCCGAAGCGCCCGCAGGACCGCATCGAGCTGCCCAACCTCCAGCGCGAGTTCTTCGGCGCCTTCCAGCGTCCCGTCACCGAGAACGGCTTCGGCAAGACCCGCGCGGACTTCTCGAAGGCGGTCAAGGTCGAGACCACTGCCAAGAAGAAGGCCAAGCTGTCCAACGGCTCCGTGGTCATCGCCGCCATCACGAGCTGCACGAACACGTCGAACCCGTCCGTGATGCTCGCCGCCGGCCTCCTCGCCAAGAAGGCGGTCGAGAAGGGCCTCAAGGTGAACCCGGCCGTGAAGGCGTCCCTCGCCCCCGGCTCCCGGGTGGTGACCGACTACCTCAGGAAGACCGGCCTGCAGCCCTACCTGAACAAGCTCCGCTTCAACACGGTCGGCTACGGCTGCACGACCTGCATCGGCAACTCGGGTCCGCTCGACGCGAACCTCGAGGAGGCGATCGTGAAGAACGATCTGGTCACGGCCTCGGTGCTCTCCGGCAACCGGAACTTCGAGGCGCGCGTGCACCAGAACGTGAAGTCGAACTTCCTGATGTCGCCGCCGCTCGTCGTGGCCTTCGCCATCGCGGGCCGCGTGGACCTGGACCTGAGCTGCGAGCCGCTCGGCGCCGACAAGGCTGGCGCCCCGGTGTACCTGGCGGACATCTGGCCGACGCTGGCCGAGGTGCGCGACGCCATGCAGGCCGCGCTCAAGCCCGAGGTCTTCCGCAAGCTCTACAAGGACTTCGCGGCGCAGAACCCGAAGTGGAACGAGATCCCGGCCTCGGTCGGCAACGTCTACGCGTTCGACGAGAAGTCGACCTACATCCAGGAGCCGCCGTTCTTCACGAACTTCTCGATGCAGCCCGGCACGATCCAGGAGATCAAGGGCGCCCGCGCGCTCGGCATCTTCGGCGACTCGGTCACGACCGACCACATCTCGCCCGCCGGCGCGATCAAGAAGACCTCGCCCGCCGGCCAGTACCTGCTGGGCAACGGCGTGCAGTTCGCCGACTTCAACAGCTATGGCTCGCGCCGCGGCAATGACCGCGTGATGACCCGCGGCACCTTCGCCAACGTCCGCATCAAGAACCTGATGCTGGGCGGCGAGGAGGGCGGCAACACGATCTACCAGCCGACGGGCGAGAAGCTCGCGATCTTCGACGCGGCGGCGAAACACATCGCCGCCGGCACCCCGCTCATCATCCTGGCCGGCCAGGAGTACGGCACGGGCTCGTCGCGCGACTGGGCCGCCAAGGGCACGAACCTGCTCGGCGTGAAGGTGGTCGTGGCGCAGAGCTTCGAGCGGATCCACCGCTCGAACCTCGTGGGCATGGGCGTGCTCCCCCTGCAGTTCAAGGAGGGCACGAACGCGCAGACCCTGAAGCTCGACGGTTCGGAGACCTACGACGTGGTCGGCCTGACCGCGGCGCTCAAGCCGCAGCAGGATCTCACCCTCCGCATCACCCGCAAGGGTGGCGCGGTTGAGGACGTGCCGGTTCGTTGCCGAATCGACACACCGATTGAGATCGACTACTACCAGCACGGCGGGATTCTCCCGTACGTGCTGCGGCAGATCGTTGCGAAAAACTGACGCCCCGCTAGGGTGTTGGTGGGTTCCCGGCGACCGCTCGCGGCGCCGGGAATCCCTCCGACTCCCATCACCGTCATGCCCGAAGCCGGCAAGCCCACCTATCTCGTCGACGCGTATTCCGATCCGGTCGTGGTCCGCATCGATGGCCGGGCCTGTTTCCAGAACAGCGCCTGCCTGAAGGATTTCATGACCGAGATGCTGCGGCAGGGGAAACGGCGGTTCGTCCTCGATTTCCTGCACTGCACGAGCATGGACAGCACCTTCCTCGGCGTCCTGGCCGGGTCGGCGCTCGAGCTGCGGAAGGTCGCGCCGGAGGGCAGCCTGATCCTGTCGCGGCTCGGCCCGCGCAACCTCGAGCTCGTGCGCAACCTCGGCCTGCACCGCCTGCTGACGGTGGACGCCGGCGAGAGCACGCTCAGCTTCGACAAGTGCGAAACGGCGCTCCAGTGCGGCGACCGCACGGAGCTGGAGAACGCCCGAATGGTCCTGGAGGCGCACGAGAACCTCGTGAGCGCCGACGAGGCCAACCGGAGCAAGTTCCAGGACGTGATGGCGTTTCTGAAGAACCGGGTGGAGCAGAAGTAATCGGCTTTCGATTGCGGATTGCGGATCGCGAATTGCGGATTTGGCGAGCGGACGGACGGTAGCGCTCCCCATTGTTTGGTCCTAGTGATTCGGGCGCCATGTTCGCACAGGGCGGCAAAAACGCCGACTGGGCGAAGCGCCGGGAAATCCGCAATTCGCGATCCGCAATCCGCAATATGGCGCAAAGCGCCTTGCCGCCTCGCCGCTCGCGTGGCACATCTGCCTTCCCTCCATGGTTCTCTTTCTCCTCATCGGCGTGCTCCTGGGTATCGCGGCCTTGCTGCTGCCGCTTTACCGCGCCCGCGAGGCGGCGGAACGGCTCGAGGAGGAGAAGCAGCAGATCGCTCAGGAGCGCCAGCAGGTCGTCGACTTCATGCACCACATGGTCGAGGCCCTCGGCGAGGGCCTGACCCGCGCCCAGCTCCAGCAGCGCATCGTGCACGCCGCCATCCTGTGCTCCGGCGCGCTCAGCGCGTGCTTGTTTGAGCGCACGTCCGACGGCCAGATGCGCAGCGGGGCGGTGGAGGGGCTCTTCCCGCCCCACCGGCCGCTGCCGCCGGCGGTCCGCGAGAAACTCGCGACGCGCGCCCGGTTCATCGAGCAGGTGCTCAAGTCCGAGTCGTTTCCCGATCACGAGGGCATCGTCGGCGCTGTCGTGCAGACCGGCAAGGGCCAGCTGATCCGCGACGCGGCGGCGGACCAGCGCGTGGTGCGACACGAGGATCCCGCGCTCAAGGTGCGCTCGGTCATCGCCGTGCCGCTCCAGTTCCGCGACCGCTTCTTCGGAGTGCTGGCCGTGGCCAATTCCGCCGACGGCGAGCCGTTCACCGAGTCCAATTTCTCGCTGATGCAGTCACTCGCCGAGCAGGCGGCGCTCGCGCTGCACAACGCGGAGTTCCTCAATTTCCAGCTCGAGAAGCGCCAGCTCGACCTCGACCTCTCCCTCGCCAGCGGCATCCAGCAGATGCTCCTCCCGCGCGAGCTGCCCCAGATCGCCGGGCTCGACCTTGATGCGCGCTACACACCGGCGCAGAAGGTCAGCGGCGATTTCTACGACATCTTCCGGCTCCCGGACGACCGCCTCGGCGTGGTCGTCGCGGACGTCTCGGGCAAGGGCATCCCCGCCTCGCTGCTCATGGCCATGTGCCGCACCGACCTCCGCCAGATCGCCCCGCGGCACAATTCTCCGGCCAAGACCCTCGCCGCGCTCAATCGCGCGCTGGGCGGCGAGCTGCGCGGGATGTTCATCACGGTGCTGTATGCCGTGATCGATCCCTACCATGGCACGGTGACGTTTGCCCGGGCGGGCCACGAGCTGCCGCTGTTCCTGCACCGCGACCCGGCGACCGGGGCGCCCGTGACGGAGTTCGTCGGCTCGGAAGGCATGCCGGTGGGCCTGGTGCCGGACGAGATCTTCTCGAGCGTGATTACCGACAGCACAGAGCGGTTCGAGGTGGGCGACGCGCTGGTGCTCTACACCGACGGCCTGACCGAGGCCCCGAACGACGAGGACAAGGAGTTTTCGGGCGCCCGGCTGGCTGACGCGGTGCGGGCCCTGCACGCCCGCAGCGCGCGGGAACTCAATGACGGCATCCTTGAGACGGTGCACCGGTTCGCCGGCGAGGTGGCACTGCGGGACGACCTGACGCTGGTGACGGTGAAACGGGTCTAGGCGTGGCGGCGGCCACGCCGTCGCTGGTGAGAGGAGAGGGGAGCTGGGAGATCGAATTGCCGCGGCGCATGGGAAAAATTCGCTCCGCTGGGGCGTGACAGCTGACTGAAATCCGATTTGCCACGGTCCGGGCTACGGTTTCACCTTGCCCCGACATGTCGACCGCCGCCACCCCTCCGCTGGACCGTTTTTCGATGCCGGATGCCACCGGGCATTTCGGGATGTACGGGGGCGTGTTTGTCCCGGAGACCCTGATGACCGCGCTCCAGGAACTCGCGGCGGCCTATGAAGTGGCGCGGAAAGACCCGGAGTTCGTGTCCGAACTGCGGCGTCACCTGAAGGAGTTCGCGGGCAGGCCGACCGAGCTCTATTTCGCCGAGCGCCTGACCCAGCACTGCGGCGGCGCGAAGATCTACCTCAAGCGCGAGGACCTGCTGCACACCGGCGCGCACAAGATCAACAACGCCCTGGCGCAGGCGCTGCTGGCGAAGCGGATGGGGAAGAAGCGCATTATCGCCGAGACCGGCGCGGGCCAGCACGGCGTGGCGACGGCGGCGGCGTGCGCGAAGTTCGGGCTGGAGTGCGTCGTGTACATGGGCGCGCACGACATGGAGCGGCAGGCGCTAAACGTTTTCCGGATGCGGCTCATGGGCGCGGAAGTCCGCGGCGTCGAGGCGGGCCAGAAGACCCTGAAGGAAGCCATCAACGAGGCCATGCGCGACTGGGTGACCAACGTGCGGTCGACGCATTACATCCTGGGCACGGCGTACGGTTCGCACCCGTATCCGATGATGGTGCGGGATTTTCACCGGGTGATCGGGCTCGAGGCGAAGGAGCAAACCCTCGCGCGTGAAGGCCGTCTCCCGGACGAGCTGATCGCCTGTGTCGGCGGCGGCAGCAATGCGATCGGGCTGTTCTTCGAATTTCTGGAAGAGCCGAACATCCGGATGACCGGCGTGGAAGCGGGCGGTCACGGCATCAAGCGGGGCGAGCATGCCGCCCGGTTTGCCGGCGGGCGACTCGGCGTGCTGCAAGGCTGCAAGACCTTCCTGCTGCAGGACGCGAACGGGCAGATCGAGCTGACGCATTCTGTGAGCGCGGGCCTGGACTACGCCGCGGTGGGCCCGGAGCACGCGTTTTACCGCGACCGCGGCCGGATCCAGTTTGCCTATGCGACGGACGACGAAGTCCTGGAGACCTTCCAACTCTGTTCGAGGCTGGAGGGCATCATACCCGCGCTGGAGTCGACCCACGCCCTGGTGGAAGGCATCAAGCGCGCCAAGGCGCTGCCGAAGGGCAAGATCATCATCGTGAACCTATCAGGCCGCGGGGATAAGGACGTGCAGCAGGTGGCGAAGATACTGGGGGAGAAACACTAACCGGCCGGTGCGGCAGGTAACAGGATTCAGGTCGCCAAGTAACAGGAAGACAGCGCCGAGCCCTGATGAGGCAAGGTGATGGCGTGAGGCGCTTTGAGATTGTCATTCGTCTCGTGCCTGACGACGGGTGAGCCGATGCAGGCGCGTCGTCATGATCTAGTGGAGCGAACCTTTCGGTTCGCGTGGTTAACGCGGAGGTTCGTGAACCGGCTGCCGCGGTTGCTCGCGAATATCGAGGACAGCCGCCAACTGGTCCGCTCGAGTGGGTCGGTAGCCGCCAACTACCTCGAGGCGCAAGAAGCCCTGAGCCGAAAGGACTTCTTCTATCGGATCAAGGTGTGCCGGAAAGAGGCCCGTGAATCCGGACTCTGGCTCCGCCTCGTAAACGTCGGTGACGCGCCCTTGGTCGAAACGGAACGCGGCGTCTTGGTGGAGGAGGCGCGCGAACTGAAGTTGATCTTCGCGGCCATTGCCAAGCGCGACGACAGTGGCGAGGTCCCATCGCCACGCTGACTTCTTGCCACCTGAGTCCTGTTACCTGTTACTTCAGGTATGAAAAGCATGACCGGCTTCGGCCGTGGCACGGCCGTTCTCGCGGGGCGGACCGTCACCGTCCAGGTCAGTTCGGTTAACCGGAAGACGCTGGACCTGGCCGTCCGCCTCCCGTCGGAGTGGGAGAGTCTTGAGGCGATGGTCGGCGAGGAGGTCCGCAAGGTCGCCCAGCGCGGGCGCGTCAGCGTCGTCGTGGAAGTCACCGGCGACACCGGGGCGGCCGCCGCGGCCTGGGACGAGGCGGAGGTCGGGGCGGTGCTCGACCGGCTCGCCGACCTGGCCGACACCCGCGGGGTCACGTTTTCCCCGACGCCCGAACTGCTCTGGTCCATCGCGAACTCCCAGCGCAAGTCCGTCGAGCTGCCAGCGGCCGAGACCGCGACGGCCACGCTGCAGGCGGTGCTGGCCGACGCGCTGCGATCCTTTGCCGCGATGCGCGCAAAGGAAGGCGAGGCGCTCCTCATCGATTTCATCACGCGGCTGGCGACCTTGCGCGGTCACGTCGAGGCGATTACCGCCCGCGCGCCGCTGGTGCCGGCAGCCTACCGCGAGCAGCTGTTGCAGCGCCTACGCCAGGCGGAGCTCGAGCTCGACCTCAACGACGAGCGGGTGCTGAAGGAAATCGCGCTCTTTGCCGACCGCTGCGACATCACCGAGGAACTGACCCGGCTGAAGAGCCATTTCGACCAGTTTGCCACGCTGCTCAAGTCATCGGGCGAAATCGGCCGGAAGTCGGAGTTCCTCCTGCAGGAAATCGGCCGCGAAGTGAACACGATCGGCAGCAAGGCCAACGACCTCACCATCTCCCGCGCCGTGATCGAGCTGAAGAACGAGCTCGAGCGCATCCGGGAACAGATGGCGAATGTGGAGTGAGCCCATTGCGGATTGCGAATCGCGAATTGCGGATTGGTTCAGCTTCGATCCGCAGAGGTTCGACGGCGTGACGCTCCAGGGGTGAAGCCGGCTTGGCAGCCATTTCCGCAACCCGAGATCCGGAATCCGGAATCAGAAACCCGGAATCAGGAGTCCGGAATCCGCAATTCGCGATCCGCAATCCGCAATTGAATCAGTCTGGCTGCCGGAGCGAGTAGAACAGGTACAGGATCACGCCGACGCAGATGCCGGAGTCGGCGATGTTGAAGGTCGGGTAGACGTAGCTGCCGAAGTGGAAGTCGAGGAAGTCGATCACGTGGTGGTGGATCAGGCGATCGACCAGGTTGCCCGTGATGCCGCCGCAGAGGAGGCCGAAGCTGACCTGCACGGGACGGTCGCGCAGCCCGAGGGCACGGCGCCAGGTGAAAATCGCGACGAGCGTGCCGACGGCGAGCAGGGCGAGGGCGACGCTGGCGCCGGCGAACATGCTCCAGGCGGCTCCCGTGTTGCCCAGGTGGACGATGTAGAAGAAGCCGCGGATGACCGGGATCGCGCCGGGCGCCCCGTAGGTGGGGAACGGGAGATGGGAGCTGATCCAGAACTTCGAGACCTGGTCGAAGACGAAGACGAGGGCGGCGCACGTCCAGAACAGCCGGTATGCGAGCACGCGCCGCGCGAGCGGCGCGGGCGGGACCGCGGGCGTTTCGGGAGTGGTCTCGCCGGCAGACACGCTCGACCTATTCGTCGCCGCCGTCGTCGTTGGCGATCTTGCCGCCCTCCTCGCCCTCGCCGAACAGGCCGCCGGCGGTGCGGGTGCGGTAGCGATTCCGCTCAATGTCCTTCTGGGCCTCGGCGGAGTAGCGCGTGAACGGCACCGCCAGGAGGCGGTCCTTCGAGATCGGCTTCTGGGTGATCTCGCAGATGCCGTAGGTGCCGTCGTGGATGCGCTTGATGGCGGCATCGATCTCCGACAGCGCCTCCTGCTCGCTCGAGACGAGGCTCAGGGCAAAGTCGCGGTCAAACGTGTCCGTGCCGGCGTCGGCCATGTGCTGGCCATAGCTCGACAGGTCGCCGCTGTCCTCCTTGCTCGACCGCTTGAGGGTCTCCTCCGAGTGGAGGGTGATCCCGGCGGTGAGGTGATTGCGGAGATCGACGAGCAGGCGGTGGTAGCGCTTGAACTTCTCGGGCACCTCGCGGTCGTCCTCGGGCATGGGCGTCTTGGCGCGCTTCGGGTTGAAGCCGAGGATGTCGGCGAGCGAGGCGGCCTTCACGTGGTGCGGCTTGGCCGGCTTGATCTCCTCCACGGGCTTGTGGGCGGCCTTGGCGGGCGTCTTGGCGGCGGCCTTGGTCTCGGCCGGGGCCTTGGTGGTCACGGTCTTCGCAATGGCGCGGACTTCATCGAGGCTGAAGGCGATCGGCTTGGCCGACGCCTTGTGCTTCAGGATGCTGTCGCGCAGGGCGGACTTCTTGGAGGTGTTGGCCATGGTAGAGGAGGCCGCGGTGGACGCCGGCTTGGCAGCCGGAGCCGAGGCCCGCGCGGAAGCCGACGGCTTCTTGGACGCGGACTTGGCGGTGGGCGCGGCGGGTTTTTTCGCGGTGGGTTTCGGTTTGTGTTTTGCCATGGGGAGATTTGGGGAAAGCAGGCTAGGGTTTCAGGGCCTCGACACAGCGGGGACAGATGTCGCCATGAGGGGTTGCGTCGAGTTTCGGGACCCAGCGCCAGCACCGCGGGCAGCGACCATGGCCGAGTTCGCTGCAGGGGCGGACTTGGACCGTGGGAGTTGTGCCTTCGGTGGGCGTGAGGGAGACATCTGAGACAATAAAAAGTTCTGGCAGAAAGTCGCGGTGTTTTTGCAGCGCCTGCGTAGTTTCCGTCCCGGCCGGAACGCCGAGATTGACCGCCGCATCCAGCGACTTTCCGAGCTTGCCGGCCGCCCGTTGCGGCTCGATGGCCTCGTTGACCGAGGCCCGGACTTTCAGCAGGGCCGCGACTTCCGACTCGACCGCCGCATTGACCCACGCCGCCGGGACTTCCGGCCAGTCCTGGAGGTGGACCGACTCGTCGGAGTACTCCTTGCCGGTCCGGGCATAGCTCCACGCCTCGTCCGCCGTGAAGGTCAGGACGGGGGCGAGCAGGCGGACGAGCGACTGGAAGATGTGGTGGATCGCGGTCTGCGAGGAGCGGCGCAGCGGCGAGTTCGTGCCGAGGGTGTACAGCCGGTCCTTCAGGATGTCGTGATAGGTCGCCGACAGCGTGACCGAGCAGAACTGGTTGCAGAGCTGGTACACGCGGTGGAACTCGAACGCCTCGTAGGCCGCCGTGCAGTCGCGGATCAGCGCGGCCGTCTGGTGCAGCGCCCAGCGGTCCAGCACGTCCATTTTCTCCACCGGCACCGCGTGGCGCGCGGCGTCGAAGTCGAACAGGTTCGAGAGCTGGTACCGGAAGGTGTTGCGGATGAGCCGATAGGTTTCCCCGACGTGACCGAGGATCTCCTTCGAGATCGGGATGTCGTCGCGGAAGTCCTGCGAGGAGATCCACAGGCGGATGACGTCCGCGCCGTAGTCGGCGATGTAGGCGTCGCTGGTCTGCGGCTTCTCGTAGGTGCTGCTCTTGGAGATCTTGTTGCGCTCGTGGTCGACGATGAACCCGTGGGTCAGGACGGCCTTGAACGGCGCGCCACCGAAGGCGATTACGCTCGTCCAGAGTGACGACTGGAACCACCCGCGGTGCTGGTCGCTGCCCTCAAGGTAAAGGTCGGCAGGCCAGTGCGTGCCGCCCTGCGTGCGGCGGAGGACCGCCGCGTGGGACGAGCCCGAGTCGAACCACACGTCCAGGGTGTCGCGGCTGCAGGTGAGCTCGCTCGGCGCGGGCCAGCCGGCCGGGAGCTTCACGCCGTCGAGGATCTCGGCGGGCGTCGCGTCGTACCAGTAGTTGGTGCCGCGCTGGGCGACCTTGTCGGCGATGGCGCGGACGACGCCGGCGTCGAGGTAGGCGTTCTTCTTGGCGTCGTAGAATGCCGGGATCGGCACGCCCCACGAGCGCTGGCGGCTGATGCACCAGTCGGGCCGGGACTCGACGGCTCCGCGGATGCGGGCCTCGCCCCAGGCCGGGATCCAGCCGTGCTGGCTTCCCATCCGGGCGATCTCGGCGAGGGCCGTCTCGCGGGTCCGGTTCTTGTCGAGCGAGACGAACCACTGGTCGACGGCGCGGAAGATGATCGGGGTCTTGGACCGCCAGCAGTGCGGGTAGCTGTGCGTGTACTTGGCCTTGGCGAGCAGATTGCCGGTCGCGGCGAGCTTCTTGAGCACGGCGAGGTTGGCCGGCGGCTGGCGCTTGGCCGCGAGGTCCTCGACGGATTCCAGCGTGGTCAGGCCGACGAGGTCGGCGGGGATTTTCCCGTCGTCCATGTAACGGCCGTCGTCACCGACGGGGCAGTAGATATCGAGCTTGTACTTCAGGCCCGTGAGATAGTCCTCCGCACCGTGGCCGGGCGCGGTGTGGACGGCGCCGGTGCCGCTGTCGGTCGTGACATAGTCGGCGAGCACGACCGGCGAGGGCCGGTCGATGAACGGGTGGCGCGGGGCCATCATCTCAAGGTCGGCGCCCTTGCGGCGGGCGACGATGGACGGGGAGCCCTCGACCTTGGCGGCGGCCAGGACGGAGCCCAGTAGCTGGCCGGCGACGAGGATGCGCTCGGCGCCGAGGTCGGCGACGACGTAGTCCACGTCCGGGTGCAGCGCGATCGCCATGTTCGCGGGGATCGTCCAGGGAGTGGTGGTCCAGATGACCACAAAGAGCGGCTTGTCGGTCGGCAGGCCAAACTTCTCGGCCTCGGCGGCCGGTACGGGAAACTTTACCCAGATCGCGATCGCCGTGTGGTCCTTGTACTCGATCTCGGCCTCGGCCAGCGCGGTCTCGAACGGGATCGACCAGTACACGGGTTTCTTGGCGCGGTAGGTGAGGCCGTGTTCGATGAACGCGGAAAAGGTGCGGAGGATGTCCGCCTCGTAGCCCGGGGCCTTGGTCTTGTAGGAGTTGTCCCAATCGCCGAGGACGCCCAGCCGCTGGAATTGCGTGCTCTGGCGGGCGATCCACGACTCGGAAAACGCGTCGCAGCGGGCGCGCAGCTCGGCCGTGGTGACCGTCTCATCCTTTTCCTGGAGCTCGCGGGACACCTTCTGCTCGATTGGCAGGCCGTGACAGTCCCAGCCCGGCACATACGGGGTCTGGAACCCGCGCATCGACTTGTAGCGGATGATCAGGTCCTTGAGCGTCTTGTTCAGGGCGGTGCCGATGTGGACGTCGCCGTTCGTGAACGGCGGCCCGTCATGGAGCACGTACGCCGGCGCTCCGGACCGCTGCTGCAGGATGGCGCGATAGAGCCCAATCTTCTGCCAATGCGCGACGCGACCGGGTTCTCGCTGGGCCAGTCCGGCCCGCATCGGGAAATCGGTTTTCGGGAGCTGCAGCGTGTCTTTGAGTTCGAGCGCCATGCCAAAGAAAATGCGCGAGGCTAGGACGCGCACAGGGTGAGTCAAGGGCGCCGTGGGCGGACCCCGGGTACCGTAGTTCCACCGCGGTGGAAGGGATCCACTCTGGGGGTACATTTCAGGTGACGCCGCCGTCCCGGTGGATAGCCTGGCGGTGATGAACGCACGCGTGACGGCGATCCTGGGCTGTGCCCTCGCGGGTCTCCTGGCCGGCTGTGTCCTGATGGCGCCGCGGGCGGAGGACCAGATCCGCGAGCGCATTTATTCGATCCGTGACTCGATCCGCGCGAAACAGGCGGAGGGCATCGTCCGCTGGGGCACCGACGACTGGAGTTTCACCGGGCCCGACGGTCGGCGTTACGACCGGGCGGCCTACCTGGTCCGGGCGCGCGGCCTGTTTGAGCGCACCGTGTCGGTCGATTCACTCGAGACCGCCGTCGACCGGATCGAGCTCCGGGGTGACCGCGCCGAAGTGGAGATCACCCAGCGGATGGAGCGCCACGAGCGGGATCCGGCCACCGGCGGCGTGCAGCATGTGCGGCTGCTCTACCGCGAACATCACGACTGGGTGAAGGGAGCCGACGGCTGGCGCGTGCGCACCGTACGGTTCCTCGGTGCGCCCGAGCGGACCGTGCTGGATTCGGCCCCCGCGGATCACCGCTGAGCGCTGACGGCGCAGGGAACGCGCCTCACTTCCAGGTCGTGACGGTGTCGACGAGCGCCTGCATGCACTCGATCTTGGCGTGCGGGAGGATGCCGTGGCCGAGGTTGAAGATGTGGCCGTTCAGTCCGCGCATCGCGCCGAGCAGCCGGGCGGTCTCGTGGCGCACGATCTCGGGCGTGGTGTTGAGCAGGACGGGATCGAGGTTGCCCTGGACGGCGACGTTGGCCGGCAGCGCGCGGCGCACCGCCGGGAGGTCGCAGGTCCAGTCGACGCTCAGCACGCGCGCGCCGGTCGCGGCCTGGGCGGCGAGGTGCGGGGCGGTGCCCTTCGCATAGATGATCACGGGAAACCCGGCGGGCAGGGAGGCGATGAGCTGCCGGATCCACTTCAGCGAGGCGGCTTCGTAGTCCTGGCCGGCGATGATGCCGCCCCACGAGTCGAAGATCTGGATCGCATCGGCCCCGGCCGCGATCTGCATCTGGAAATAGGTCGCGAGCGCCGCCGTCAGGCGTTCCAGCAGGGCGTCGAAGGTGCCGCGGTCGGTGTAGAAGAGCTGCTTGATCCGCTCGAACTCCTCCGAGCTGCCGCCCTCGACCATGTAGGTCGCCAGGGTCCAGGGTGAACCACCGAAGCCCAGCAGGGCCTTTCCGCCGGCGAGTTCCTGTTTCAACAGCCGCAGGGTGTCGGCGACGTAGCGCAGGCGCTCCGGGACCGCCGTCGCGGGGGCGAGGGCGTCAACCTGGGCCCGGGTGTCGAGACGGTACTCCATCGCGATGCCGCCCTCGTCGCGGAAACGGTAGCCCTGGCCCAGGGCCTCGGGAATGACGAGGATGTCCGAGAACAGGATCGCCGCATCGAGGGCGAACCGACGGAGCGGCTGCAGCGTGACCTCGGTCGCGAGGGCGGGGGTGCGCACCATTTCCAGGAACGAGGACTTGGCCTTCAGCGCCCGATACTCGGGCAGGTACCGGCCCGCCTGCCGCATCACCCAGAGCGGAGGACGGTCCAGCGGCGTGCAGGCACAGGCGGCAAGGAAGCGGTCGCGGGAAGTCATGAAATTTACGATCTACGATTTACGAGTTACGATTCGCGGAAGGCGAGCGGGGAGTTTTATGCCGCTGGCCCGGAGTTCGTCATTTACCCGGGCAGCCAATTGTCACTCGTAAATCGTAAATCCGAAATCAACCGGCGGCCCAATCCCGCGGGGGCAGAAACTGTTCGTAGAGGCGGGCTTCGGGCGACCCGGGTTCCGGGCGCCAGTCGTAGTCCCAGCGCACCAGCGGCGGCAGTGACATGAGGATCGATTCCGTGCGGCCGCCGCTCTGCAGGCCGAAGTGGGTGCCCCGGTCCCAGACGAGGTTGAATTCGACGTAGCGGCCCCGCCGGTAGAGCTGAAACTGCCGCTCGCGGTCGCCGTAGGGCGTGGCCTTGCGGCGGGCGACGATGGGACAGTACGCGGGGAGGAAGGCGTCGCCGACCGCGCGCATGAGGCCGAACGAGGACGCGAAGCCCAGTTCGTTGAAGTCGTCGAAGAACAAGCCGCCGATCCCGCGCGCCTCGCGCCGATGCTTCAGGTAGAAGTAGGTGTCGCAGGCCTGCTTGAAGCGCGGGTAAAGACCCGGTCCGAACGGCTGCACCGCGTCCCGCGCTGTCCGGTGCCACGCCACCGCGTCCTCCTCGAAGCCGTAATACGGCGTCAGGTCGAAGCCGCCACCAAACCACCACGTCGGATTCTCGCTGCCGGCGCCCGCGATGAAGAACCGCACGTTGGCGTGGCTCGTGGGCACGTAGGGATTGCAGGGGTGGATGACGAGCGAGACGCCCATGGCCTCCCAGGGCTGACCCGCGAGTTCGGGTCGGTGGGCCGTGGCCGAAGGCGGCAGCGTCTTGCCCGTGACGTGGGAGAAACCGACGCCGGCCTTCTCGAAGACCGCGCCCTCGGCCATCACGCGGGAGCGACCGCCGCCGCCCTCGGGACGGCTCCAGGCATCCTCGCGAAACGACCCGCCGCCGTCCTCCTCGGTCAAGGCCGTGCAAATCCGGTCCTGCAGGCCGAGCAGATAGGCGCGAATGGCGCCGAGGTCGGGGTTCATGGCCGGGAGTTCTTTGAGGGAAGGCGAGGCAGGGCAATTCTCAAACTTGGGAGATCGAGACGAACATCGAACATCGAACCCCGAACGTCGGACGCCGAAGGGAGTCGAGCCGACATTCAACGCTCAACGTTCGACGTTCAACGCTCGACGCTCAACGGGAGCATCCCGCTCGCCTAAGCGTTGAGGGCCGAACGTTACTTGAGCGTTAAGCGTTGAACGTCGAATGTTGAGCGTTGGCTCGACCCCTTCGATGTTCGGCGTTCGACGTCCGATGTTCGGCGTTCGTCTTGGTCTTCCAAAGGCGGGGCTCTTGCCGGGTTTGCTATATTTGGCGTTCGACAGCGATGACGCAGGCCGCGTTGATGGCTGTCTTTCCCCAGCGATGACCTCGCCGATCCTCACCACCATTGCCGTGACGGGCTTCACCGTGGCGTTTTTCCACGCCGCGATCCCGACGCATTGGCTGCCGTTTGTGCTGGTGGCGAGGGCCCGGCAGTGGTCCCGGACCAAGACCCTGGCGGTGACTCTGTCCGCGGGTCTGGGGCATGTGGCGCTGACGAGCCTGCTCGGCCTGGCGATCGCCTGGTTTGGCTTCCAGGTGGACGAGCGGCTGGGGGCGGCGTTTCCGTGGGTGACCGGCTCAGTGATGGTCGCGATCGGCCTGTATTATTTCTGGCGGCAATGGAGCGGGCGGGGCATCCAGCATCACCACCTCGTCGGCGGGCATCATCAGGCGAGCGAGCACTGCGGGCACGAGGACGGCCACAGTCACTGGGACGAGGAGCTCAAGGACAGCCCGCTGGGCTCGCGGGACGCGGGCGACTGGGCGGCGATGAGCGGCCTTTTCATGATGCTCACGCTCTCGCCCTGCGAAGGTTTCTTGCCGGTGTATCTCTCGGGCGTGCAGTTCGGCTGGCACGGCTTTTTCGTGCTCAGCGCGATCCTCGCCGTGGCGACCCTGCTCGGCATGCTGGTCTTCACGTGGCTGACCCTGGTCGGCCTCGAGAAGCTCGAGGTGCGCAGCTTCGAGCGCTACGAGTCAGCCCTGCTCGGCGGCCTCTTCAGCGCCTTGGGAGTGCTGATCATCCTGCTGGAGCACTGAGGAGGGCGGAGGAGTAGTTCGTAGTCCGTAGACAGGAGCTAGTAGGCATCCGCCCAGTCGCGGGACGCTCTGGCCAAGGCCTAGCAGCTACCAGCTACTAACTACCAGCTACCGGCGGCGCCCGCCGCCTACTTCTTCCCCGGCACCGTCGGCAGCGAGAACTTGATGGACGGAGAGCCGTCTTCCGTGGCGGCCGGCTTGTCGGCGGCGGGAACCGGGGCGGCGCTGATCGGGGAAGGATCGGCGGACGACGCTGCGCCGGTGCTGGCGAAGGCCGGGCCGTTGGGCGGCAGGGTCGTGAACCCGCGCTCGATCAACTCGGCGACCTTGAGGTCGCGGGTCTTCGAGTCCGGGCTGCCCATGACCACCACGATGATGCGCCGGCCGTTGCGCAGGGCCGTCGCGGAAAGACAGAACCCGGCGCCGTTCGTGAAGCCGGTCTTGAGGCCGTCGACGCCCTGCACCCGGCCGAGAAGATGGTCGTGGTTGTCCATCATCGTGCCGCGCGCCGGCGGGCCGAAGGCCCGGCGCTTGACCGAGGTGTACTTGATGATGTCGGTCTTCAGCAGGAGGTGACGGCAGAGCAGGGCGAAGTCGTGCGGCGTGGTCAGGTCGCCCTCGGACAGGCGGCGGTTGGACGGCGGCAGGCCGTGCGGCGTGCGGAAGGTCGAGTGGGTCATGCCGAGTTCGCGGGCCTTGGCGTTCATCAGGTCGACGAACGCCGGCACCGCCCCGGCCGCGGTCCGCGCCAGCGCGTAGGCGGCGTCATTGGCGGACTGGATCATCATCGCGTAGAGGAGTTCCTCGACGGTGAACACCTCGCCCTCCTTCAACCACACCTGGGTGCCGCCGATCTTCGAGTCCGCGGCGACGACCGTGACCGGCGTCTGCAGCGTGAGGGCGCCGCTCTGCAGCTTGTCGTGGATGACGGCAAAGGTCATCAGCTTCGTCATGCTGGCCGGCGGGCTCGACTCCCCGTCATGGTCCTCCAGGAGCACGCTGCCGGTGGCGGCGTCCATGATGATCGCGCCCTTGTAGGCCGGGCCTGCCTCCACCGGTGCCTTGGCGCGGGCCTTGGCGTGCGCGGGTGCCGGCAACAGCGCCAGCAGGCCGGCGGCGGCGAGGAGCGGGAGGGTGCGGAGGGGACGGGAAAAAAGCATGCGCGAGAGCGAAGAGGATTTTCTTCGCGCCGGGCGAGCAGAATCCGCGTCGGCAGGCCGCAATTTCGGGCCCGGAATCGCCGCGCACCGCCCCGGTGAGGCGCGGCCCGCCTAGACCTGCTCGAGTGGCAGGTCGTGGAGCTTCAGCTCGGGGTTCTTCTCCGTGAAATACCGCATCGTCCAGTCGTTCGGGAACAGCACGACCGGCTGGTCGAGCTTGTCGGTGCCAAACGTGACCCCGGTGGCGACGATCAGCCGCGTGAGATCCGGCAGCTTGGCCGCCGGGTCGGCCGGAGCCAGCCACTTCATGAGCGTCCAGTTGCACGGATCGAGCCGCGAGGCGGCGCCGTACTCGCTCTCGAGGCGGAACTGCACGACCTCGAACTGCAGGGCGCCGACGGCCGCCAGCAGCGTGGCGGTGGTCATGCCCGCGCGCAGGTTGATCGACTGGACGACACCCTCCTGGAGTAGCTGGTCCAGGCCGGCGCGGAATTTCTTCGCGTCCGCGGGATTGGGGTTCGCGATGAAGGTGAACACCTCGGGCGGGAACCGCGGGATCTCGTCGTAAACGATCGCCTTGTCCTGGGTCAGCGTGTCGCCGATGCCGAACTCGCTGTGGCCGACGAGACCGATGACGTCGCCCGGCCAGGCCTCGTTCACCGTCTCGCGTTCCTGGCCGAAGAGCTTATGCGACGAGGACAGGCGGACCTGCCTCCCGGTGCGCTGGTGGGTCACCATCATGTCGCGCTCGAACTTTCCCGAGCAGACCCGGATGAACGCGATGCGGTCGCGGTGCTTCGGGTCCATGTTGGCCTGGATCTTGAAGACAAAGCCGGAGAACCGCTCGTCAGTGACCGGAACCAGGGTGCGGCCGTCGCCCTCGGGCGCGGCTTCCGTTGCCCCGGCCGTCTCGGTGCCGGCGTTGCTCCTGACTCCCGCGCCTGGCTTCTTGGTGCTTCCCACGGTGACCGCGGCGCTGCGCCGCGGCTGCGGCGGGATCGAGTCCTGGAGGAAGCCGTCGAGCAGGAGCTGGATGCCGAAGTTGTTGACCGCGCTGCCGAAGTAGACCGGCGTCTGGCGGCCGGCGCGGACTGCCTCGAGGTCGAAAGGGTGGCCGGCGCCGTCGAGCATCTCGAGCTGCTCCGTGACCTGGGCGAAGGTGTAGTCGTCGAGCTTGGCGCGGAGGACGGGATCCTCGAGGGAGGTCACGTTGACGGGCGCTTGGTAAGCGCCGCCCGGGACGCGCTCAAAGAGGTGGACCTGGCGGCTGCGGCGGTCGAAGACACCGCGGAAACCGGGGCCGTTGCCGAGCGGCCAAACGACGGGCGAGGACTGGATGCCGAGCACCTGCTCCAGCTCGTCGAGCAGCTCGAGCGCGTTGCGCGTCGGCCGGTCGCACTTGTTCATGAACGTGAAGATGGGCACGCCGCGGCGCCGGCACACCTCGAAGAGCTTGCGGGTCTGGGCCTCCACGCCCTTGGCGGCGTCGATGACCATCAGGGCGGCGTCGACCGCGGTGAGCACGCGGTAGGTGTCCTCCGAGAAGTCCTTGTGACCGGGCGTGTCGAGCAGGTTGACTGCGAAGCCGGTGTAGTCGAACTGGAGCACCGTCGAGCTGATCGAGATGCCGCGCTGCTTTTCGAGCTCCATCCAGTCCGAGGCCGTGGCCCGCTGGTTCTTGCGCGCCGTCACCGTGCCGGCGAGATGGATCGCGTTGCCGTAGAGCAGGAACTTCTCGGTCAGCGTGGTCTTGCCCGCATCGGGGTGCGAGATGATCGCGAAGGTGCGACGGCGGGCGATTTCGGCGGCTGGTGACATGACAAAGGGTGCCACGGTACCGGCCGGACTCGGCGGCGCACGAAAAAAATCGCGGCCGTTTCGTGCCGGTTCTCCGGCCCGGCGGGCGTGAACGAGCCCCTGCGCGTGTAACTTTTTCGCCCGTGCGGTGTTTGTGGGGACTCATCCCAATCCTCCGCCGCCCCGCCGCCACTCGTCCCAGCGATTCAACCGCTGGTCGCAATCGCGGTTGGCGCGGCGGCCCAAATCTCAGTCCTGTCTCCATGCGAAAATTCCTTAAGTACCTTGGTTTGGCCGTGCTCGGCCTGATGGGCCTCCTCGCGGTCTTGCTGGGGGTCGTGTTCTACAAGTCCGGTGTGATGCTGCGCCGCCAGTACCACGTCACGGTCGCGCCACCGGTCCTGCCGACGGATCCCGCGGCGATCGCCCGCGGGCAGCACCTTGCCGCCACCCGGGGCTGCCTCGACTGCCACGGCCCCGACCTCGGCGGCGCCAAGGTCATCGATGACCCCGCGATGGGCCGGCTCTACGGCCCGAACCTCACCCTCGGTCCGGGCGGGCGCGGTCCCGCGTTCTCCGATGCCGACTTCGTGCGCGCCATCCGCCACGGCCTCGCCCCCGACGGCCGCGGCCTGTTCCTGATGCCCTCGACGGACTACTCCCGATTCACCGAGTCCGACATGGCCGACCTGATCGCCTACGTGAAGTCGGTGCCGCCGGTGAACCGGGCCCGCGTGCCCCTGACGGTGGGGCCGGTGGCACGCGCGCTCATGCTGGCGGGTAAGATCCGCCTGGCCGCCGACGAGATCGATCACGCCAACCTCCGTCCTGCGACCGTCACGCCCGCCATTTCGGTCGAGTACGGCCGCTACGTTGCCGCGTCGTGCACGGGCTGCCACGGACCGAACCTCTCGGGCGGGAAGATCGACATCGGTCCCCCGGACTGGCCGCCCGCGGCCAACCTGACCCCGCACGCGTCCGGTCGGCTCGCAAGCTGGAGCGAGGCAGATTTCCTCCGGGTCCTGCGCGACTCCAAGCGTCCGGATGGCACCGAGCTGAGTCCCGTGATGCCCCGGGCCTTCAGCGGCCTGAGCGAGACCGAGATGAAGGCGCTGTGGACCTATCTGCGGACGCTGCCGGCGGTGGAGACAGGAGCTAGATAGTTTTGGAAAAACACCAAACGCCAAATTGCCAAACGCCAAAATCGTCCGGGTTGGGTGAGGAGGGGTTTTGCCCTTCCGCTGACCGGGACCTTGTTTGGAGTTTGGCCGTTTGGCGTTTCGCAGCAGGGCTTCTGAAAATCCGAAGGCTCAAGATCCCATTCGTGCTTTGACCTGTGCCGGTGGCGCTGCGAAGACAGCGGCATGCCGACGCCCTCGTTGAAGCTCAAGCCGAACGCCAAGCCCCGTGTGCTGGCCGGACACCCGTGGGTGTTTGCCAACGAGGTGGAGCAGTTGCTGCCGCCCGCGCACGACGGCGACGTGGTGGAGTGCCGGGACCGCGCCGATCGGTTCCTTGGCTCGGGCATCTACAACTCGCGCTCGCAGATCGTCTGGCGCCGGTTCAGCCGCGACCATGCGACGCTGGACGCGGCTTTCCTGAAGGGCGCCCTGGAGCGGGCGCTCGCGCGGCGCGGCACCACGGCGGGGAGTTGCCGCCGAATCGTCTGGTCGGAGTCGGACGACCTGCCCGGACTGGTGGTGGACCAATTTGCCGACACGCTGGTCGTGCAGATCCAGAGCGCGGCGCTGGAGAAACGCTCGGCCCTGGTGGGCGACCTGCTCCACGAACTCCTGCATCCGGCCGAGATCATCTTCCGCAACGACGCACCGATCCGGCGCCTGGAGGGCCTGCCGCTCGAGGTGCACACGCGGTCCGGCGGGGAGTGGTCGCCGCGGTGGGTGACGATCGACGGCTTTGAGTACTGGCTCGACCTGCAGCACGGCCAGAAAACCGGCTTCTACCTCGACCAGCGGCCCCAGCATGCGGCGGTCGCGAAATACTGTGGCGGTCGGCGGGTGCTCGACGCGTTCTGCAACCAGGGCGCCTTCGCGCTGCACGCGGCGCGGGCAGGTGCGAGCCATGTGCTCGGGCTCGACAGCGCGGCCGATGCCATCGAGGCGGCCCAGCGCAACGCCGGGCGGAACGGCGTCACGGCCGAGTTCCGGGTCGCGAACGTCTTCGACTGGCTCAACGACCCAGCGCGGCAGGGCGACACGCCCTGGGATGTGATCGTGCTGGACCCGCCGCCCTTCGCGAAGTCCAAGAGCGCGCTGGAGGGTGCCCTCCGCGGCTACAAGGAGATCAATCTGCGCGCCCTGCAGCAGCTGGCGCCGGGAGGCATCCTCGCGACCTACACCTGCTCGCACCACATGCAGGACGCCGACCTGCGCG
This sequence comes from Opitutaceae bacterium, assembly GCA_035334485.1. Taxonomy (GTDB): domain Bacteria; phylum Verrucomicrobiota; class Verrucomicrobiia; order Opitutales; family Opitutaceae; genus Opi-474. The sequence continues at coordinate 23,317 of DAOQKI010000005.1, forward strand.
GGGTCCTCGCGGCGGCGGCGACCGACGCGAAACGAAAGGTGCGTGTGCTCGAATTCTGCCACCAACCGCCCGACCATCCCGTCCTCGTGACCATGGTCGAGAGCGAGTACCTCCGCGGCTACATCGTGCAGGCGGAGTAGGGGGAACCGCTAATTCTCGCTAATCACCGCTAATCGAGGGAGTGGTCCCGGACATTAGTGCGGATTAGCGAAAATTAGTGGTTCCACCGCTCACTTCGGGGCGCCGTCGAGTTCGCGGCGCTGGGCGCGGAGGTCGTCGATTTCCTGCTGGAGTTCGGCTTTCTCCTCCTTGGTGCGGGCGAGCTTCAGTTGCTCGAGGAGGTCCTTTTCCTCTTCCATGAGGCGAATGCGCTCGTTGGCGATGGCGGAGCGGTCCTCGCTGGACGAACCGCCGAGGAAGGAAAGGGCCTTGGTGAGCTGCGGATTGTTGAGCGTGTTGTCGAGCTTGGTCGGCTTGGCGGCCGCCTTCTCGCGGGCGATGGCTTTGTCGTGCTCGGCGATCACGAGGTCGATCTCGTTGATGCGGCTCTTGCTGACCTCCACCTGGGGCAGCATCGTCGGCGGCTCCTGCGCGGCCGCGGCGGTGGCGGACTTCTCCTCCTTGGTCGCGGCGTCCGGTGCCGGGGCAGGTGCGCCGTCAGGGTCGGCCTCGGCCTTCGCCTTCGGGGCCTGAGTGGCCTTGGACTGGGCGTCGGCGAGGATCAGCGCGCGGATCTCCTCCTTCTTCTTGGCGTCCTCCGGGTTGTCAGCACCGAAGGCGGCGAGAGTCAGGCCGGTGACGGCGGCCAGCGTCAGGGAGGCAAGCTTCATGATGGGTCCGGTTGAAACGTAGGCCGGCGATGCCGGGTGTCGAGGGAGGATTGACCGCGGGCTTTGGCCGGGGTGCCGGGATTTCCCGGACACAAAAAAGGCCGGGCGCCGCGGCGCCCGGCCTGTAGACGAAGCCCGGACTACAGGCGGCCGGCGTAGACCGCGCTGGCGCCCAGTTCCTCCTCGATGCGGAGGAGCTGGTTGTACTTCGCGATGCGGTCCGTGCGGGAGGCCGAGCCGGTCTTGATCTGGCCGGCGTTGGTCGCGACCGCGATGTCCGCGATCGTGACGTCCTCGGTCTCGCCCGAGCGGTGCGAGATCACGGCGGTGTAGTGGTTCTTGTGGGCGAGCTCGACGGCGTCGAGGGTCTCGGTCAGGGAGCCGATCTGGTTGACCTTGACCAGGATCGAGTTGGCGACGCCGGACTCGATGCCCTTGCGGAGGAACTCGACGTTCGTGACGAAGAGATCGTCGCCGACGAGCTGGATCTTGTCGCCGACCGCGTCGGTGAGCTTCTTCCAGGTCGCCCAGTCGTTCTCGGCGCAGCCGTCCTCGATCGAGTCGATCGGGTACTTCGCCACGAGCTCCTTGTAGTAGGCGACGAACTGGTCGCCGGTGAACTGGCGGCCGTCGGACTTCTTGAAGACGTACTTGCCGGTCTTCTTGTCGTAGAACTCGGACGAGGCGACATCGAGCGCGAGCGTGATGTCCTTGCCGAGCTTGTAGCCGGCGGTCTTCACCGCGAGGGCGATGGCGTCGAGTGCGTCGGTGGTGGACGCGAGGTTGGGGGCGAAGCCGCCCTCGTCGCCGACGGCGGTCTGGAGGCCCTTCGCCTTGAGCACCTTCTTGAGATGGTGGAACACCTCGGCGCCGGCGCGGAGGGCCTCGGCGAACGAGTTGAAGTTCACCGGGCGGATCATGAACTCCTGGAAGTCGATCGGGGCGTCCGAGTGGGCGCCGCCGTTCATGATGTTCATCATCGGAACCGGGAGGACCTTGGCGTTGGGCCCGCCGAGGTACTTGTAGAGGGGCTGGCCGAGGGCGTTGGCGGCGGCGTGGGCGGTGGCGAGGGAGACGCCGAGGATGGCGTTGGCGCCGAGCTTGGACTTGGTCGGGGTGCCATCGAGCTTGAGCATCGCGCGGTCGACGCCGACCTGGTCGCACGCGTCGTGGCCGAAGAGGGCCGGGGCGATGTCGGATTTGACGTGGGCCACGGCCTTCTGCACGCCCTTGCCCAGATAGCGCTTCGGGTCGCCGTCGCGCAGTTCGAGGGCCTCATGCTCGCCGGTGGAGGCGCCCGAGGGCACCGCGGCGCGGCCGAGGGCGCCGCAGGCGAGGCGCACGTCGACCTCGATCGTGGGATTGCCGCGGGAGTCGATGATCTCGCGCGCGGTCAGGGAGGAGATGGCAGTGTTCATGGGAAATGACTCACTGCAGAGTGAACGGCAGCCCCAGACCAAGGGAAAGGCGAAAACAGGGGCAGGACACAGATTGCCCCCCGGACGGTCAGCCCCGGCGGGCTACATCGGCTTGCCCGCCAGCCCGAGGAAGACCAGGAAGCGCCGCCAGAGGCCGGGCGCCCGCGGCCGGAGCGACGGCGGGATCTGGTCCTCGAAACCGCGCGAGACCGCGGTCCGGAGCACGCTCACGCCGTCGTAATTGCGCACGGCCAGCAGCTCGGCGGTGAACAGCGACAGGGGCACCTGGTCCAGGTGACCCTCGAAGGCGGCGGCGTGCAGCGGCGTGTCGCCGTTGTCATTGCGGGTGAGGAGCAGGTCGGCGGTCAGCTCCCGGGCCGGGATCTTGTCCAGTTGCCCAGTTTCGGCGGCCGCGTGGATGGCGGTGAAGCCGGTCTTGCTGGCGATCCGGAGGTTGGACGCGGTCAGGAACTCCGCCGGGATCTGCCCGAGGTGGCCCGAGATCGCCGCGGCGTGGAACACCGTGTCGCCGGTCGTGGTGGTCTCGAGCAGGCCCTCGCCGGAGATCAGGCCGGCGGGCACTTGGTCCAGGTGGCCGTTGAAGACCGCGACATGCAGCACCGTCTCGCCCGCGAGATTGCGCCGGCGGATGTTCTCGATGGTGAGGAACTCCGGCGGGAGCCGGTCGAGCGCGCCGGCCTCGGCGGCCTCGTGGAGCAGGGTGTTGCCGAGGTGGGTCTTGGCGCGGGCGAGCTCGGCGGTGACCAGCTCGCGCGGCAGCTGGTCGAGCACGCCCTGCGCGGCGGCGACGTGGTACACCGTGTAGCCGGAATTGCTGGCGATGGAGAGCAGGGGCTTGGTCAGGAACTTCGCCGGCACGTCCTTCAGGTGGCCGCCGAGCGCGGCGTGGTGCAGGGGCGTGTAGCCCGAGTCGTTGCGCAGCGAAAGGGTGAGCTCCGTGACGGTATCCAGCGGCAGCAGGGGCAGGCCGCCGTATTTGGCCGCGGCGTGCAGGGGGGTGTTCCCGGCGGCATTCCGCGCGGTCAGGCGCTCGAGGGTGAGGGCCTCGGGCGGCAGCTGGGCGAGGCGGCCGGAGCGTGCGGCCTCGGACAGGTCAAGGGCTTCCATGGCGGGAACGCCTCAGGGAAGTTTCCCCGCGCAGCCGTGGCAAATCAAAAGCCTGTACAGTCTTTCCACCGGTTTCGGTTTGCCATGCGCGCCGCCGAAAACACGATGCGAACCCAATGAGCGCCGCCGAATCCAAGTCCGCGCCGGAGCCGAAGAAGGACGCCGTCCTGATCATCGACGATGAGAAGCCCCTGCTGGAGGCTTTTGCCGTCGCGCTGTCGGGACAATTTGAGGTGACCACGGCCACGTCGGTCCGCGAGGCGGATTTCATCCTCCACAAGCAGGCGTTCAAGGTGGTCATCGCCGACCATCTCATGCCCGGCGGCAATGGCATGAGCTTCCTGGTCCGCGCCCGGGAGGAATACCCGCACATGCAGCGGATTCTGGTGACGGGCTACATGAAGCCCGAGATGCTCATGCGCAGCGTGAACGAGGCTGCGCTGTTCCGCTATCTCCTGAAGCCGGTCGAGTTCGACGAGCTCATCCAAGTGGTGCAGGACGCCGCCAAGGCCTACGACGCCAGCGTGGCCTCCGCCTGACGCCTGTGCCGCCGTCCGCGCCCTTCGCCGGGTCGCCCGATTGGCGTCCGCGGCTGCATTTCACGACCCCGCGGGGCTGGATCAATGATCCCAACGGCCTCGTGCGCGTCGGCGACGCCTGGCACCTCCAGTACCAGTTCGAATGGCCGCGCCGCTGGGGCCACGCCGCCAGCCGTGACCTGTTTCACTGGGAGCACCTGCCCGTCGCCCTCGAGCCCGACGCGCTCGGCGACTGCTGGTCAGGCGGCACGGTGCACGACCCGGACAACCGCTCCGGGCTTTTCCCGTCGGGCATGGGTGGGTTGGTCTCGGTCTACACCTCGCAGGACCAGACGGCCGGCCAGCGACTCTCGCTCGCTTCGAGCTCCGATGGCGGAAGGACGTGGACGAAGTACCCGGGCAATCCCGTGCTCCGGCGCGCCCGGCGCGACTGCCGCGATCCGAAGGTGTTCTGGGACGCCCGTCGCCAGCGCTGGGCCATGGTCATGACCGAGGGTACGCACCTCACGTTCTTCCACTCGCCGAACCTGCGCGACTGGCGGGAGACGGGCCGCTACGAGCCGATCCTCGTGCCCGGCGCGGACGGCGTTGAATGTCCCGATCTCTTCCCGTTGGGCGTGGCCGGGTCCGACCGCGAAAAATGGATCCTATCCTACAGCTACCTGAGCGCCGCCAATTTCCCGGCCGAGGGTCACGGCTTCGGGGTCTGCGCGCAGCGCTATCTCGTCGGCGAGTACGATGGCGAGCGCTTCGAGGCGGAGGCGGGACACCGCGAGTTCCTGCCCCTTGGCCACGGCCCGGACGAGTACGCCGCGATCATCTGGCCGCGGGAGACGGACCCGTTCGGCCGCACACTCCTGATCGGCTGGATGAACCACTGGGGTTACGCGAAGCAGATCCCGACCGACGGATGGCAGGGCTGCCTGACGCTGCCCCGCGAGCTGACCCTGCACGAGGAATCAGCGGGCCACTTCCGCCTCCGGCAGGCTCCAGCGCGGGAACTCTGGCAGTGGCCCCAGGCTGTGAGCGAACTCGGCGGAGGTGAGTTGAAGACCGGCCAGATCCGGACCCTGGGCGCGCTCACCAGTGGAGCGATCGAGATCACGTTCAAGCCCGAGGCTGGCGCGAGCGTGGCGATCGACCTTTTCGCGCAGGGCCCACACCGCACGGTCGTCGGTTATGACGCGGCGTCCGGCGTGCTTTGGTTTGATCGGCAGGAGTCGGGGAGTCCGGCGTTTCACGACCGTTTTCCGCTGCGGCACGACGTGCCGGTGGCGCTCGACCGCGACGGCTGCCTCGCGCTGCTGATCATCGTGGACCGCTCCACGGTCGAAGTCTTCGCGCAGGGTGGAAAGGCCTACCTCAGCGGCCAGACCTTTCCGCCGGCCGGCGCCGAGGCGGCGTCGGTGCGGGCCGTGGCCGGTCGCGTGGAGGTCACCGAGCTCCGCGTCCGGGACTTCGTGGCGACCGCCTAACGCGAGGCGAGCTTGGCCCGCAGGTAGGGCGCGGTCGGGCTGCGCTTGACCTTCAGCAGGCCGGCGAGCGGACCCTGATAGAGCAGTTCGCCGCCCTCGGGTCCGCCGACCGGACCGAGTTCGACGATGTAGTCGGCCTCGGCCAGCAGGTCCAGGTGGTGCTCGATGACGACGACAGTGTGCCCCTGATCAACGAGCGAATGCAGCACGCGGATCAGTTTCTCGCAGTCGCTCAGGTGGAGCCCGATCGTGGGTTCCTCGAGGAGATACAGGTTGCGCGGCAGCGTGCCGCGGCTCCGCTCGCGGTAGGTGGCAAGGCCCGCGGAGAGTTCCGTGACGAGCTTGAGCCGCTGCGCCTCGCCGCCGGACAGCGTGGGGGAACTCTGGCCCAGCGTGAGGTAGCCGAGGCCGCAGTCGACCATGAGCCGGCAGACCTGCTCGAGCTGGGAGTGGAAATCGAAGAACTGGGCGGCCTCTTCGAAGGTCAGTTCCAGCACCTGACCGATGGTCCGGCCCTTCCAGGCGATGTCGGCGAGTTCCGGGCCGTAGCGGAGGCCGCGGCAGTCGTCGCAGGGCAGGTAGGTGTCCGGCATGAACGCCATCTCGAGCTTGATGCGCCCGGCGCCCTCGCAGGTCGGGCAGCGGCCACCGGTGGTGTTGAAGGAGAAGCGCGAGGCGGTGTAGCCGCGGATCTTCGACTCGGGCAGCGAGGCGAAGAACTGCCGGATCAGGTCGAAGATGCCGAGGTAAGTAGCAGGGGTGGAGCGCGGCGTCTTGCCGATCGGCGACTGGTCGACCTCGATGACCGAGCGGAATCCGGCCGCGCCCGTCAGGCTGCCGAACACGGGCACGCGGTCCGTGCCGGGCGGGGCTTCGGCGTTGAAACCCGTGGCCTTGGCAAACGCGGCGCCGGAGAGGCGCTTCTGCTTGGACTTGATGGCGTGGGTGACGGCGGGATGGAGGAGGTCGCGGAAGAGGGTGGATTTGCCCGCTCCGCTCGGCCCGGCGACCATCACGAGCCGGCCGGGCGGCAGGCGCAGGTCGAAGCCCTTCAGGTTGCGGAACCGGACGTTGGTGAGCTCGAGCCAGCCGGCGCTGGCGGCCTGGGGTGGGCGGTAGCCCCCGCGGAGCGGATGGTTGATCCCGCTCTTGAGGAACAGGCCGGTCACCGAACGGGCGTTGCGCTTGATCTCCGCGGGCGTGCCATTCGCGAGTAGCTCGCCGCCGTGCACCCCGGCCGCGGGCCCGAGGTCGACGATGCGGTCGGCGCGCTCCATGAGCTCCTCGTCGTGCTCCACCACGAGGAGCGTGTTGCCCTTCGCGCGGAGCGACTGGAGGGTCTCGATGAGCCGGTCATTGTCGCGGGCGTGCAGGCCGATGCTGGGCTCGTCGAGGACGTACAGCACGCCCGACAGGTTGGAGCCGAGCTGCGCGGCGAGTCGGATGCGCTGGGCCTCGCCACCCGAGAGCGTCTCGGTGGCGCGGTCCAGCGAAAGATAGCCGAGCCCCACGTGGTCGAGGAACTTCAGGCGCTCCTCGATCTGCGGCACGATGTCCTGGGTGATCAGGCGGCCGCGCTGGTCGAGGTCGAGCTGGCGGAGCAGCGCGAGAAGCCGCGCGGGCGTCTCGGCCAGCAGCGCCGGCAGCGAACGCGGGGCCGGCCGGCCGCGGAAGTGAAGCATCACGGCGCGACCGATGCGGTTGAGCCGCGCCCCGTGGCACTCGGGGCACAGCTTGCCCTCGCCGGTGAGCTCGTCGCCCGACTCGAGGCCGAGCTGGCGCAGCCGCTCGAGGTTCTCGTCGCGCTCGTCATCGTCGCCCTCCAGCATCCACGGCAGGATCCGCCCGTGGCCGCGGCAGGTCGGGCACCAGCCGCGCGGCGAGTTGAACGAGAAGTTCTTGGGATCGAGCTCGGGAAACGACTCGCCGGTCTCGATGTCAGTGCGGGTCGTCGAGAACCACGACAGGATCTCGCCCTGCGGAGTGAGCAGGAAGCACGAGCCCTTGCCCAGCTGGAGCGCCCGCTCGAGCGCGGCGGCCGGGGAGACGGGCTGGCCCGGGTTCGACGGCTTGCCGGCGACGGTGCGCGCCTTTGACGCCGGCTTCCGGTCCCGGCCGACGGGTCCCACCGACGTGGTGCCGGGCGCCAGGTCCGCGACGACGACCTCGATGTCGTGCTCGGAGTAGCGGTCGAGTTTGACGAAGGCGTCGACCCGCGTGAGCCGGCCGTCGGCGCGCATCAGCGCGTAGCCTTGGTTGGCGATCCAGGTCGCGATCGGCTGGTGGTGACCCTTGCGGCCGCGGATCAGCGGGGAGCACAGGTAGAGGTGTTTCGCGCGGCGGGCCTTGGGGGTGGCGAGCACGCGCTCGAGGAGCTGACGCAGCGCGCCGAACGAGAGCGGTTTCACCGGGCGGCCGGTGTCGGGGTGGTGCTGCACGCCGAGGCGGGCGTAGAGGAGGCGCAGGTACTGCGCGACCTCGGTGATGGTCGCGACGGTGGACTTGCGCGACCCCCGGGTCACGCGCTGCTCGATGGCGACCGTCGGCGGGATGCCGGTCAGGCGGTCGACGGCGGGCCGCGGCAGCTGCTCGACGAACTGCCGGGCGTACGGCGACATCGACTCCATGAACCGCCGCTGGCCCTCGGCGAAGACGATGTCGAACGCGAGGGTCGACTTGCCTGAGCCGGACACGCCCGTGACCACGGTCAGCTGGCGGTGCGGGATCGCGAGCGAGAGGTTCTTGAGGTTGTTCTCCCGCGCCCCGGTGATCGCGAGGTCGGCTGCCGCGAGCGCGAGCGGGGCCTGCTCGGCGGGGGCCTCCTCGACGGCACCGCCGCGGGCCTGCTCAGCCAGCGCTGCACGGAGGAAAGGCGAGGTAGCGGTGTCGGCCGCGGCGATGAGCTCAGGCGGGCCCTCGGCCACAATTCGGCCGCCGCGGTCGCCGGCCTCGGGTCCGATCTCGAGGATCCAGTCGGCTGATTTCAGGACATCCAGGTTGTGCTCGATCACCACGACGCTGTGACCCTGATCGACGAGGGCCTGAAGGACGGCGAGCAGCCGCTTCACGTCATGGCGGTGGAGGCCGGTGGTCGGCTCGTCGAGCAGCAGCAGCGCGCGGGCCCCGCCCGGGGCATTCTCTTCCGCGTCGGCCGGCCGCGCACCGCCGAACGTCCCGAGGTAGCTGACCAGCTTCAGGCGCTGCGACTCGCCGCCGCTGAGCGTGTTGAGCGGCTGGCCGAGCGTGAGGTAGCCGAGGCCGACGGACTCCAGCGCGGCGAGACGCTCGTGGACGGCTGGCTGGTCGGCGAAGAGGGCCAGCGCCTCGGTGACGCTGGTGGCCAGCAGGTCCGCGACGGAGCGGTCGCGCCAGCGGATCGCCAGCACCTCCGGCTTGAAGCGTCGGCCCTCGCAGACCGGGCAGGGCACAAAGACGTCGGACAGGAACTGCATCTCGACGCGCTCGTAGCCTAGGCCCAGGCAGTGGTCGCAGCGTCCCTCGCCGCTGTTGAAGGAGAACGACGACGAACTGAAGCCGGCCTCGAGCGCCTGCGGCGTCTGCGCGTAGAGCTCGCGGATGAGGTCCCACGCGTCGGTGTAGAGCGCCGGGTTCGATCGGGGCGTGCGAGAGAGAGGTGACTGGTCAACCAGCACGACATCGCCGAGCGGCGCGTCGACGCGGATCTCGCTGAAGACCGCCGGATCCTCCGCCAGCAGGCGCCGCTGGGTGAGCAGGCCCTGGTACACGACATGGTCGAGCAGGGTCGACTTGCCGGAGCCGGAGACGCCGCTGAGACAGACCAGCCGGTGCAGGGGCAGGCGGAAACTGACGTCGCGCAGGTTGTGCTTGGAGACGCCGGTGAAATGGAGCGCAGGCTGCGACGGCGCCACCGGCCGCCGGCGGGCCGGCGGACTGAGGGTCTCGCGACCGGAAAAGTAGGCGCCGGTGATGCTGGCGGGGGCGTGCAGGAGCCCGGACACGCTGCCCTCGTACACGATTTTCCCGCCGCGGGCGCCGGGCTCGGGCCCGACCTCGACGACATGATCGGCGGCCCGGATCATCGCCTCATCGTGCTCGACGACGACGACCGTGTTGCCGGTGTCGGTCAGCGATCGGATGATGGCGATGAGCCGATTGATGTCGCGCGGATGCAGGCCCACGCTGGGCTCATCGAGCACAAAGAGCGTGTCGACGAGAGAGGTTCCCAGACAGCTGGTGAGGTTGACGCGCTGCACCTCGCCGCCGGAGAGGGTCTTCGACTGGCGGTCGAGCGTGAGGTAGCCGAGGCCGACCTGCTCGAGGTAGCGGAGGCGGGTGACAATCGAGTCGTAGGCGATCTCGGACTGGTGGTCGCCGGCCTTCGGCCGCGCGTCGGCGAGCGCGGCGAGCAGGTCCGACACGGGCAACTGGTAGAGGTCGGGCAGGGCGCGGCCGCGCCATTTCCAGCAGAGGGACTCGGGTTGCAGCCGACGGCCGCCGCAGGCGGGGCAGGGATTGTAGGCGCGGTAGCGGGCCAGGAAGACCCGCACGTGCATCTTGTAGGTGTTCTTCTCGAGCCAGCGGAAGAAGCCCTTCACGCCGTACCAGTACTTCGGCCAGGTCTTGCCGTTCTCCTCGCCGTAGCCGGGCTCGCCGTCGATCACGAAGCGCTGCTGCTCCGCGGTCAGGTCGGCAAAGGGCACGTGGGTCGGGATCTTCTTCTTCCGGGCGAAAACCATCAGGTCCTTCTTGGACTCGCCGTAGATCTCGCTCTCCCAGCACTTGATCGCGCCGGCGTCGATCGAGAGGGACTGGTCCGGGACCGCGAGGCGGAAGTCGATCTCGATCACCCGGCCGAAACCGCGGCATTGCGGGCAGGCGCCGAGCGGGGAGTTGAACGAGAACAGGGCGGGCGTCGCGGCGCGAAAGGTGCGGCCGGATTTCGGCGAGTGCAGGCCGCGCGAAAAGTGCCCGCGCTCGACATAGGCGCCGTCGGCACCCGCAGCGAACACCCGGACCTCGCCCCGGCCGAAGTGCAGCGCGGTCTCCGTCGCCTCGAGAAACCGGGCGCGCTGGTCGGATTGGACCGTGACGCGATCCTGCGCGACGAAGAGGTGGTCCTGCTTGGCCAGCGGCTTGGGCTCGGCCAGGAGATCGTCGACGCGCTGGGCGGTCAGGCTGTCGCGCGGCCCCGGCACCAGGACGCGCACGTAGGACTGGCCCTTCAGATTGGCGAGGATCTCGGGCCAGGCGAGGTTGGCGGGTTTCGCCACCTGGAAAGCCACAACGACGGACTGGCCGCGGAGGGTGGAGTCGACCTTTTCCCAGATGGTGGCGGGCGTGTCGTCCTCGACCTTCTCGCCGGTCTCGGGGTCGAAGCACTCGGCCACGTGGCTGAACCAGACCTTCGCGAAGTCGGTCAGCTCGGTCATGGTGCCCACGGTGGAGCGCGACGTCTTGACCGTGTTGGACTGCTCGATGGCGATCGAGGGCCGGATGTTCTCGATGGCGTCGACGCGGGGCTTGTCGAGCAGGTCGAGAAACTGGCGGGTGTAGGCGCTGAACGTCTCGACGTAGCGCCGCTGGCCCTCGGCGTGGAGCGTCTCGAACACGAGCGAGGACTTGCCCGCGCCGCTGAGACCCGTGACGACGATGTACCGGCCGAGCGGCAGATCGAGGTCGAAGCCCTGCAGGTTGTTCTGCCGGACGCCGCGGAGGCGGATGGATTCAGCGGTGCGGGAGGTGGCCACGGAGGGCCCCAACTGATGGGCGGAGGCGCGGGAAATTCAACTGCGCAACGGCGAAAAATGCGATGGCGCGGAGCGATGCCGGGCAACGCTCAACGATTGACGTTCAACGCTCGACGCTCAAGGGCGAGCAGGGGCGGGCGACGGTGCGGATCCACCTCAACGTTGAGCGTCGAGCGTCAAGCGTTGAGCGTTCAACCACGCTCTGGCGCCGCCCTCACCGTGCCAGCGTGAGGCTCGCTCCGGCGGTGCTGATGGCGCGCGTGACATGGACCGCGGGACGGGCGTCGGTGACGATGGTCATGCGCCGGTCGAACGGGGTCGTGAGGCTGAGCGCCTTCCGGCCGAACTTCGAGTTGTCGAGGGCGAAGACGGTCCGCTCGGCGGCGGCGATCATGCGGCGCTGGGCGGCGACCAGCTGGGCGTTGTAGTTCCAGACGCCGTTTTCGGTGATGCCCGCGCCGCCGAGGATCGCGAGATCGGCGTGGATCTCGGCGAACGACTCCTCGCACTTTGGACCGAGCAGCACGCCGAGGCGGCTGTAGATGGTGCCGCCGGAGACCACGGTCTCGACCGAGCCGACTTCGCTGAAGAGGCTGGCGATGGGCAGCGAGTTGGTGATGACCTGCAGCCGCTTCTCCGCCAGCAGGCGGGCGACCGCATAGGTGGTGCTGCCGCCATCGAGGATGACGGTCATGCCCGGCTGGACCTGTTCCGCGATGAAGCTCGCGATGGCGAACTTCTCGGCCGGGTGGCGTTTCTTGCGGGCGAGGAAGTCGTATTCCTGGGCCACGGCATCGTGCTCCACGAACGAGGCGCCGCCATGGTGGCGGCGCACGAGTCCGTGGGCCTCGAGCTGGTCCAGGGCGCGGCGGACGGTGGAGAGGGAGCCGCCGAACTTGGCCGCGAGCGTGCGCAGGTCGGCGTAGCTGTGCTCGCGGATGTACCGGGCGATCGACTCGGTGCGCTGCTTGCTGGTCATGGCGTCGCCAGAGCCTGCGCGAGGCTCCGGAAAAGGTCGAGATACGCCTCGACCTGCCGCGCCTGGTCAAACGTGCCGCGCGCATAGGCGCGGGCGGGCGCGGCGCACGCCGCACGGCGCGCGGGGTCGGCGAGCAGCGGCTGCAGGGCGGTGCGGAAGGCGCCGCGGTCGCCGAACGGGACCACCCAGCCCGTGGTGCCGGGAATGAAGCACTCGGCGATGCCCTGGACCTGGTACACGACGGCCGGCAGCCCGTGCGCCTGGGCTTCGATCAGGAAGTTCGAGAGCGATTCGCTGCGGGACGCATGGACCGCGATGTCGGCGGCACGGTAGAAGGGCGTCGGGTCACGGTGGAAACCCAGGAACCGGACCCGCCGCTGCAGCCCGCGCGCGGCGACGAGTTGCTCGCACTCGGCGCGCGCCGGTCCGTCGCCGGCCAGCCAGAGCTGCCAGTCGCCTTGCGCGGGCAGCCCGGCGGCGATTTCGACCAGCTCGCGCTGGTTCTTTTCCGGGCGAAACATCGCGACGCACAGCAGCACCACCGTGCCGGGACCGGCCCCGTGCGACGTCCGGAGCGAGTCATCGCGCACCCCGGGCGTGTCCGCGGGAAACACGAGGGAGTTGTGGAGGACCGAGATCTTGGCGGTGGGAACACCGTGGCGGTTCACGAGCAGGTCGCGGGCGTCGAAGCTGTTGGCCACGACGTGCCGCGCCAGCTGTAGCGAGCGACGGAACAGCCGGGGCAGGGGTTTGCCGGTCCGCATGGTCGCAATCACGGCGGCCGCGGGCCGGGCCTGCTGGAGGCCGCCGGCGTAGCAGTTGGCCATGCGTCCCATGCAAAGGATGATGTCGGGCGCGATCTCCCGCGCCGCGCGATGCAGGCCGGGCGCGAACCAGTCGAGCCCGGTGTCGAAGGGCTGGAGCACGCGGCGTGCGACCTGCGGCGCGACCGTGTCCGCCAGCGCTCCGCCCGGACGGAACGTCACCAGGGTCGTCTCGTGGCCGGCCGCGGCGCAGGCGTTGGCGAGCAGCACGGACTGGCGCTCGGTGCCGCCGCTGCGCAGGTGGTCCTGGATCACTAGGATTTTCATTGCCGGCAGGTGGGGTGGGCCGAAGATCCCGTCACTCGCAGAATCCGGTTACCATGATGTCCCTTCTCATCCGCTGGCTGGTGCTCGCCCTGGGCGTGACGCTGGCGACCAAAATCGTCCCGGGCATCTCGTGCGCGGACGGCACCACGCTGTTCGTGGTGGTGGTGCTGTTGAGCTTCTTCAACGCCATCCTGAAGCCGATCATCATGCTGTTCACGCTGCCGTTCATCGTGCTGACGATGGGGCTGGGGATCGTGCTGATCAATGCCATGTTGTTTTATTGGGCCGGCAGCATCGTCCAAGGCTTCCATGTGGCGAGCTTCTGGGCGGCGATCTGGGGCGGCGTCACGGTGAGCGTGACCAACGTCCTCTTGAATCTCTTCATCAAGCCCCGGCCGCCGCGCCCGCCGAAGCAGCCGAAGCGGGATGACGTGATCGATATCTAGGACCGGCCTTCGGTAGTCGAAGGTCTCAAGTCGAAGGTCGAAGGCTTGAGGCGGCGGCGCAGCCGCGGACGAGACTTGTCACGTGTGACGTTCGACTTTTGACGTCCCGTCTGGCTGGCGGGACCCGTACCGCGATTCCGTTTGACGGTGGCGGCGGCGATGGCGACGGTGAAGCCCAAAGCACCACTCACCATGGCTGAATCCCTTGAATATGATCTGGTCGTCATCGGCGGCGGACCCGCGGGCTACGCGGGCGCGATCCGCGCCGGACAGCTCGGCAAACGCGTCGCCTGCATTGAAATGGAACGCGCCGGCGGCACCTGCCTCAACTGGGGCTGCATTCCGACCAAGGCGCTCCTGAAGAGCGCCGAGCTTTACCAGAAGATCCGGAAGGCCGAGTCGTTTGGCATCACGGCCAAGGACGTGACCTTCGACTTTGCCAAGGTGATGGAGCGGTCGCGCGGTGTGGCCTCGCAAATGGCCAAGGGCATCGAGTTCCTCTTCAAGAAGAACAAGGTCGAGTACTTCGTCGGCCGCGGCCAGGTGACGGTCCCGGGCATGGTCGAAATCACGGAAGGCGAGCACAAGGGAAAGTTCCTGCGCACAAAGAACATCCTCATCGCCACCGGCTGCAAGATGCGCCGGATCCCGGACCTGCCGGTGGACGGCGTGCGGGTGATGACCTCGCGCGAGGCGCTCGCGAACAAGACGCTGCCGAAGTCGATCGTGATCGTCGGCGCCGGCGCGATCGGCGTGGAGTTCGCGTATTTCTACAATGCGTTCGGCGCGAAGGTGACCCTGGTGGAGATGCTGCCGCAGATCCTGCCCGTCGAGGACGAGGAGGTGGCGCGGACGCTGCACCGCTCGTTCGAGAAGCAGGGCATCGCGATCCATGTCGGCACCAAGTGCGAGAACTTCCGGGTCGGCGCCGGCAGCGTGAAGGTCAATTTGGTGAAGGACGGCAAGTCCGAGGAGATTGAGGCCGAGACGGTGCTCTCGGCGATCGGCGTCGTGGCCAACCTTGAGGGCGTGCTTTCGCCGAAGGTCCAGCTCGAGCTCGATCGGAACTACGTGAAGGTGGGCGACGACTACCAGTCGAGCGTCAAGGGCATCTACGCCGCCGGCGACATCATCGGGCCGCCGTGGCTCGCGCACGTGGCGACGTTTGAGGCCATCAACGCCGTGCAGGGCATGTTCGGACATTCGAAGCCGAAACGCGTGAAACACTTCCCGGGCTGCACCTATTGCCAGCCCCAGGTGGCGAGCACGGGGCTCACGGAAAAGGCCGCGAAGGAAAAGAGCCTGAACTACAAGGTGGGCAAGTTCCCGTTCACGGCGTCCGGCAAGGCCGTCGCGTCGGCCGAGGCGGAGGGCTTCGTGAAGGTCATCAGCGATGCCAAGACCGGCGAGATCTACGGCGCCCACATCATCGGCTCCGAGGCGACCGAGCTCATCGCCGAGTATGGCTTGGCGGTCGAACTCGAGGCGACCATCGACGAGATCCACCACACGATCCACGCCCATCCGACGCTGAGCGAGGCGCTGATGGAGGCCGCAGCGGCCACCCAAGGCCAGGCGATCCACATCTAGGGCTCAGAGTTCAAGAATCTCCGTGTGCAGCGGAGCCGGCGAAGGAGATCGGGCGGCACCTTGGCTGAACGCACCCGCACGGCTGGGTGCCTGAGTTGGCTGGATCCTAGAATTGGGGCAAAAAAAAGCCCCGACTTTCGTCGGGGCTGAGAAGGAGCAGCCGTACGTTACTTGGAGAAACGGCGGCGGAGCAGGGCGAGGCCGGCGAAAGCCGCACCGAGCAGACCGAGGGTCGAAGCGGCGTCCGGAGCCGAGGCTTGATGAGCCGCGTTGGTGAAACCGGGGTTGTAGGTATTGTTGAAATCGAAGGGCCCCTGGTAGTAGTCGCCGTACGAATAGGCAAACCAGTCCACGAATTCCGGAGCGGCCGCGTCGAGGATGTGCACCGAGAATCCGCTCAGCGTGTCGCCGAACGCGAGTCCGCCACCCGAGTTAATGCTCAAATCGATCCAGTTATTGTTGAAGTTGATATTCGGGCCGGAGCCGCCGTACGTCGTCGGATTCCAGATTGACCACATACTCGGATCCCAGCCTGACGGCGAAGCGGTAATGCCAGCGCCACCCAGCTTCGTGCCGAAGAAGTAGAGGTGCTGGCCGGCAGAGATGTTGTTCGTGATGCTGAAATTGAGGGTGTAGTCGCCCGACGTTCCGGTAACGGTATAGGACACGTTAACCGGCTCAGCGCGCAGGCCGACAACGGCCACGAGCGCGAGGCTCGAACTCAAGAGGAGGTTTCTGATGATCGATTTCATTTTCTTGCTGGTTGGTGGAGGAGGGGAAAGGCGCCAGACGAGGTCGTGGGTCGGGAAAATACCTAGCAGTAGCTGGGCCTCGCGAAGTGAGAATGTTGTAACCAACAGCAAAACAATGTTATAGAGTTTTTTTCAGTTTTCTGGGGTCTGGCAACCGGTCTAAATCGTGTAAGGAAAACCGGCGCTTTAGGCTCCGGTTTACACTATCCACTTCAGTCACTTGAGGCACATCCCGTGCATATTCTCGGTGGATTCAAGGCCAGCACTCTTCGACTTTTTTCCAGGGTGATGCCGCCCGAGTAGGGGGTCCCTCGAGGAATCGAAACTGACCGCATTTCTGGATCGATTGGGGAGTCTTCGATCAAGTTCAGCTGGGTGTACGGCGTGCCTAACGGTACCGCGAGTGTAAGGCCTGGCAGAATCTTGTCGGAAAGGCTTACGTAAGTGAGGTATGAGAAGGTGCGGGTATCTGCGTACCTGGGGTTTTTGAATTTCTTAAACAATTGAATAGCAACACGAGTATGGGGAAATTCCCGGATGGGTCTGAGAAATGCTAAATCTTTGGCATCACAACGTCACTCTCATGAAAAACCTCCAAAAACTCCTCGCTCTTGCCGCCGTCCTCGTGGGCGTCGTTTCGACCGCTTCGGCGGACACGCTGGTGCTCTCGCAGGACCTGACCAACTACTCGGTTGGCAACGGTGGCGCGTTCATCATCAGCTCCTTCACGGGCCCGCTGTCGCTGGCCAGCTACGACGCCAAGGCCAAGGGTGACGGTGGCTTCCTGACCTTCTGCATCGAGGAAAACGAGTACTTCAATCCGGGCTACACCTACAACTACTCGCTGAGCTTCGGCGCGAAGAACGGTGGCGTGAGCGGCCAGACCTCGACGAACTACGACGGCGTTTCGAACGCGACGGCGTGGCTGTACTCGCAGTTCGCGATGGGCTCCCTCTCTTCGGGCGGTTTCTCCTACACGCACGCCAACCTCGGCGATCTGCAGCAGGCGATCTGGTTCCTCGAGGGCGAGGGTGGCACGAACAACTACCTCGTCGCCGCCGCGCAGGCGCATGAGGGCGTGAACTGGAACAAGGACAACAACGGCGCCTACGGCGTCTATGCGGTCAACATCAACTACCTCAATGGCGGGAACTCCCAGGACCAGCTCTACTTCAAGCGCGTCCCGGAGGGTGGCCTGACCGTGCTGATGCTCGGTGGCGCGCTGCTCGGCCTGTTCGGTCTCCGCCGCAAGTTCGGCCGCAACTGAGCCAGCCTGCAGTCCCAGTCTTTCAAGCCCTGGCCTAAACGCCGGGGCTTTTTTGTGCGCGGAAGGATCGGTCGTTAACTCCCTGGGAGTGGGGCGTCCTGCCTGATCGTCTGGCTGGAGCTCAAGGCCGCACGGGAGCGCGCCAGATGGTACGAGCGCTGGGAATCGAACCCAGATCAATGGCTTCGGAGGCCACTACACTATCCATTGTGCTACGCTCGCAAAGAAGGCCGGAAAATCCATGCCGGCGCGCGCGGTGTCGAGTGCAAAGACACGCGCCGCCCGGCGCGACTCACTTCGAGTTCTCCCGCGTGTAGCGGTGGACGAAGAGATAGTAGATCCCGCCGAGGATCGCGACGGCGCCGACGGCCCAGAGCGTGATGGTCTTCATCTCGCCGCGCATCAGCGCCTCGTTCTTGCCGGCCTCGATTCCCGCCCAGCACAGCACCGCGCACCAGATGCCGGCGCCGACGAAGGTGTAGATCGAGAACTTCAGGTAATCCATGCGGACGATGCCCGCGGGGATGCCAATGAGGTGACGCACGACCGGAAGCATGCGCGAGGCAAAGATGCCGAAACTGCCGAAGCGGGCTGCCCAGCGCTCCGCCTGCTCGAGCTTGGCCTGCGGCACAAAGACATACTTGCCGTAGCGAACTACGAGCGGACGTCCGGCCCAGCGGGCGCCCCAGTACATGATCGTGGCGCCGATCCACGAGCCCAGCGCGCCGGCGAGCACGATGCCGGTGAGGGACATGTGGCCCTTCGTGTGGGCCAGGTAGGCGGCCGGAGCGATCACCACTTCGCTCGGCAGCGGGAGGAACGAGCTCTCGATCGCCATCAGCAGCACGATCAGCGGATAGCCGCCGGTCTCGAGGGAGCGGAGGTACCAGTCGGAGAGTTCCTTCAGGAGGTCGTGCATGGGCGAAAAAAAAGCAGGCAGCGGAAGGCTGCCTGCTGGAAAGGAATGCCAGACTCAGACGTCGGGCTTGGTCTTGCGCAGGCCAACCACGCGGTCGCCGGCCTTCCACTGGCCGCGCTTCTTGAGCACGTCGACACGCTCGAAGCGCTTGAGGACGTTGCGTTTAACGACGAGGCCGGAGGAACTCTGGAGGCTCTTGTGCTGGGACATGGTGATAAAGGGACGAAGTTCGGGTGATTAAAGGGGCGTGTGAGTAGAGTTCGACCCCGCCCATGACAAGTATTTTTCTCCCACCCGCTCCGCCCGGACCACGATCCACTCGGGAGTCGAGTAGGGGTGATGCGCGAGAACGTGCTGTTCCAGCGCGGCCAAGTGGTCGGGCAGGCACTTGAGGCAGAGGCGGAACTCCTCCGCGCGCTCCTGCCGGCCCTCCCACCGATAGTGCGAGACCACAGGACCTTCCACCTGCGCGCAGGCGGCCAGGCCGCGTGCCACCACATCGGCGGCCAGACGGTCGGCCGCCTCGCGGGTGCCCAACGTGGTCCACGCGATGAACATGCCGCAGCGTCGGTGCCGGCGACGGGGCGGGCAAGCCGGGAAATTGACCCTTGACGGGACCGGCGGGGCTCCTACTTGTGAACCCTTTCACCGCAGCCCATCCGTTCCAACCATGAGAGACGAATACATCAAGGAAGCGCTCAAAGTCGTGACCGACCCGAACGTTCTGATCAACGTGGTGTCGCGCCGCGTGAAGCAGCTCCGCCGGGGCAACCGCCCGCTCGTCGAGTCCCTTGAGAAGCTCTCGCCCGAGGACACCGCGCTGCGCGAGATCAGCGAGGGCAAGATCAGCTTCGAGACCGGCACGAACTAACGGCCGAATCGCCTTCGACAACTTCAGGCGGCGCGGTTTTGCTGTCAGCGGAACCGAAGCCGCCTTTTTCATGCCCGGATTTTTCTCCCAGTCGTGAGCGCGCAACCCAAGGACTCGACCCGCTACAAGGAGGTCCGGAACTCGAAGGCGCTCCGTGACTTCACGGTCGACGAGCGCTTCGAGGCGGGCATCGCCTTGCGCGGCACCGAGGTGAAGTCGATCCGCGCGGGCAAGGCGCAGATCAACGATGCGTTCGGCCGTGCCGAGAAGGGCGAGCTCTGGCTCTACAACGCGCACATCGAGCAGTACGCCTTCGGCAACATCAACAATCACGACGCCCGCCGCATCCGGAAGCTGCTCCTCCACCGCCACCAGATCCGCAAGATCACCCTGGCCCTCGAGGCCGGCGGCCGCGCCCTGGTCCCGCTCCGGCTCTATTTCAAGGAGGCCCTCGTCAAGGTCGAGATGGCCCTCTGCACCGGCAAGAAGCTCTTCGACAAGCGCGAGACGCTGAAGAAAAAGGCCGTCGCCCGCGACCAGGACCAGTCCGTCAAGTATCGCCGGTGATGAGCCGCTCCCCGTCCACCGTCACCGTCCGGGTCCCTGGCAGTACGTCGAACTGCGGCGCCGGCTTCGACACACTCGGGCTGGCGCTATCGATCCACAACCGGGTCACACTCACCCGCGGCGCCGGGACCGCGATCGTCGCGGAGCGCCCGGAGGATGGCCGCGCCCAGGCGATGGTGGCCGAGACCGCCGCCGCGTTTTTCCGCATCGCAGCGCTCGCGCCGTCCGGCTTTCGCTACCGCATCGAGGGCGACGTTCCGGCGGCCCGGGGCCTGGGCTCGAGCGTGACCGTCATCGCCGGCGTCCTGGCCGGGCTCGACCAGCTGATGGGAACAAAATGGACGCCGCACCAGCTGGTGGCGGTGGCCACCGACTTGGAAGGGCACCCCGACAACGCGAGCGCGGGCATTCTCGGCGGTTTCTGCGTGTCGCGCTGCCATCCGGCCACGGGCGCCTATCTTGGCACCGTGAAGATCGCCGTGCCGTCAGATCTTGGCTTCGTGGTGGCGTCGCCGTCGACCGAGCTCCTCACGAAGGAATCGCGCGGCGCGCTGCCGGCGACGCTCCCGTACTTCGACGCGGTGAAGAGCATCAACAGCGCCGCCTATTTCACCGCGGCGCTGGCGACGGGCGACTACGAGCAGCTGCGCCACGCCGCCGGCGATTTCATGCACGAACCCTACCGGCTGCCCCGCATCCCTGGCGCGCGCGAGGCGATCGCGGCCGGCGTCGCGGCCGGAGCCTTCACGGGATTCCTCAGCGGCAGTGGCTCCAGTGTGCTGTGCATTTGTCGTCCGGCGCAGGGCGCGGCCGTCGCCGCGGCCATGCGCGGTGCCTTTGGCGAGGTCGGCGTGGCGTGCGAGACGCGGCTCTTGGCGGGGGACAACTCCGGCCTTCAGGTCGAGCGCGTCGGCTAGGTCGACAGGAGCTCGCGACGACGCAGTTGCGCGCCCGGCTCCGGCCAGAGGCGGATGATCTCGTCGCGCAGCAGGCGCCAGCAAAACGGCTTCAGGAGAATCGACTTGAGCGCGGGGAGTTTCGCGAGCTCGTCGCGGTTCACCGAGCCGTCCGGATTGCCGGTGATCAGGATGATGGGCACCTCGGGGAACAGCGCCGACGCCCGCACGATGAACTCGGCGCCATTGAGCTGGGGCATCGAGTAATCCGTCACGATCACGCCGGGATTCAATCCGGGCAGATCCGCGAGCGCCTGGAGCGGACGCGCGTAGGGCACGATCGGGCAGTCCAGCTGTTCGGACAACAGCTCCCGCAGGAGGTTGGTGTAGGACACCTCGTCATCGACCAGGACGACGGACTTGGGCGGGGTGGGGTTCACGGCCGGGGTGGTGAGGCTGCTTTTCCAGAGGGCAAACGCAACCAGCGCGGCGCTTGCTTCGTAATGATACGTAAGGAGGATGGACGCATGCTTCACGTGGTCCTGTTTCAGCCGGAAATCGCGCCCAACACGGGCAACGTCGGGCGCATGTGCGCGCTCACGCGCTCGCGGCTGCACCTGATCCATCCGCTGGGCTTTGAGATTAACGACCGCAACCTGCGCCGCGCCGGCATGGACTACTGGAAGTCGCTCGACGTCCACCAGCACGCGGACTGGGCCGCCTTCCGCGCTAGCCAGCTCGCGCCGCGCCGGCTGTGGCTGTTCACCACGAAGGCCGCGCGGAGTTTCTGGACGGTGAGCTACGCCGACGAGGACGGTCTCGTGTTTGGCAACGAGGGCTCCGGCGCCCCGGAGTGGCTGCATGCCGAGATCGGCGAGTCGCAGCGGATCACCATTCCCCAGGCCAACGCTTCCCTGCGCTCACTCAACCTCAGCACCGCCGCTGGCATCGCCGCCTTCGAGGCACTGCGCCAGCTTGGGTATCCGACGGGCAACGGCTGATCCGTCGCCGTTCTCCTAGAGCTCGGCGAGCCGCACGCACGCGACTTCCCTCACCGGCCCGTCGTCCGTGAGCGGGGGCACCGCGGCGCGGCACACGTCCCGCGCGTGCGGGCAGCGGGGGTGGAAGGCGCAGCCGGCGGGAGGATTGACCGGCGACGGCGGGTCGCCAGCGAGGACGATCCGCTGACGCGCGCGCTCCACCTCGGGATTGGGCGTCGGGATCGCGCTGACGAGTGCGCGCGTGTACGGGTGGCGCGGACGCTCGATCACCTCCACGGCGGGCCCGAGCTCGACGATCTTGCCGAGATACATGACCGCGACCCGGTCCGAAATGTGTTTCACGACCGAGAGGTCGTGCGCGATGAAGATCAGCGCGAGGTGCATCTGGCGGCACAGGTCCGACAGGAGGTTGAGGACCTGGGCCTGGATCGAGACGTCGAGCGCCGAGACCGGCTCGTCGGCGATGATGACCTTCGGCTCGAGCGCAAGCGCGCGGGCGATCGCGATGCGCTGGCGCTGCCCGCCGGAAAACTCGTGCGGGTACTTCCGCAGGAATCGCGGCGACAACCCGACCAGCCGCATGAGTTCGGTCACCCGCGCGTCAATCTGCGCCGGCGGGCAGACCTGGTGGACGCGCAGGGGCTCGGCCAGCGTGGCGTGGACCGTGAGCCGCGGATTGAGCGACGCGTAGGGATCCTGGAAGACCATCTGGAGGTCCCGGCGCGCCTGCATCAACTCGGCCGCGCTGCACGTGGACAGGTTGCGGCCGTTCAGGACCACCGTGCCGGCGGTGGTTGGCACCAGCTGCATGATGGTGCGGGCGAGCGTCGACTTCCCACAGCCCGACTCGCCCACGAGCCCGAGTACCTCGCCGCGCCCGACTGCGAGGCTCACGCCGTCCACGGCCTTCACCGTGCCGACCTGCCGGCGCCGCACGAAGCCCGACAGCACGGGGAAGTGTGTCTTGACGTCGGTGAGCTCGAGAATCGGTTCAGCCATGGGATCGCGTTGGTCAGATCTCGCCGGCCTGGACCCGGACGCAGGCGTGGGCGTGGCCGGCTTCGGCCTCCCCCAGCGCCGGCGTTCCGGCGCGGCAGAGATCGCTGGCGTGCTCGCAGCGCGCGGCGAAGGCGCAGCCCGCGATCGGCTGGGAGAGGTCGGGCGGCAGGCCCGGGATGGTGTAAAGCGAGGCGCCCTTCGGCTGGAGCGAGGGGATGGACCGCTGCAGGGCGCGGGTGTACGGGTGGAGCGGGGAGCGGAAGAGCGTTCGCGTGTCACCGGTTTCCACGATGCGGCCGGCGTACATGACCTGCACCCGGTCGCACAGGCCGGAGACCACGCCGAGGTCGTGGGTGATGAAGATGACCGCCATGCCCAGTTCCTGCTGCAGGCGCTTGATCAGCTCGAGGATCTGGGCCTGCACGGTCACGTCGAGAGCCGTGGTGGGTTCGTCCGCGATCAGCAGCTCCGGACGCGTGATCAGCGCCATCGCGATCATCACGCGCTGCCGCATGCCACCGGAAAACTCGTGCGGGTAGGCGTGGATCCGGTTGGCCGCGTCGTTGACGCCGACGGCCTCCAGCATCTCCAAGCCGCGCGCCAGTGCGTCGCGGCGCGAGATCCGCTCGTGGATCAGCAGCGGCTCGATCAGCTGCTCCGAGATCCGCAGGTACGGATTGAGGGACGTCATCGGATCCTGGAAGATCATCGCGACGCGCTTGCCGCGGATCGCGCGCGCCTCGCGCGGCGAGCAGTGCAGGAGGTCGGTGCCGTCGAAGACCGCGGTGCCGCTCTCGATCCGCCCCGGAGGCTGGGGCACGAGGCCCATGAGCGAATAGCACGTGACCGACTTGCCCGAGCCCGATTCGCCGACGATGCCCAGGGTCTCGCCGCGCTCGATCGAGAAACTGATGCCGTCGACCGCGCGATACACGCCGCCCCGGGTGTGGAACCAGGTCCGGAGGTCGGTGACGGTGAGCAGGGGCATCGGGCAGTCGGGTGGCTAGCAGCCGCCGAGCGCGCCGTCGAGGGCGGCGAGGACCTGGGCGGGCGCCAGCTGGTCGAGGGGCAGGCCGCCGGTGGCCGGACAGCCTGGCGGCTGGAGAATCGTGGCTGGCGTGGAGAAGACCGGGCCGGTGCGAACCGGGTTCGTGGGCCCGAACAGCGCGATGAGTGGGACGCCGAGCGCGTTCGCCAGGTGCATGCCGCCAGTGTCGTTCGTGACCAGGGCGCGGCAGGACTGCAGGCGGGCACAGTAGTCGGGCAGGCTGGTGCGTCCGGCGAGATTCTCGACGCGGTCGCCGAATCCCGCCGCGACGGCGTCGGTGATCGGGCGATCGTTGGCGGTGCCAAAGAGCACGAACCGGTCGTTCGGCCGCGCCTCGATCAGGGCGCGCCAGTGCGCGACCGGCCAGCGCTTGGCGGGGTTGTTCTCGGAGCCGGCGATCAGGCCGATCGCCGTCGTGACCGAACCCGGCCGGGCGACGGGCGCCCGATCCGGCGCGGCGTTGAGTCCAAAATGCCGCAGGAAATTCTCCCACAGCTCCAGCTGGTGGTGATGGCTCTCGTCAAAGTCGCGCGGCACGCGGAACCGGTGCGAGAGCAGGGGGCGCCACTTGCCGGGCCGGATCAGTCCAAAACGCTGCGGGCAGCCGGCCAGCCGGGCCTCGAGGTCGCCGCGCACGGAGTTCGTGAACAGCAGCCAGACATCTGGGTACGCGCCGCGGCGCCGCCAGAAATGGAGGTAGTAGCCGAGGCCGGGGCGGGGCAGCGCCTCGAGCCGGTCGGCGACTCCCCAGCTTTCGAGCAGCGGCAGGAACGGCGCCTTGGCGAGGAGAGTGATCTCGGCGTCGGGCCGGGACACCCGCAGGGCCCGCAGCAGCGGCAGCGCCATGACGACGTCGCCGAGCCAGTTCGGCATCCGCACCACCACGCGGGTGCGGCGGGGGAGGGCGGTCCAGCCGCGAGTGCGCAGGTCGGCCGCGAGGAAGTCGCGCTTGGCCTCGAGCCGGAAGCGACGCGCGGGGATGTCCTGGTTGCGCCAGCGCTCGTGCGCCCAGAGCCACGACGTGCAGAGTTCCTCGTCGGTGGTGAGCTTGCCCTCGAGCCAGCGGTTGAGGGCGATGGTGGTCCCTTCGGTCGTGCCGTCGGCCGCCAGCGTCTCGAGGTGCAATTCGGTGCGCCAGAAGTCGAGGCGGCGCGGGTACATGACGACCACGTCGCAGTGGAATTTCTCGGCCAGCAGGCCCGTCAGTTCTGACGTCGAGCACACGCGGCCCAGCAAGGTCGAAAGGGCGCCCTGCAGGCCGGCATTCTGGTCGAATAGGATGCCGACGATGCCGTTCCGCCGGAGGATGCGCATGGCCTCGGCGAAACCCTCCTTGCGCGACAGAAGCTTCAGCCCGAAGCGCTCGCGGGCGCGGATGACCCACCGGTTGGCCGCCTCGTTGTCGAGCGGACGATAGATCACGCCGATTTCCGGAAATGGCTTGGGCAGGACATGCGGCATGCCGATCTCCGCCTCCCAGTAGGCGAGGTGGGGCGAGACCAGGACCACCGGGCGGGGTCGGCGCTGGTGCCCGAGGGTGAAGTCGACGAGGCTGGCATGCGGCCGGATGATCTGCGCGATGCGGTCCGGACTGAGATAGGGCGTGGCCACCGAGAAGAACACCGTCTCGACCATCCGCCGTGAACTCGCGCGGGCGACCGCCCGGCGCCACGCGGCAGACCGGTCGGGGAAGGCATGGTGGAGATTCGACAGGGCGGCCCGGCGCCGGCGCGGGAGCAACCAGAAGATCATCTCGCCGATCGCCGCCGACAGCCCGCGCAAGAGCGGCTCGGGGGTGTGGGCCAGGAGCCAGCTGATCGACTGGAGCAGAAGTTTCAGCAAGAGGTTGACGGCTTAGCGTTTAATCGGAACGTCCTTATGCATCAAACGGCGCGGCCCGCCGGTTAAAAGCAGATTCTGGGGGGCCGCGAGTGCCCATGACCGAACTCCTCATCATCAAACCGTCCTCGCTCGGCGACATTGTGCACGGGCTCCAGGTGGCGACCTCGCTGAAGGCGCAGCGGGAGGATCTGCGCATTTCGTGGATTGTCCGGGACATTTTCGCGCCGATCGTGCGGGCCTGCGAGGCGGTCGACCAGGTCTACGTGTTCGAGCGCGCCGGCGGCGCCAAGGGATTCCTGCGATTGATGCGCGAGGTGCGACAGACCCGATTCGACTACGTGTTTGATTTCCAGGGCCTGCTGCGGACCGGCCTCATGGCGTCGCGCGCGCTGGCCCGGCACAAGGTCGGCCGCAGCGATGCGCGCGAGTGGTCGGGCATCTTCTACGACGAGAAGGTGCCGCTGCCGCCCGACGGGCGCCGCAGCCACGCGATCGACATCCTGCTCCAGTTCTGCCCGGTGCTCGGGGCGAAGCCCGAGCTGCGCGGCCACCTGCGTTTCCGCGAGGGCGACGCCCTGAACCTGTCCTTTGCCGAGGGCCGCGGCGGGGCCCGGCCGATCCTGATGTTCCCCGACAGCCGGCGCGCCGAGAAGTGCTGGAACGGCTTCAAGCAGCTGACCGAGCTGATCATGCGCGAGAACCGCACCCGGAAGGTGATCTGGGCGGGCAACAACCGCGTGCCCGACCGCAATGCCTACCCGGCCGAGCAGTTCCTCAACCTCACCGCTAACACCAGCCTTGTCTCTCTGCCGGCGCTGATCCGCCGCTCGGACTGGGTCATCTCCAACGACAGCGGCCCGATGCACCTCGCCGCCGCGCTGGGCGTGAAGACCCTCGGCATCTTCGGCCCGACCGACCCCCGCCTCTTCGGCCCATACCCGCTCAACGCCCCCACGAATTTCGTGGTGCAAGCGCCGGTCGGAGACCTTAGGTTGCTCTCCGCGAAGGACGTCTATGCCCGCCTGCAGCGGGCCCGGGCGCGCCTCGAGAAGCCCCGCTGATTTTCCCGCCATGCTCGACCCGAAACTGATCCGTGAGTCGCCCGACCTCGTGCGGGCGGCGATTGCCAAGAAGCACCTGGACGTCGACCTCGACGCCGTGCTTGCGATCGACGCAACCTGGCGGTCCCAGCTGAAGGAGGTCGAGACGCTCCGCTCCGCCCAGAAGGCGGCCAACACCGCCATGGCCGCGTTGCCGAAGGGTTCGCCCGAGTTCGTTGCCAAGGTCGCCGAGCTGAAGGCGGTCTCGAACCAGATCAAGGAGCGCGACGCCCTGCTCAAGGAGACCGAGGAGAAGTTCCGCGTCGCGATGCTCTCGGTGCCGAACCTCCCGCACGCCAGCGTGCCCGAGGGCCGGACCCCCGAGGAAAACGTCGTGTTCGCGCTGCACGGCGCGCACGGCGAGGCGCGCCCGCATTCGTTGCCGCACTGGGAGATCGCGGGCTTCGACCGGCTGTTTGACTTCGCGCGCGGCGCCAAGGTCACCGGCGCGGGCTTCCCGTTCTTTGTCGGCGACGGTGCGCGGCTCGCCCGCTCGCTGCTCCAGTTCTTCCTCGAGGAGGATTCGAAGGCCGGCTACGTCGAGGTCAGCCCGCCGATCTTCGTCAACGCCGCCAGCGCCACCGCCACGGGACAGCTGCCGGACAAGGAGGGCCAGATGTACGAGACGACGCCCGACCGGCTCTTCGCGGTGCCGACGGCCGAGGTGCCGCTCACGAATTTCTTCCGCGACGAGATCGTGGACGAGTCCGCGCTGCCCATCTACCGCTGCGCCTACACGCCGTGCTTCCGCCGCGAGGCGGGTAGCTACGGCAAGGACGTCCGCGGCCTCAACCGCGTGCACCAGTTCGACAAGGTCGAGCTGCTCAAGTGGGTGCACCCGTCGACGAGCTACGAGGAGCTCGACAAGCTCCGCGAGGACGCCGAGAGCCTCCTCCGCAAGCTCGAGCTGCCGTACCGCGTGCTGCTGATGTGCGGCGGCGACCTCGGGTTCGCGCAGGCCAAGAAGTACGATCTCGAGGTTTGGGCCGCCGGTCAGAAGCGCTGGCTCGAGGTCTCCAGCTGCTCGAATTTCGAGGCCTTCCAGGCCCGGCGCGCGCAGATTCGTTTCCGCCCGAAGGAGACCGGCAAGCCCGAGCTGGTGCACACGCTCAACGGCTCCGGCCTCGCCGTGCCGCGCGTGCTCGCCGCCATCCTCGAGAACAATCTCGAGGCGGATGGACGGGTGCGGATCCCGGAGGCGCTCGTGCCGTACTTCGGCAAGACGCACCTCTCGTTCCAGTGAGTCGTCCCCGCGCAGGCGCCACGGTCCGATCCCGCTGGGCGCGCTGCGCCGCCGAGGTCGCCGCGGCCCTGCCGCCTTCCCGGCTGCATCCCTCTGTGATGGCGTGGGCGCAGTCCGCCCCGCCGCGTTCAGCCTGGGCCGTGGCGCTGTCCGGCGGGGCCGACTCGCTCTGCCTCCTCCTCCTGCTGTGGGCCCACTGGCCCGAACGCCGCGCCCGGCTTCGGGCGCTGCATTTCAACCATCGCCTGCGCGGAGCCGAGTCGCGGCGCGATGCCGCGTTCTGCCGCCGGGTCTGCGCGGCGCTCGGCGTGCCACTGGTGGAAGGGGAGTGGAAGGACGCCCGGCGCGGCGCCAGCGAGGCCGAGGCGCGCACGGCCCGGCACGGCTTCTTCGGTCGGCATGCGCGGGTGCTGTGGTTTGGCCACCAGCAGGACGACATTGCCGAGACGATGTTCATGCGGATCGCCCGGGGCAGCGGCACGGGCGGCCTGGCCGCGCCGCGGCCGATCCAGACTTCGTCCGACGGCCGCCTGCACCTCCGGCCGCTGCTGACGGTGCGAAAGGCCGACGTCGTGGCGGTGTTGCGCCGGGCGGGCGCCCGCTGGCGGGAGGACTCGTCGAATGCGGGCGACTACCATTTCCGCAACCGGGTCCGGCAACTGGTCCTGCCGCCGTGGCGACGCGCCGCGGGTCGCGATGCCCTGGCCGGCGCCGCCCGGGCCCGGGAACTCCTGGAGGAGGACGACGTGGCGCTGGAGGCTTGGCTGGCGGCGCTGCGGCCGCTGCGGGCGGACGGCACGCTTGATCTTCGCAAGCTGGCCGGGAAGCCGCGGGGGCTTGTCCGGCGGGCGCTGCATCGCTGGATGCTCGCGCAGGCCCGACCGGTCCAGATTTCGCGGCAGGCGTTCGACGCGCTGCTGGCCGCGGTGATGGCCCGCCGGCCGACGCGCCAAAGCATGGGCGTCGACAGCTTTGCGGTGGTCCGGCCCAACCGTCTGACCTTCGAATCCGGTCGAAAAACCGGCCGATAATTCCACCCCGGGGCCAATTGACTTATCCCTGCGGAACATCCACTTTGCGTCCTCAGTCCAATCCCCCATGTCCGAACCCGATCAACAGAAGAAGCGCCGTCCGCTGAAGAACCTCCCGCCCGACCGATTCCAGCCCAAGATGCTGGTGATCTTCCTCGTGGTCGTGATGGTCGCGCTCTCGATGCTGTTCTTCGCCCCGCCGCGGCTGGGTTCGCCGGCGACGATCAAGATCCAGAAGGTCGTGGAGCTCGCCGAACAGGGCAAGGTGCGCGAGGGCGTCATCCGCTCCGATCTTTCCAGCGGCCGCGACTGGTACGTCATTACCGGCGAGGTCACCAAGGAAGCCGCGCTCGAGACCGACCGCGGGACCACCACCCAGTTCCGCGCCGCCGGCCGCCTGACCGATGCGAATATCGAGCGGCTCCAGAAGGCCCAAGCCTTCACCGAGCAGCCGGCCACGACGCTGCTCTCGCAGATCGCGGTCAACGTGATCCCGTTCGTGCTGATCATCGGCCTGCTGTATTTCCTCTTCATCCGCCAGCTCCGCCAGGCCGGCAAAGGCGCGCTGAGCTTCGGCAAGAGCCGCGCCAAGCTGCTCACCCGCGACCGGGACAAGCTCACCTTCGCCGATGTCGCGGGCTGCGACGAGGCCAAGGAGGAGGTCAGTGAGGTGGTCGAGTTCCTCAAGGACCCGAAGAAGTTCACCCGCATGGGTGGCAAGATTCCAAAGGGCATCCTGATGGTCGGCCCCCCGGGCACCGGCAAGACCCTGCTCGCCAAGGCCGTGGCCGGCGAGGCCGACGTGCCGTTCTTCAGCATCTCCGGCTCCGACTTCGTGGAGATGTTCGTCGGCGTCGGCGCGAGCCGCGTCCGCGACATGTTTGAGCAGGGCCGGAAGAGCGCGCCCTGCATCATCTTCATCGACGAGATCGACGCGGTCGGCCGCCAGCGCGGCGCCGGCCTCGGCGGCGGCAACGACGAACGCGAGCAGACCCTGAATTCGCTGCTGGTCGAGATGGACGGCTTCGACACCACCGAGGGCGTCATCATCATCGCCGCGACCAACCGCCCGGACGTGCTCGACAGCGCGCTGCTGCGGCCCGGCCGCTTCGACCGCCAGATCTACGTCGACCTGCCCGACCTCGTGGGTCGCGAGCAGATCCTCCGGGTCCATGCCCGGAAGATCAGCCTCGCCGAGAACGTCGATCTCTCAGCCATCGCCCGCGGGACGCCCGGCCTGTCCGGTGCCGAGCTCGCCAACCTGCTCAACGAGGCTGCGCTCCTGGCGGCCCGCCGCGACAAGAAGAAGGTCGAGAACGTCGACATCAGCGACGCCCGCGACAAGGTCCTCTGGGGCCGCGAGCGGCGCCGCGTGATGGACGACAGCGAGAAGCGCCTCATCGCCTGGCACGAGGCCGGCCACGCCATCGTGCAGGCCGTGCTCGATGACGGCACGGTGCCGGTGCACAAGGTCACGATCATCCCGCGGGGCCAGAGCCTCGGCAGCACGACCTATTTCCCGACCAAGGACATCCTCACGCGTCCGAAGAAGAAGCTCCTCGATGAGATCGCGATGTCGATGGGCGGCCGCATCGCCGAGGAGCTCATCACCGGCGACATCAGCAATGGCGCGTACGGCGACATCAAGCACGCCACCCGCGTCGCCCGCTCGATGGTCTGCGACTACGGCATGAGCGACCTGGGTCCCGTCGCGATGGGCGACAACCAGGACACCGTCTTCCTCGGCCGCGACATCACCCGCTCCCGCCACATCAGCGAGGACACGGCCCGCCGCATCGACGCCGCGGTCACCGACCTCATCCAGAGCCAGTACAAGCGGGCTGAGCAGATCATCCACGACCACCGCACCGCGCTTGATAAGGTCGCGATGGCGCTGCTCGAGCACGAGACCATCGAGGGCAAGCACGTCCTCGAGATCCTCAAGCAGGGCGAGATCCAGTCGCCCGTGGTCCGCGAGGCGATGGGCAAGACCGACGCCAAGGCGATGGAGAAGAAGGCCGCCGAGAAGTCCGCGCAGTCGGGCTCGATCGACGGCATGCCGACACCGGCGCCGACTCCGGCCTGAGCCTGACCCGACCTTCTGGCCGGCCCTCCCGCGGGGGCCGGCTTTTTTGCGCCTCCCGGCCGGCAAAATCAGCCTTGGATTTGCGGGGTCGCTCCGCAATCTCGCCCCTATGAAAATCTGCTGTATCGGCGCCGGCTACGTCGGTGGGCCCACCATGGCCATGATCGCCCTCAAGGCCCCGGACATCGAGGTCAAGGTCGTGGACATGAACTCCGCCCGCATCGCGGCGTGGAACTCCGACCAGCTGCCCGTGTACGAGCCCGGCCTCGACGAGGTGGTGAAGCAGACCCGCGGACGGAACCTGCATTTCTCGACGGATGTGGCCGGCGCCATCCGCGCCGCCGATATCATCTTCGTGGCCGTCAACACCCCGACCAAGACCTACGGCGTCGGCGCCGGGCGCGCGGCCGACCTGCGCTTCATCGAGTCGGTTGCGCGGACGATCGCCGAGACTGCCACCAGCCCCAAGATCATCGTCGAGAAATCGACCATCCCGGTGAAGACCGCCGAGACGATCAAGGACATCCTCGCCGCCAACACCCGCGGCATCGCCTTCGAGGTGCTGTCGAACCCGGAGTTCCTGGCCGAGGGCACAGCCGTGGCCGACCTCCAGTCGCCCGACCGGGTGCTCATCGGCGGCGAGCGCACGCCGACGGGCGAGAAGGCCTTGCAGGCCCTCGTGGATGTCTATGCCCGCTGGGTGCCGCGCGACCGGATCATCACGACCAACCTCTGGTCGTCCGAGCTGTCCAAGCTCGTCGCCAACGCGTTCCTGGCGCAGCGCATCTCGTCCATCAACTCGATCTCCGCCCTGTGCGAGGCCACCGGCGCCGACGTCGACGAGGTGGCGAACGCGATCGGCAAGGACTCGCGCATCGGCCCGAAATTCCTCAAGGCCTCCGTCGGCTTCGGCGGCTCCTGCTTCCAGAAGGACATCCTGAACCTCGTCTATCTCTGCGAGCACTTCGGCCTGCCCGAGGTCGCCGCGTACTGGGACGGCGTGGTCAAGATGAACGACTACCAGAAGCGCCGCTTCGCGAAGAAGATCGTCCGCTCGCTCTTCGACACCGTCGCCGACAAGCGCATCGCCGTGTTTGGCTTCGCCTTCAAGAAGGACACGAACGACACCCGCGAGTCCGCCGCGATCAGCGTCTGCCGCGACCTGCTCGCGGAGCAGGCCCGCGTGGTGGTGTACGATCCGAAGGTGCCGGCCGACGAGATCCGTGCCGACGTTCTGGGCAAGGGCCAGGACAACCCGCACCTCACGATCGCGAAGTCGGCCTACGAGGCTGCCGCGGGCGCCCATGCCATCGCCGTGGTGACCGAGTGGGACGAATTCAAGCGGCTCGACTACGCGAAGATCCTCTCGGGCATGAACAAGCCGGCGTTCGTCTTCGACGGCCGCAACATCCTCGACCTGCCCAAGCTCAACGCCCTCGGCTTCCGGACCTACGGGATCGGCAAGTAGCCTGAAGCGGTCAGCTTTCAGCCGTCAGCGGTCAGGCAGGATCGTTGGGAGCGCCGCTGGCAGACCGGTAATCGGTCAGACCACTGGCACCGTCGCGAACTTGCCGCCGAGAACTTTCTCCGACGGGCAGCCGAGCCACCGGTCTAGCATCGTCGCATAGACGCCGCGGAAGTCGGTGCTGAACGCCAGGTCCTGGTTCGGCGGAAGGTCGAGCGAGGGCGGTGTGCCGTGGAGGCCGCCCTTCACGCGCGAGCCCATCACGAACAGCGGCGCCGCCGTGCCGTGGTCGGTGCCGCGGCTCTCATTCTCATTCGGCCGGCGGCCGAACTCCGAAAACGTCATCGTGAGCACCTGCCCGTCGAGCTGGTGCCGCACCAGGTCCTGCTGGAACGCCGCCAAGCCCGCCGAGAGGGTCGCGAGCAGGTTCGCCTGCTGGTTCGCCTGGTTGCTGTGGGTGTCGAACCCGCTGAGCGAGACGAAATACACGCGGGTGGGCAGCCCGGCGGCGATGAGCGCCGCGACATTCCGCAGCGAGCCGGCAAACGCGTTGCCCGGGTACTCCGCGGCGGGCTGGTAGGCTCCGAGCACTTGCTGGACCTTTCGCTCGGTCACGAGCGAGTCCATCAGCGTGTGACGCAGGAAGGACGCGTTGTCGTTCTCCGCCGCGCCGGGCACGTCGGCCAGGGCCTCGAGCAGGCGACGGTTCTCCTCGTTTTCGCGGCGGTTGCCGCCCTTCGGGATGAGCCCAAAGGTCGGGTGCTCGTGGGTGCTGACGAAGGACTGGGGCTCGCCATTGCTGATGTGGATGCCCAGCGGATCGTGGGACGCCGGCATTCCGGCGCAGGCGTTGTCCATGAACCGCCCGATCCAGCCGTCGGGGAGAAACTCGCTGCTCGCGCTGGCGGTCTCCCAGATCTCGGTCGAGCGGAAGTGGCTGCGATTCGGGTTGGGGTAGCCGACGTTCTGCACGATGCCGAGCTGGCCGTCGTGGAAAAGCCGCGCGAGTTCCGGGCACGACGGATGCAGGCCGTGCGTGTCGGTCAGCCGCAGGACCCGGTCCTTCGCGATGCCGAGCGTCGGGCGGAGGCGGTAGTAGTTCGCGTCCTCGAACGGCACGAGCGTGTTGAGGCCGTCGTTGCCGCCGGCGAGCTGGACCAGCACGAGGATCGGCCGGCCGGTCTCGGGCGACATGGGGCCGGCGGAGGACGACTGGACTAGGAAGGCCGGGGCGAACCGGCTGAAGGCGAGGAGGCCGATGCCCCGGCCGGACCATTGGAGAAACTCGCGGCGCGTCGAGGGCAGGGTGGCGGGCAGGTTCGAGGGCATGGGGCTTAGCAGAGCTGGTACTCGGGGGACTGGAGCAGGATCACCGCGGCACGCCGGAGGCGCTGGACCCGATGAGTAGCATCACCGGGGTTGGAGGCAAGAAACCCCCGCACCCGCTCGCAGAAAGGCGCCGTGGCGGGCAGGGCCAGGAATTCGTCCAGCAGGCGGTCCGCCGCCGCCGGGGCGTCGAGCGCCGCGAGGTCGGTGAAGCGGTCGGGGTCGACCGTGAAGCGCTTGGGCCCGGACGTCCGGGCGGCCGCGAGCGCGCGCTGCTCGTCGGCGTTGAGGGCTTCCTCGCGCAGGGGCCGGAAGAGCGACTCGACCAGCTGCCGTCGGGCCGCGAGGGTCCCGGAATTGATCCAGATCCGTCCGCCCACCCAGCCGCGCACGTTCGGCGGAAAAAAGAGCACCTGTCCCATCTGGCGCAGCGGCGCCAGCGCGGAGCGGGCGAGCGGCGTGACATCGAGGTCGAGATCCTGCACCAGGCCGAGGTAGAGCTGGACCGGGCTCTTGATGTAATCCCCGCGGTACTCGGGCGCGAAGAACAGCCGGCTCCCGAAGAACAGGCGGGCAAGTTCCCGCAGATGGAAGTTCCGCCGGCGCCATTCGTTCCCCAGTGGGACGAGCAACTCGGGCGGCAACGGCTGGTCGGTGAGGTAGAACTTCACGAGCTCGTGCGGCAGGAACGTCGCCGCCGCCGGCTGCCGATAGGCCAGGTCAATGACGTCGTCGCCGCCGAACCGGCCGGTTTCGCCGAACACGGTCTTGGGCCCGGAATCATGCTGGCGCTCCGCGATCCGGAACTCGCCGAGTCGCTGGCGGTAGCCGGTGAACGCGCGGGCCGCCTCCTTGATGTCAACCTCGCGGTAATTGCCCTCGCCGAGCACGAACAGCTCAAAGAGCTCGCGGGCGAAGTTCTCGTTCGGGGCGTCCCGACGGTTCTGGTTGAGGTCGAGGTAGACGACCATCGCCGGGGAACGGGAGACCGCCTTGGTGAGCTCGGGCGCCGGCCCGTACGCGTGTCGCGCCAGCCGCTGGTAATGGTCGGCCACCAGGACGGTGTTCTTCACCTTCTCGATGCCCACCACGTACACGTCGCTGAGAAACAGCACCCATTTCGCGAAGGCCGCGGTGTCGGGCTGCGCGGCGTAGTTCAACCAGGCCAGGCTCAGATCCTGCAGCACCGCCTGGCTCCGTTCGCGCGCTTCCTGCCGCCGGCGCCGGCCTTCCATCTCGTCCTTCGCTCCCTCGAGGCCCTGGAGAATGGCCGGAGAGTCGGCGCGAAGCTGCGTGACGGCCGCGGGCATCGCCAGCGGGGCGGGTTGCAGCGGAAACAACCGGTCCAGCGTGGCTGCCAGCCCCTCCTTCACCGCCCGCTCGGTCTCCGCGGGCCGGGCCGTCCAGCCGGCCCGGCGGAGGAGGTGGCGGGCCGCGGCGGCGTCCCATTGGGAGGCCGGCAGGGGCAGCCAGGCTGCAGCCGGGTCGATCGAGGGGCTCATGCCGGAAAGACGCTACGGCCCATCACCAGGTTTCGGGCGAGGCCCACAACCCACGCCCGGCAGGCTACACGCCGAGCGCGGTCCGGTACACCCGCGGCACGCGCTTGGTGACGGAGCAGAGGGTTTCCCACGGGATGGTGTCGGCCCACCGGCTGAACTCCGTGATTGAAATCTCCGCGCCCTGCTGGCGGCCGACCAGCACCGCCTCGTCGCCGCAGCAGGCGTCGGGCACGCCGGTCACGTCCACGATGGTCTGGTCCATCGTGACCCGTCCCAGCACGGGACAACGCTGGCCCCGGATCAGCACCTGCGCGCGGTTGCTGGTGGCGCGCGGGATGCCGTCGCCGTAGCCGGCGCAGAGGATCGCGACCTTGGTCTCGCGGCCGAGCGTGTGGGTCCGTCCATAGCTGATCGTGGTGCCCTTGGGCAGGGTCTTCACGATGCCGATGCGGGTGCGGAAGCTGAAGACCGGTTCGGTGTGGACCTGGGCGAGCAGCGAGTTGGGGTGGGGCAGGATGCCGAACTGAAGGAGCCCGACGCGGACCGCGTTGAACGGACTCGCCCCCGGCATGGTCTCGAGCCCCGACGAGTTGTCCGCGTGCACGAAAAGCTCGTCGAGCCGCAGGCCCGCGCAGCGGTCGAGCACCGCGAGGAAACGCCGCCGCTGCTCCGCCGTGAACGCCGCGTCGTCGTCGGGACTGGCGAAATGCGTGAACACGCCGGCGAGCCGGAGGTGCGGTGACGCCGCGATCGCGGCCTGCAGTTCCGGCGCTTGCTCGTGCCAGACGCCGAGACGGCCCATCCCGGTATCGACCTTGAGGTGGACCGAGACGGGTCGGCCGGCCTCGCGGCCCACCGCGGCAAATCTCGCCACTTCCTCAGCGGTCGAGACGGTGGCGGCAAGGTCCAGCTCGGCCAGATAACGGTCCTCCTCCGGAAGCAACGGGCTCAGCAGCAGGATGGGCCAGCCCGGCCCGAGGTCCCGGACCGTAGCGGCCTCGGACAGCGTGGCGACGGCAAAGAGGTCGGCGCCGGCATGCATCAGGCGGGCGGCGGTCTGGGGCAGGCCGTGGCCGTAGGCGTCGGCCTTCACCACCGCGACGTAGCGGATGTGGGCCGGCAACGAGGCTCGGATGAGGCGCAGATTCCGCTCCAGCGCGGCGAGGTCGATCTCAGCCCAGCAGCGCAGCGGCAGGCGGGAGGCGGGCGCAGGATTCATGGGGCGCGGTGGATCTGGGGCGTCCAGGTGACGTAGCTGGGCTCCTCGTGCAGGAAGGCGTCGGGCTCCGCCGTCGGCCGCAGCAGGTCGGCGTCGAGAACCTTCGGAATCAGGGTGGCGAGCAAGTAGGGCACGACCTCCACGCCGGACGGGAGCGGGGACCAGTGGCGGAAACCCTCCGGCATAACCAGCGGACCTGCCAGCTCGGCCGTCGGGATCCGCTGCAGCGGACCGCCCTCCGCCCAGCAATGCCACGTGTCGCGCCGGGCGTCGGCGATGACGCGCGTGCCGGTCCGGCCGAGGGCCGCGGACACGACGGCGAGGCTGTGGTAGGCGAAGACCGGACGGGGACGCAGCAGCGTCCAAGTGCGGAGCGCGGTGGCGACCGTGCGCACGCCGAGGATCGAGCCCGGGCCGTCGCAGTAGACGAAGGCTCCGGCAAAGTCCGGCTGGACGCCGAGTTGCTCAAGGCAACGGAAGACCCCGGTGCCCGCGTCCGTGGTCGCGTCGGCCCAGCTCCCTGTGCCGTCGCCGGCGAGCAGCGCGACCTGCACCCGCGCCGACGCGGCGTCGATCAGTACGACCGGGGCGTGGGAGGCGAGGATCTGGCGGAAGGTCGGCATGTTCCGAAGGTCACGAAACGGCGGCGGGCGCCGCCGCGCAAGCGCGCAGAATCGGGCATTGACCACATTGGCGGGCCTCCTAACTTGACCGATTCCATAGCTAGAAACCACTCCGCCGCCTTTACCCGTGAACATCCAACAGAACTCCATTTCCGACACCCGCAAGAGCCTTGTCGTCTCCCTGGACAAGAGCGAGGTCGATGCCGAGCACCAGGCCGTGGTCGCCGAGATCACGCAGCAGGTCCGCCTCCCGGGCTTCCGTCCCGGCAAAGCCCCGGCCGCCATGGTGGCCAAGCGCTTTGGCAAGGAGATCGCCGAGGAGTTCAAGCAGAAGGTCGTGTCCAAGGCCTACCGCGGCGCGATGGAGCAGCAGAAGCTGGACGTCCTCAACATCGTCAACGTCGAGCCGGGCCAGGTGGAGCCGGGCCTTTCGGCCGCGATCACCATCACGGTGGATGTGCGTCCCGAGTTCACGCTGCCCGAGTACGTCGGCCTCCCGACCGAGGTCGCGTCGACCGACTCGACGGATGCGGAGGTTGACCAGGTAATCGAGGGGCTGCGGGCCGAGCGGGCCGAGTTCAAGGTCGCCGAGCGCGCCGCTGCGAAGGGCGACTACGTGAAGCTTTCGTACGAGGGCACGGTCGACGGCAAGGCGATCGCCGACCTCGCTCCGGACAAGGGCATCTACGGCAAGGTCCCGCAGACCTGGGAGGAAGTCGAGGGCCAGCAGGAGGGCGTGATCCCCGGCCTCGGCAAGCAGCTGGCCGGCCTGAAGACCGGCGACAAGAAGAGCGTGACGATCACGTTTCCCGCCGATTTCGCCGCCGTGCCGGCCCTGGCGGGCAAGGCCGCGAGCTACGCGGTCGAGGTGCTCGAGGTCCGGGAGCGCGCGCTGCCGCCGCTCGACGAGGCCTTCTTCAAGGCCAACCGCGCGGAGAATCTCGACGGCCTGAAGGCGAGCGTCCGCAACAATCTCAAGCTCCAGAAGGACTACCAGAACCGCTCCGAGCAGCGCCGCCAGGTGACCGAGGCGCTGGCGTCGAAGGTGGAGTTCGCGGTGCCGGAGTCGCTCGTGGAGAACGAGACGCAGTCGGTGCTCCG
Source organism: Opitutaceae bacterium (assembly GCA_035334485.1). Lineage (GTDB taxonomy): Bacteria > Verrucomicrobiota > Verrucomicrobiia > Opitutales > Opitutaceae > Opi-474. Next base: position 61,400 of record DAOQKI010000005.1, read on the forward strand.
CCAGTTCATCGAGGAGAACATGCGCCGCGGCGTGCCGCAGGAGCAGTTTGAGAAGGACAAGAAGGAGCTCTTCGAGAACGCCCGCAAGGCGGCCAGCAAGCGCGTCAAGGTCCAGCTCATGCTGGCGAAGATCGCCGAGGCCGAGAAGATCACGGTCGACGAGAAGGACATCGACGCGTTCATCTACCGCGAGGCGATGCGCACGCAGCAGAAGCCCGACAAGCTCGTCAAGGCCCTCACGACCGACCGCGAGCAGCTTCGCGCCGTGCAGCAGTCGATCATTTTCGACAAGGCGGTTGATTTCCTCGTCTCCAAGGCTAAGGTCAGCACCATCACACCGAAGGCCTCCTAACCGAGCAATCCACCTCCCATCGTGAGCTATTACGTTCCCATCGTCCTTGAAAACACCGGCCGCGGCGAGCGGTCGATGGACATCTATTCCCGGCTGCTGAAGGACCGCATCATCTTCATCGGCACGCCGATCGACGATGGGGTGGCGAACGTGGTGATCGCCCAGATGCTGTTCCTCCAGATGGAGGACCCGAAGAAGGACGTCTATCTCTACATCAACTCGCCGGGCGGCGTGGTGACCAGCGGCATGGCCATCTACGACACGATGCGCTTCATGCCGTACGACATCGCCACCTACTGCCTCGGCATGGCGGCCAGCATGAGCACGGTGCTCCTGGCGGCCGGCACCAAGGGCAAGCGCTTCGCCCTACCGAACAGCCGCGTGATGATCCACCAGCCGAGCGGCGGCGCGGGCGGCCAGACCGCCGACATCGCCATCGCGGCCAAGGAGATCCTCCGCTGGCGGAAAACCCTCAACGAGACCCTCGCCAAGCACACCGGAAAGTCCGCCGCCCAGATCGAGAAGGACTCGGACCGTGACTACTACCTGAGCGCCGAGGAGGCGAAGGCCTACGGCCTTGTGGATCATGTGGTTGAGTCGAACCGCGAGGCCCAGAAATTAGCGGTTCAGCCGGCTGCCTGAGCGGCCGATAGTGACAAACTGCACCCTCGACACGCGGACCCTGCGTCCGACACGCTAAGCCATGGCCAAATCCTCCCGAATGACTCTCTGCTCCTTCTGCGGCAAATCGCAGGCGGAGGTGAAAAAGATCATTGCCGGCCCCGGGGTCTACATCTGCGACTCGTGCGTCAACGTCTGCAAGACCATCATCGACCGGGAGGTTAAGGCGCCTGCGACCGAATCGAAACCCGCTTTCCGCCTGGTCAAGCCGTCCGAGATCAAGAAGACCCTCGACGACTTCGTCATCGGCCAGGAGCACGCCAAGAAGGTCCTGTCGGTCGCCGTCTACAACCATTTCAAGCGCCTCGCCTTCAATTCCAACGATGCCGCCAAGGAGGGCGTCGCCATGTCGCCCGAGTTCGACGGCGTCGAGGTCGAGAAGAGCAACATCCTGCTCGCCGGCCCGACCGGCTCCGGCAAGACGCTGCTGGCCCGCACCCTCGCCAAGATCCTCGACGTGCCGTTCGCCATCTCCGACGCGACCACGCTCACCGAGGCCGGCTACGTCGGCGAGGACGTCGAGAACGTCGTGCTCCGCCTGCTCCAGAACGCGAACTACGACGTGAAGCGCGCCGAGTGCGGCATCATCTACATCGACGAGATCGACAAGATCGGCCGCAAGACGGAGAACGTCTCCATCACGCGCGACGTCTCCGGCGAGGGTGTGCAGCAGGCGCTGCTCAAGATCCTCGAGGGCACGACCTGCAACGTTCCGCCCCAGGGTGGCCGCAAGCACCCGAACCAGGAATACGTGCAGATCAACACGTCGAACATCCTCTTCATCTGCGGCGGCGCCTTCGTCGGGCTCGACGCGATCGTCCAGCGCCGCCTCGGCTCCCGCGGCATGGGCTTCTCGTCCATCCGCGCCCAGGAGGAGGAGACGCTCAAGCCCGAGCAGATGATGAAGGCCCTCGCCCCCGAGGATCTCATCCGCTTTGGCATGATTCCCGAGTTCATCGGCCGCCTCCCGGTCGTCTCGGTCCTCGATCAGCTCCAGGTCGCCGACCTCGAGAAGATCCTGCTCCGGACCAAGAACGCGATGGTCAAGCAGTACTCGAAGCTCTTCGCGATGGACGGTGTCCGCCTGAAGTTCACGCCCGACGCCGTCCGCGCGATTGCCGCCAAGGCGATCGAGCTCAAGACCGGCGCCCGCGCCCTGCGCTCGATCATGGAGAATCTCATGCTCGAGGTGATGTACGATCTTCCGCAGCGGGATGACGTGTCGGAGGTCGTGATCGACGCCGCCGTCGTCGCCGGCAAGCGCCGCCCAACCCTCCGCCGCACCGGCAAGTCGGAGCAGAAGCAGAACGCGGCATAAGCTCGGACGGCGTCGCCGTTCGAGCTGGGAGTTGGAGAGTCGAAGCTGGGAGATGGAATGCTCGTCTGCACCGTGACGTCACCGTTGGCGCGGACGTCTAGCGCCTGTCTTCAGGGCGGCTCTCCTGCCTGTCATTCTGAGCGAAGCGAAGAATCCAGTTAGTCTCCGCCGCAAGTTTCGGCCACGTACCACTGGATTTTCTGCTGCGCTCAGAATGACAAACGGAGTTCGAAGCCCCGCCGTCGATCCTGGTTCTCCATCTCCCAGTTCCCAGCTCCGATCTCCTATTGGTAAACGTCGGGCCCAGCACGACGTTTACCAATGAGCGTAATCGCCCTTTTCCAGCCCGCGCGCGAACTCCACGAGGAGTTTCACGCAGCGCTCCACGTCCTCGAGGTCCACGACCTCGCTCGGGGTGTGCATGTAGCGGAGCGGGATTGAGATCAGGCCCGTCGCGACGCCGGCGCGGCCCATTTGGATCGCGCGCGCATCCGTGCCCGTCGGCCGCGGGTCGGCCTCGAGTTGGTAGGGGATCTTGGCTTTCTTCGCCGCGGCGATCAGGCGTTGATAGATCTTGGGATTGATGTTCGCGCCGCGGCAGATGATCGGCCCGCCGCCCAGCTTCGTCTCGCCGTACTTCCGGTTGTCGCAGTCCGGATGATCCGTCGCGTGGCCAACGTCCACCGCCACCGCGATGTGCGGGTTTGCGAGATAGGCGGCCGTCGTTGCGCCGCGGACGCCGATCTCCTCCTGCGAGGTGCCGACGCTGACGACCTTCGCGGCCAGCTTCTTCCGGTCCTTCGCCAGGCGGATCAGCGTCTCACCGACGACGTAGGCGCCGACCTTGTTGTCGAATGCCCGCGCCGCGCCGATGCTGCCGTTGAAGAGCTCGAACTCGTGGTCATACGTCGCCACGTCGCCGATCGCGATCCGCGCCAGCGCGTCCTTCTTCGACTTGGCGCCGATATCGATCCAGATCTCGTGGATCTCCGGGACCCGCTTCCGATCGGCGTCGTCCATGAGATGAATCGCGCGCTTGCCGGTCACGCCCTTCACCAGGCCCTTCGCCGTCTGGATCACGACGCGCCGGCCCGAGATCACGGTGCGGTCATGACCGCCGATCGTGTCGAAGTACAGGTAGCCGTCCTTGTTGACGTAGGTGATGATCAGGCCGAGCTCGTCAAGGTGGCCGGCGAGCATCAGGACCGGGTCGCCGGACGGGTTCAGCGTGGCGAGACGGTTGCCGAGGGCGTCCTTCGCGTAGGTGTCGGCGACGGGACCGACGTGGCGGTCGAAGACGGCGTGGGCTTCGGCTTCATAACCCGAAGGGGAACGGGCATGCAGGAGTTCGGTGAGGAATTGGGGAGCTTGATAGGCGGGCATGCCGAGACCCTCGCGCAAGTCGGGCGGGGCGCAAAGTAAATTTCTTCTTTGCCACCGGCGCGCTTTGCGTGAGTCGATGGGACGATGACCATTTATCCCGCGATCGACATCAAGGGCGGCCGCTGTGTGCGGCTGACGCAGGGCCGTGCCGACCAGGAGACGGTGTACGCGGAGAACCCGGCCGAGGTGGCCGCAGGTTTCCGTGCCGCCGGTTCCGCCTGGGTGCACGTGGTCGACCTCGATGGCGCGTTTGCCGGTGAACCGAAGAACCTCACCGCCGTGCAGGCGATCGCGGCGGTGGGCCTGAAGGTCCAGCTTGGCGGCGGACTGCGCAACCGCGCCGCGGTCGAGCGCGCGCTGGGTTTCGGGGTGAGCCGGGTCGTGATCGGCACCCGCGCCGCCGAGAGCGAGGCGTTCATTGGCGAGCTGGTTCAGGCCCTCGGGGATCGCGTGGCGGTGGGCATCGACGCGAAGGACGGCCAGGTGGCGGTGAAAGGGTGGGTGGCGGCCGCCGGCATGGGCGCGCTTGACCTCGCTCGTCGCATGGACGCCCTCGGCGTGGCGACGCTGATCCACACGGACATTGGCACCGACGGCATGCTCACCGGCCCGAATCTACGGGCGCAGGAGGCGATGCTCCAAGCCGTGCGTTGCCGCGTGATCGCCAGCGGCGGCGTGAGCCGGCGGGAAGATGTCGATCAGCTCAGGGCGCTCGCGGCGCGGCAACCGCGCCTCGACGGCGTGATCGTCGGCAAGGCGCTCTACGAAGGCCGAGTCACTCTGACCGATCTGCTGAAGTGACGAGGGCCGAGTGACGAGTGACGAGAACGGCCGGCCGGAGTTGGCCCCGTTTCGGTCTTGTCACTTGTCACTTGTCACTCGTCCCTCGTCATCCCGCCGCCGCCTCCTAGCGCGCTTGCGGGGTGAAGATAAAGTCGTGGCCGATTTCCGGGTCGGCGCTGCCTGAGTCCGTTGCGATCACCCGCCGGTCGTAACCCAGCGGATCGAGCACTGCGCGGACCCCGTCCACCTCCTCACGGCTGTGAAACGCGATGATCAGGATGGGGCGGCTTGCGGCGAGCGCCTTGACGGCGCCGGCCAGCGCCCGGTGGGCGTGGCCCTCGACATCGACCTTGATGAAATTGGGCCGGTTCAGCCGGCCGGCCTTGACCCAGTCGTCGAGGACGACGGTGGGCACGCGCACCGGCTCGGTCGCCGGCCCGAGCGTTTCCTGCTCGTAGGCGAGGTGGGTGGTGGTGCTCCGCAGGTCGCCGTAGGTCAGGAGGTCGGCCCCGGTCGCATGATCCGAGACCGCGGCGGCGAAGGTGTGCAGGTGGTCCAGTCCGTTCATCTCAGCATGGCGCCGGAGCCGGGCGTGGCTGTGGGGATTGGGCTCGAAGGCGGCGACCGATCCGCCGGGGCCCACGCGTCGGGCGAGTCCCACGCTATAGATGCCGTAGTGCGCGCCCAGGTCCCAGCAGTGCCAACCGGCGATGTCGCCGAGCCCGATCATCGCCGCCTGCAGCGCCGGTTCGTGGGTGCCGCGCCAGTACGAGGTCCACGGATAAAGCGTCCACCGCGCTCCGGCGGCCACTCCCGCCCGAACGCGCACGGGCCAGTACTGCAGGCCCGAGTGGATCAGGATCGAGTCGATTGCCTTCGCGGCCAGAGCGTTCATCGGGCGCCGACTTTCTCGGCGATTTCCTCCAGCGGATAGGTGATGATCTCCGCGAGGGTCGGGTGATACCACGGCGCCCTCAGCAGGTCGAAGACCGTGGCGCGCATGGCCAGCGGGCCGCTGAACGCGTGGATGAGCTCGCCCGCGTCCTTGCCCACGATCTCGGCGCCGAGGATGCGGCCGCGCCGGGGCTCCGCGATGACCTTCACGTAGCCGTAATTCGCCTCCATGAGGATGGACTTGCCGTGGTCGTTGAACGGGTAGCTCGCGCTGACGAAGGCCGTGCCCGCCTCCTCCAGTTCGCGCTCCAGGCGGCCGATCGTCGCCAGCTGTGGGTCGGTGAAGACGACGTTCAGCAGCAGCGAGTGATCGACGGGCTTCAGCTTGGGTCGGCCGGCCGCATGCCGGGCTGCCAGTTCGCCTTGCTGGATGGCGACATGGACGATCTCGTGCGGCCCGGAGCAGTCGCCCGCCGCATAGATGTGCGGCGCCGAGGTCTGCTGCCAGCGGTTGATCACGATTTGGCCGTCCGGCTGGGTGCGGACGCCGGCAGCGCCGAGGTTGAGATGCCGAGTGTTGGGTTCCCGGCCGAGCGCGTTGAAGAGATGGACGGCGCGGCGAGTCACCCGGCGCCCGTCGTGAATAAACGTAACGGTCGTACCGCGCGAGTCCTGGCGGATCGATTCGATGGTGGTGCCGGCGAAGAGCTCGACGCCCTCATCGACCAACGCCTGCTGGATCACGGTCGATGCGGCCGGGGAGTGGTCGCGCAGGATGTGCCGGCCCCGCTGGACGAGAATGACGCGGCTCCCGATCCGGTTGAGGAACTGGGCAAGCTCGCATGCGACAATGCCGCCGCCGAGGACCAGGACGCTCCGCGGGACGAAGTCGAGGTCGAGGACCTCGTCGCTGGTCCACGCCCGGGCCTCGGCCAGGCCGGGCACCGGTGGCACGGCCACCTTTGAGCCGGTGCCGATCAGGACATGCCGCGCGCGGATGGTCTGGCCGTTGGAGAGCTCGAGCACATGTGGATCACGGAAGCGCGCGAAGGCGCGGATCAGGTCGAACGGACCCTGCCGCAGGGCGCGCCGGCGATAGCCGGCAAAATCGTCGATGATCCGGACCTTGCGGGCGTGGATGGCCTTCATGTCGGCGCGGGCCGACGGGATGCGCAGGCCGAAGTTCCGGCCGTGCTGCGCGAGGTGGAGGACCTCGGCCATGTACAAGAGCGTCTTGGACGGCATGCAGCCGCGCAGGATGCACAGGCCGCCGAGTTCGCGGGCGCCGTCGATGACGGCGGTCTTGAGCCCGAGGCCGGCGGCGACGCGCGCGGCGTTGAAGCCGGCGCTGCCCCCGCCGATGACGGCAAAGTCGTAGGTTTTCATGGACGCGGGACGGGCTCAGCGGCCCTTGCCGAAGAGCATCACGTGGATCGTCTTCAGCACGATCGACGCGTCGAGCCGGAAGGAAAAGTGGCGGATGTAGTACAGGTCGTACTCCAGCTTGCGCACCGTGTCCTCGAGGTTGGCGCCGTACGGGTAGTTGACCTGGGCCCAACCCGTGATGCCCGGCTTCACGAGGTGGCGGAAGAAATAGCAGGGGATCTCGCGCTCGTACTCGGCGACCAGCTGGTCCCATTCTGCGCGGGGGCCGATCATGCTCATCTCGCCACGAAGCACGTTGAAGAGCTGGGGCAGCTCGTCGATGCGGCTTGCGCGGAGAAACTTCCCGACGCGGGTGATGCGCTGGTCGTTCGGCTGCGTGTAACGGTCGCCCCCGGGCGCCGCCCGCATGGTCCGCAGCTTGTAGAGACGGAAGGGCACGT
>DAOQKI010000006.1:0-68555 GCA_035334485.1 Opitutaceae bacterium
CGTGTTCGTCACGACCCTGGACCAGCGCATCGGCGCGCTCGGTGGCGCCGTGCCGCCGGCGCAGCGTGCGGCATGGGTCGAGTCCGCCCGGCAGGAGGTCGCCGCCCGCGTGCTGCCCGCGTTCCAGCGGGTGCGGGCGTACGTGGCCGAGCAGCTCCCGCGCACGACGGATGACGCGGGCGTATGGCGCCTGCCGCACGGCGGGGAATTTTATGCGACGATGCTCGCGACCAGCACCACCACCGCGAAGACGCCCGAGGAGATCCATGCGATCGGGCTCCGCGAGGTGGCCCGGATCGAGGGCCAGATGGACCAGATCCTGCGGCAGCTTGGTTACAAGGACGGCACCATCCAGCAGCGCGTCGAGCAGCTCAACGCCACGCTGCTCCCGCCGGCCGAGCCCGACCCACGCCCCGCGCTCCGCGAGAAGATCGAGGGTTACGTGCACGACGCCGAGCGGCGCTCCGCCGCGGTGTTCGACCTGCTCCCGAAGGCACCCGTGATCGTGAAGCGCGAGCCGGCGTTCTCCGAGAAGTCCGCCGCGGCGCACTACACTGACCCGGCGCCGGACGGCACCCAGCCCGGCATCTACTGGCTGCCGATGGCCGACCTGACGCCGCGCGTGACGTGGCTCGGCGCCGGCGCCAAGACCACGGCCTATCACGAGGCGGTCCCCGGCCACCATTTCCAGATCACGATCCAGCAGGAATCGACCGAACTGCCGCGCTACCGCAAGCTGGGCGTGTTCGGCTTCAACTCAGCCTACATCGAGGGCTGGGCGCTCTACGCCGAGCGGCTCGCCGACGAGAACGGCTGGTACGATGGCGACCTGCCCGGCCGTCTCGGCTACCTCAATGCCCAGCTGTTCCGCGCGCGGCGCCTCGTCGTCGACACCGGCATCCACGCGATGAAGTGGACGCGCCAGCAGGTGATCGACTACGGCTTCACCCCGACCGAGACCGAGCGCTACATCGTCTGGCCCGGCCAGGCCTGCTCGTACATGATCGGCCAGCTGCGGATCCTCGAGCTGCGCGAAAAGGCGCAGACCGCCCTCGGCCCCAAGTTCTCGATCAAGGAATTCCACAACCTCGTCCTCCGCGGCGGCTCCATGCCGCTCGAGGTGCTCGCCCAGGAAGTGGATCGCTGGATTGCCAACGGCGGCCGGTAGGCCGGCGGCGGGCAAGGCGAACGTCGAACGCCGGACGCCCAACGTCCGGCGTTCAGTTCGTATCCCGCCCGGCCCGGTGTTGGTCCGCCCACGCGGCCCAGACCACCGGCAGCCAGCCGCCAACCAGCGCGAACCAGCCCAGGGCCTGTTCACTCGGCGGCGGCGGACCAAATCGGTCGGCGACGTAGAAACCGGCCAGCACGACGATGAGTGCGACCATGCCATAGCGACCGGAGCGGTCGTTCGCCCTCGTCCCGGTAAAATACAGCACCACGCCGACGACGAACATCGCACCCTCGATCACCAGCGTGCCGGCCACGGAATTCCACAGGCCCATCCCGTAGCGGCCCGCACCACCCGGCCATAGCGGTAGATCTGGACGGTGAGTTACCCAGTCGAGCACCCAGTGGCTCACGGCCAGCAGGCCCACGATCACCGCCGCGCCGCGGTCTTTTTTCCAGGCGTAGCAAAGCACCCCCGCCAGTGCGCCCCAGGCGGCCACCATCAGCAGGCTGTGCGACCACGGATAGGAGGAGAACTCGAGCGGGTTGAAGGCGGTGATGCCCGGGACAATCCCGACGCGTTCCCAACCGAGCAGAACGCAGGCCGGCCACACGAGGTCCGGCAGCTGCGTCGCGCCGAACAGCACGCCGAGCGAAGTCCGCGGCGTCGCGCGTTTGGCCGCCAGCGCGAGCGCGTAGTGTCCGATGAACATGGCCGCTACCAAAATCCCGGCGGCGGAAAACGGAAGCGCAAAACCGCCGGGTCCCGGTCAACGATAGGGCTGGTGGAGCTCGACGGGCTGGCCCTTGGAGCGCAGCCGGAGATTCAGCATCTCGACGCCGAACGCGAAGGCCATGGAGAAGTAGATGTAGCCCTTCGGGATGTGCTGGCCCAGCGCGTCGCCCACCAGCGTCACACCGATCAGGATCAGGAAGCTCAGCGCCAGCATCTTCAGGGTCGGGTGGCGGTTCACGAAGTCGCCGATCGCACCGGCGAACATGAGCATCACGGCGAGCGCGACGACCACCGCGGCGATCATCACCCCGAGGTGATTCGCCATGCCGACCGCGGTGATCACCGAGTCGAGCGAGAACACGATGTCGAGCAGGAGGATCTGGATGATGGCGCCGCGGAAGGAAGCCACCCGCGGGTTTGCGGTGGCGTGGCCGTCCACCGCCTCAAGCTTCTCGTGGATTTCGACCACGCTCTTGCCGATCAGGAACAGGCCGCCCGCAAACAGGATCAGGCTCTTGCCCGTGATCGGGGTATCGAGCATCGGCATCACGAAGAGGACCCGCGTGAGGCTCATCAGCCACGAGATGCTGCAGAGCAGGAGAATCCGCGTGACCAGGGCGAGCATGAGACCCGTCTGCCGGGCCTTCGCCTGCTGCTCCCGCGGGAGCTTGCCGGCGAGGATCGAGATGAAGATGACGTTGTCGATGCCGAGGACGATCTCGAGCAGCGTCAGGGTGAGCAGGGAAATCCAGATCTGGGGGTCGGTAAGCCAGTCCATATGGCGCGGCAGTCAGCCGTGACACCCGGCCCGGGTCAACGCCGGGGGTGGTGGAATCCGGAACGGAATTTCGACGACGGCCGCTCGTCGTTCCGGGCTCGCCAAGCCGGCGGAGGTTCCCCAGTGTCCCGCGCCGTCTCCCCATGTCCCTCGCCGCTCCCGCCCCACGGCCGATCAGCCATACCGAGTTCGTCGACTCGACCGACCTGCTCTCCGATCCCGCCGCCCTGCGCGCCCGGGCCGCGGAGGACGGTTACCTCTTTTTCCGCGGGCGCCTGCCCGTGGACGAGATCCTCGCGATGCGGCGCGAAATGCTCGCGATCGTCGACAAGTACGGCTGGCGCCAGCCGGGCCAGGACGACCTCGGCGGACTGATCGACTACGACGCGATCAACCGCCTCTCCGAGGAGGAGATGCACCGCACGGACGTGGGCGTGACCGAGGCGGCCTATCACGACGTGCAGCGGCTCGAGCGGTTTCACCGCCTGCCCCACCACCCGCGCCTCCTCGAGATCTACGAGAAACTCTTCGATCGTCCCGTGCTGGTGCACCCGCGCCACATCGCGCGGCTGGTGACGCCGCACACGTGCATGGTTCCGACCCCGCCGCACCAGGATTACCCGTACATCCAGGGCACGACCAATACCTGGACCGCGTGGTTTCCCATCGGTGAATGCCCGCGCTCGCTCGGCGGGCTCGCCGTGCTGCGGCACTCGCACGTCCACGGCTACCTGCCGGTGCAGCCGGCCAAGGGCGCGGGCGGCTTCGCCGTGCCCCTCTGCCCCACCGAGACCGAGTGGGTCGAGGGCGACTACGGCATCGGCGACGTGCTCACGTTCCCCAGCCACACCGTGCACAAGGCCCTGCGCTGCCAGTTCAAGGACCGCGTCCGGCTCTCGATGGACGTGCGCTTCCAGGCCGCCGACGAGCCCGTCGAACAGCGCTCGCTCAATCCGCACTGCCCGCTGACCTGGGAGGAAATCTACCGCGACTGGAAGAGCGACGACTTGAAGTACTACTGGCGGAAATTCCCGCTCCAGATGTCCCCGTGGGACGACGGCTACCTCAAGCCGCGTCGCCGCATCTGCTGACGGACCTCATCCGTCGGCGGTCGGTCCCGCTCAACCCCAGAGGTCCGCCTCCGGCCGAATGCGGCGGCGGAACACCTGCCGGCCCGTGCTCAGGTAGATTTCGTTGCCATCGGCTCCACCGACGGCGACGCCCACCGCGCGGGTTCCCTCGGGCAGCGCAATGAGGCCCGCGATCAGGCCGCCGGTAGTGCCGAGTTGGAGTCCCAGAGACGCGGCAAACAGGATCCAGCCGGGACGACCGGCCGCCAGTTCGCTGGCACCGCTTCCGGTCGCACCGGCCGGCCGGTGCAGACGATAATACGGTGCGCCGTCGGCGAGCGATCCATCGTCCCGCACGGTGTAGACCTGCGCGTCAACGGCCTCGGTGCTCGTGACCACCAGGCGACCTTGGTCGGCCGACAAGCGCGTCCCCCACGGCCGCAGGGTTTCGAACTTCTCGGCGTGCCAATCGCCAGACGCATCCCGCCGCCAGAGTTTCTGTTGGCTCGGCTCGGTCACGTACAGCACGCCGGTCGCGGCCACGTCGATCCCGACCGCCGCGATGCCGTCATGCACCCGTGACACCGCGCCCTTGGCGTCGATCGCGACGATTTCGCGGTGCTCGGGTCGGGTGGCGAGGATTTCGCCGTTCGTCCCGCACGCCAGGCCAGCTACGCCTGGGCCCGCCTCGGCCAGTCGCACGGCGGCGCCGTCGGCAGCGACACCGAAGAGGGTCCCGGTTTCCGGATCGGCGAAAACCACCCGGCCCCGGGAGTCGGCCGTGATCGCCGCGGCCCGTTCGTAGTCGCCCGGCACGAGCTGCCAGCCCTCCCCCGGACAAAGAAATTTCTGGAGCGGCTGAAGGGAGTTCGCGCCCGCCGAGATCGGTGCGGGATGGTTCCGCCAGACCCAGCGCAACGCGGCGGGAAACACCATCGAGCCATGGAACTCGTCGTGCCCAGCATGCTCGGCCCAGACGTGTTCCACCTCATAGCCGGCATACGTCAGCGCGGACAGCATCTCCAGGTTCGCCGTCCACCAGTCGCCCGCAAAGACCCGCAGGTCGTTCGCGCCGCTCTGCAGGAAAACGCGCAGCGGCTTGGGCTCGGTGATCCTCACCAGCAGCGGCAGGTCGTGCGCGCCGCGCAGCGCGGTGTACGAGCCGACGATGCTGAGCACCCGACCGAACTCCCGCGGCCGCTCCCAGGCGGCGTTGAAGGCGCAGACCGCGCCGCTGCTTCCGCCCATGAGACAACGGCTGCCCGCATCCGACCGCAGGCGGTAGCGCCGGGCCACTTCGGGGAGAATTTCCTCGAGGAGAAAACGTGCGTAAGCGTCGCCGCGCGAGTCGTACTCGAAGCTCCGGTTGTCGCGCGCCCGCGCGCCGGTCACCGCCGCGGGTATCGTCCCGGGATTGATGAACACACCGATCGTCACGGGGATTTCCTGCCGATGGATCAGGTTGTCGAGCACGGTCGGAATGTGCCAACGCCGCTCGGGCTTCAGGTGCTCCGCCCCGTCCTGCACGATCAGCACACACGCGGGCGTGGACGGATCATACTGCGCCGGCACGTAGATCCAGCAGTCGCGGACCGTCCCCGGGAAGACCCGGCTCGCCGGCGGCGTGAACGGCTCAATGCGTCCACACGGGACGCCCGGCTGAGGAAGGGAATCAGGCCCCAGCGGAAATTCGGCGGCCAGTTCTTCGCGGGTCATCCGCCCAGTCTTCGTTACCCGCCGCGGTCACTTCAATCCTGCAAACCGTCGCCGCTGATGGCCCGGTATCGGTCGGCTAGGAGACCAATCAGTCCCGGGTGGTCACCCAGCAACGCGGTGCGCGCGACCCGCAGGCGAGGATGCCGCGCCTTAACACGCCGGCAGATCGCCGCGATGTCTCCGCCCGGACCCGCGTGTCGGCCCGGGAGCAGGAAAAGCTGCGCCACGACCACGGGGCCCGACCGCCACGGTTCCGACGCCAGGAGATTCTCCAGCAGGGGTTCGTTGAACGCGTAGGCCGCGCCCGGGCGCCGCTCCATGCTGCAGGCGGCCACGATCGGACCTAACCGCCGGCGAAGTTGCGCGGCCAGACGGTCTCTCACCCGGGTGACCTCTCGCGTTGGACTGCCATGGTCGACCAGCGCCACCCGCGCCCGACCGCCTCGCAGGAAAGCCGCCGTCAGTTTCTGCCGGATCAGCGCCTCGAGAATGTCCGCCAACTGACCGCCGCGGCTCGCCGCCAGCGGCGGCGCGACCCGCACGCGCAAGCCGGGAAATTCCTTCCGGAGGTGCGCCACGCGCTCCGGCAGGTACGTGGTCAACGCCGCGCTCGGACCCAGGAACAGCGGCACCACCATAAAATCTCGCGCGCCAGCGGCCGCCCGGCGCCGCACCGCCGTCTCGAAAATCTCAGCCCGTCGTCCGTCGAGCTGCGCGGCGGGAATCCGGTTCGCGTGCAGCAGGGAGACCGGCGCGACCCGCTCGCCCAATTCCCGCCCCAACGCCGCTGCGAGACGACGCAGCCGTCGCGTGGCGTCCGGACGCAGGGAGCCGTTGTCCGTCAGGAAGACGACTCGCTTCCGGACCGCCTTCACGCCGGCTGCGCTTCCCAGCGGACCGAGGCCTGCGACAGGATTTCCGCGAGGTTCACTACCGCGCCGACAATGATCAGGGCGGGCTTGCCCACCAGCGTGGCCGCCAGCTCCCCAGCCGAGTCCAGCGTAGCAAGATGGACCGCCTGCGTCGGCAAGGTCGCCTCGGTCACCACCGCCAGCGGCGTGTCGCCGGACATCCCGCCGGCCACGAGTTCGGACGCGATCGCACCGAGCCGGCGGCTGCCCATGTAAATGCACAGCGTCGCACGCGTGCGGGCGAGCGCCGCCCAGTCGACCGCGGTCTCGGGACTCTTGCCGCGGCATTCGTGTCCCGTGACGAACACCACCGCCGAGGCATAGCCGCGCTGGGTCAGCGGGATTCCAGCCACCGCGCCGGCGGCGGCCGCGGCGGTGACTCCCGGGACAATTTCAAAGGGAATCCCGGCTTCCACCAGCACCTGGGCCTCCTCGCCGCCCCTTCCAAAGATGAGGGGATCGCCGCCTTTAAGACGCACAACGTGGCGGTTCTGACGGGCCTCCCGCACGAGAATCTCACCAATTTCGACCTGGGAGGTGCAACGCCGGCCGGCTCGCTTACCCACATAGATCCGGGTGGCTTCCGGGGGGCAGAACTCCAGCAGCTCGATATTCGCCAGGTCGTCGTAGATCACCGCATCTGCCTCGGCCAGAGCTTTTTGGCCACGGAGCGTGATCAGGTCGACCGCCCCGGGACCCGCCCCGACCAGGCTCACTTTGCCGACTGCGTCATAGGCGTCTGTTAGCTCTTTACTCGACATCGCTGGATTTACTTTAGTTCTTAACTTATTTTATCAACAATAAAGTTCGCATGTCCACCGCCACGCCCGCCCCCTTGTCCAAGAACGAACTGCTGAAGCTGGGTGTGCCCACCCTGGCGGGCACCCTTGCGCAGACGTTGCTGGATCCGGCCGCGGATCGTTTCAGCGAGGATGACGAGCAGTTCCTCAAGTTTCACGGCGCCTACCAGCAGGACGACCGCGACCTGCGGAAGACGGCGAAGAAGTACCAGATGATGATCCGCGGCCGCATCCCGGGCGGCGTGCTGACCGCGGCGCAATGGATCGCGTTCGACGACCTCGCGAACACCTACGGCAACCAGACGCTGCGGCTCACCACGCGGCAGAGCATCCAGCTGCACGGCGTGCTCAAGTCCGGCCTGGGCCCGGTCATCAAGCGCATCAACGAGTCGCTGCTCTCCACGCTCGCCGCCTGCGGCGACGTGAACCGCAACGTCACCGCGCCGCCGACGCCCGCCTACACGCGCGCCCGCGAGCAGGTGTTCGCCGACAGCGTCCGGCTGGCCCACGCGCTCGCGCCGCAGACCAAGGCCTACCACGCGATCTGGATCGACAACGTCCAGCTCAACCTCGACGAGCCCGCGAACAAGGAGTTCGTCGATCCGCTCTACGGGCGCAGCTACCTCCCGCGGAAGTTCAAGGCGTCATTCGTGATCCCGCCGGTGAACGACATGGATGTCTACACGAACGATCTTGGTTTCATCGCCGTGATCGAGGGCGACCAGCTCGTCGGCTACAATCTCGCCGTCGGCGGCGGCATGGGTCGCAGCCACGGCAACGTCGTCACGTATCCGCGTCTTGCGGATGTGGTGGGCTTCTTCACGCCGGACCGTCTCGTGGATGTCGCCAAGGCCGTCCTGACGATTCACCGCGACTTCGGCGACCGCACCAACCGCAAGCACGCCCGGCTCAAGTATGTCGTGGAGGAGCGCGGCGTGCCGTGGGTGGTCGAGGAGATCAACCGCCGCACGGGCTTCGCGCTCACGGGCGTCCGGCGCTTCGAGTTCACCACCACCGGCGACCGCTACGGCTGGAACCGCGCCGTCGACGGTTCGCAGTTTCTCACGCTCTTCGTCGAGACCGGCCGCGTGAAGGATGTCCCGGGCCACACGCTCAAGACCGCGCTCCGGCAGGTGGCGGAGCGGTTCCCGCACGTGGAGTTCCGGATCTCGGCCAACCAGAATGTGATTCTCGCGAATGTCCCGGAAGCGGATCGCGCCGCGATCACCACGCTTCTCAAGGCTCACGGCGTGAAGGTCGAGCAGCAGGCCTCCGTCCTGCACGCCGCGTCCATGGCCTGCCCCGCCCTGCCCACCTGCGGCCTAGCGCTCGCCGAGTCGGAGCGCGCCCTGCCCGGCTACATTGACCGCATCGAAAAGCTCGGCGGCGAACTCGGGCTCGGCGGCGAGGAGATCGTGATCCGGTCAACCGGCTGCCCCAACGGCTGCGCGCGCCCCTACATGGCCGAGATCGCCCTGGTCGGAAAAGCCCCCGGACGCTACCAGCTCTGGCTCGGCGGCAACGCCGCGGGCACGCGGCTCAACCGGGTCTATCGCGAAACCGTCAAAGACGCCGACCTCGAGACCGAGCTCCGGCCCCTGCTGACCCGCTGGCGCGACGAGCGCACCGCCGGCGAACGCTTCGGCGATTTCGCCGCGCGCGTGTTCTGGCCAGAAGCCGCGGCGGCGACCGCCGCGGCTTCGTAGTTCGGAGAACGCAGTTCGGAGTTCGCCCAGAGAGCCACACCCCCTGCCTTCGATCTCCCATCTCCAAACTCCCATCTACCCTTTCCTGTCTCCCAGAAACGAACTCCGAATTTCGATCTCCGAACTCCGATCATGATCCCATCTTCCGAGCAGCTCTCCACCTGGAACGAGCAGCTGCGCCAACAGTCTCCCGCCGACATCATCCGCTGGGCGCTCGCCCAAGCCGGCGGTCGCGCGCTCGTCTCCACCAATTTCCGTCCGTACGAGGCCGCCATTCTCCACGCCGTCGTGAGCGTGCAGCCGGACCTGCCCGTGCTCTGGGTCGACCACGGCTACAACCGCCCGGCCACTTACCGCCACGCCGCCGAGCTCGCCTCCCGCCTAAGGCTTAATCTCAAACCCTACCTGCCGCTCCTCACGCCGGCACACCGCGATGCGGTCTATGGCCCACTGCCGGACCTCTCCGACGAGGAGGGTCTCAAGAATTTCAGCCGCCTCATGAAACTGGAGCCGTTCCAGCGTGGCATGCGCGAGCTCGCGCCGGCCGTTTGGCTCACGGCCCTGCGCCAGGTGCAGAATCCAAACCGCGCGGGCCTCGGTGTCGTGAGCTACGACGCCAATTTCGGCACGCTCAAGGTCAGCCCGTTCTTCCACTGGACCGACGCGCAGCTCGACGAGTACCTCACGCGGCACGGACTGCCGAATGAGTGGGACTATTTCGATCCCGCGAAGGCCGACGAGAAACGCGAATGCGGCCTGCATGCCACCTGGGGTCGCACCGCGACCCTGCAGTCGGAAATCGCAGTTCGGTGCGCGTAGTTCGCCCAGGCCGAACTCCGAGCTGCGAACTTCAAACTGCGACCCGAATAATGGACCACCTGCAGTACCTCGAAACCGAGGCGATCCACATCATGCGTGAAGTCGCCGGCGAATTCGAACGCCCGGCGCTCCTGTTCTCCGGCGGCAAGGACTCGATCTGTCTCCTGCGTCTCGCGGAGAAGGCCTTCCGGCCGTCGGACCTTCCGCTGCCGCTGCTCAACGTCGACACGGGACACCACTTCCCCGAGCTGAACACTTTCCGCGACCATCGCGCGAAGGAGCTGGGCGCGAAGCTCATCGTGCGGACGGTCGAGGACGCGATTGCCAAGGGCATCGCCATTCCCGCGCCCGGCGAAATCAGCCGCAACCGTCTGCAGATCCCGACGCTGCTCGCGGCGATCGAGGAGTTCCGGTTCGACTGCTGCATCGGCGGTGCGCGCCGCGACGAGGAGAAGGCCCGCGCGAAGGAGCGGTTCTTCAGCTTCCGCGACAGCTTCGGCCAATGGGATCCGAAGAACCAGCGGCCCGAGATCTGGAATCTCTACAACGCACGGCTGAATCCGGGGGAGAACATGCGCGTGTTCCCGCTCAGCAACTGGACCGAGCTCGACGTGTGGGAGTACATCCGCCGCGAGCGGCTCGAGGTGCCCACGATCTATTTCAGTCACCGCCGCGCCTGCGTGCGCCGCCAGGGCCAGTGGCTGCCGGTGAACGATCTGCAGCCACCGAAGCCCGGTGAGGACGTGCGCGAGCTCGTGGTGCGCGTGCGCACGATCGGCGACATCATCAGCACGGGCCTGGTGGAGTCGCGCGCCGACAACGTCGACGACATCATCACCGAAATCGCCGCCGCCCGCGTGACCGAGCGCGGCACTCGCGCCGACGACAAGGCGTCGGAAGCGGCGATGGAAGACCGCAAGAAGGCGGGTTACTTCTGATGTGCGCAGTTCGGAGATCGCAGTTCGCAGTTCGCGAAATCACGCTGAATGCATGAATATCAATATCTTGCAATATGTGGACCTTGGCGCTTGGAGGCGCGCGCGTGAGTTGACCAACGAAATCTACGCTCTCTGCCGCCGTGATCCGTTGGTTCGCGATTTTGGGCTCTGTGATCAACTCCGGCGCGCCTCGGTTTCGGTCATGAACAACATCGCCGAGGGTTGGGAGAGCCGCCACCCGGCGGAGAAAGTCCAGTTCTTCAACGTCGCCCGCCGTTCGTGTGGCGAAGTCCGTTCGATGACCTACGTCCTGCTCGACAATCACTTTATCACCGAAGCCGAGCAGCGCCTGCTGCGAGAACGGGTCGTCCGCTCCGGTCAGCTCGTGTCCGGCCTGATCCGCTCCGCCGGAAAAAACTAATTCCATGTCCGTCGCCACTTTCACCACGAACTCCGATCTGCGAACTGCGATCTCCGAGCAGTCGGCCGCCGCGCGGTCTGTCGAAATCCTGCGATTTAATACGTGTGGCTCTGTCGACGACGGCAAATCGACGCTCATCGGCCGGCTGCTTTACGACTCGAAGTCGCTCATGGAGGACCAGCTCGAGGCACTCGAGCGGTCCGCTGACATCACCGGCGGCGGGCAGGTCAACCTCGCCAATCTCACCGACGGGCTCCGCGCCGAGCGCGAGCAGGGCATCACGATCGATGTCGCCTACCGCTACTTCGCCACGCCGCGCCGCAAGTTCATCATCGCCGACACCCCCGGCCACATCCAGTACACGCGCAACATGGTAACCGGCGCGTCGACGGCCAACCTCGCCGTCGTCCTCGTCGACGCCCGCGCCGGCGTCATCGAGCAAAGCCGCCGCCATACGTGCCTCACCGCCCTCCTGCGCATCCCGCACCTCGTCGTCGCGGTGAACAAGATGGACCTCGTCGACTGGAGCGAGGAGCGCTTCAACGCCATCCGCGCCGACTTCGAGGAGTTCCTGCCCCGCCTCGGGATCCACGACGTGAAGTTCATCCCGATCAGCGCGCTGCACGGCGACAATCTCGTCGAGCCGTCACGCCACACCCCGTGGTACCCGGGCCCCACGCTGCTCCATCACCTGGAGACCGTCCACATCGGCAGCGATTGGAACCTCAACGGCCTTCGACTGCCCGTGCAGTGGGTCAACCGCCCGCACAACCCGACCGATGCGCGGCTCCATGATTTCCGCGGCGTCAGCGGCCAGATCGCCGGAGGCATCGTGCGTCGCGGGCAGAAAGTGATCGTCCTCCCGGGCGGTCAGACCACCACGGTGAAGGAAATCCACACCTACGACGGCCCGATCGAGGAGGCCTTCTGCCCGCAATCCGCGACGCTCCTGCTCGAGGACGACGTCGACGTGAGTCGCGGCCAGATGATCATCGGCACCGACCAGCTTCCCGGCGGCGCGTGCGACCTGCGGGCCAACGTGTGCTGGATGCACCCTCGACCGCTGCAGCCGGGTAAGAAGTACCTGCTCAAGCACACGACGAACACCGTACAGGCCGCTGTCACCGCGATTGAGCACCGCCTCGACATCAGCACGTTTGCCCGCGAGCCCGCGCCAGCCAGCCTGGCGCTGAACGACATCGGCGAGATCCGTCTGCGCACTGCCAAGCCGGTGTTTTTCGACGCCTACGAATCCAATCGACTGACCGGTTCGTTCATCCTCATCGAGCCCGGCACCCACGCCACCGTCGCCGCCGGCATGCTCCACGCCCCGACCGAGGTCATCCGCCCCGACGCCACCGACTTCGTCATCTGAAGACCGTACCGACCGAATCGGTCGGTGCGGTAGCAGATGGTAGATAGTAGCTAGGAGATGGAACTGACTCGGCCCACCGCAATCGAGAGCGGAGCATGTCTTCCATCTCCCAGCTTCAAGCTCCCAACTCCTAGTGCTGCGCAGCGCGCGGCGCTAATACCAACCCTCGTGCCAAGCCGTCTCGTACATCGCGATGATGTTCTCGGTGGGCGTGACCGGCTGGATATTGTGACAGGGGGCGAGAATGTAGCCGCCGCCGGCGCCGAGCTGATTGAGGCAATCGCGCACTTCGCGGCGCACGTCGTCGACGCTTCCGTGCGGGAGCACGTCCTGGTTGTCCACGCCGCCGTGGAAACTGAGGTGGACCCCGAAGTCGCGCTTGAGGCCGGGCATGTCCATGCCCGGGCACACGTGCTGGATGGGGTTCAGCATGTCCACCCCGACTTCGATCAGGTCGGGAATGATGCGCCGGATCGCGCCGTCGTCGTGGTGCATGACGACCGCTCCGGCCTGGTGCGCGAGGTCGATGAACTTTTTCTGGAGCGGCTTGAACCACCGCCGGTAGCACTCGGCGCTGATCATCAGGTCGTGCTGCGAGCCGTAGTCGTCGGTGACCTGGGTCAGGTGGATCTTGCCCTTCCCCGCCTCGAAGAACCGGTTCGCGTAGTCCCAGCAGAACTGGGTGATGCGGCCGAGCATGTACTCCGTGAGCTCGGGCTCCGCGACCAGGTCGACACAGCTCTGCTCGAGACCGCGGATGTGGTTGTGCCAGTAGAACGGCGCGGTGTAGCAACCCTCGATCGCGTTCTCCGGCCACGCGTCGCACTGCGCCTCGATGGTGGAGAAATCATACCAGTCGGCGCTGGGCCATTCGAAGGCCTCGAGCTCCGCCATCGTCGTGGCGTCCTTGAGCGGCCAGCCCACCGGCTCGCTGTAGTGACCCGTGCCGTAGTTGATCTCGCTGACGGTGATCCACCACGGCGGCACCTGGCGCATGCCGCCGGGCAGCACGCGCTCGGGCGGGCCGACGTAGCGCGGGACGACGCCGACGATCTTGTCGAGATGCAGCTTCGTCCAAACCTCCGGTTCGGTCGCCACCCCGAAATGCGCCAGGAGGCGGTCGCGCACTTCCGGGGTCATCCAGATGTCCAGCGGCACCCGGTCCGGGCGCCCGCGTCGGGCTGCCGTGAGAATTCGTTCGCGCGAGGTCATCATGGAAAGCCCCACCACCACAGGGACTTTGTCCGGCCGGCTCAACGGTGTTATGCCGACGGCCAACGCCTTTTAAGTCGCACACCCACCCCGCATAAGCGCGAACGCCAGCCGGCGGCCAGCCCGGCAGATCTGGATTGCTCCTCGTGCGCGAGCTCAGGTTTACTGGTTCAGTGAAGATCTCCGTCAAAGTCGACTATGCCTGCCGAGTCTTGGCCGAGATGGCGCGTCTTCACGGCTCGGGCGAATTCACCCGGATCGAGCACCTCGCCGAGGCCGAGGCCATCCCGTCCAATTTTCTCGCCCAGATCCTCTGCGAACTGCGTGACGAGGGCCTGATCACCAGCAAGCGCGGCATCCAGGGCGGCTACGCGCTCGCCCGTCCACCCGAGCAGATTTCGCTCTACGACATCATCAAGGCCGTCGAGGGTGAGGTCGTCGAGTTCAGCGGCAACTACCGCGGCCGGACCGGCCGGCGCATGAAGGAGGTCTGGACCGACCTGCGCGCCGCGATCGAGGAGAAGACCCGCGACTGCACGCTCGACACGCTCGTGACCCGGACCGGCAACGAGATGTATCACATTTGAAAAGTAGCGGGTAGTGAGTAGCGAGTAGCGAGCATCCGAATCGAACACTGGCACGCCCACGTCCTACCCTCGTTCTCCGCACGTCCCCTACTCGCTACACGCTACCCGCTACGCGCCACTTAAAAATGAACCTCCACCCCATCAAGCAGGCACTGCTGGACTCCTACGACCAGCAGGGTGGCATCAACCACCTCGACGGGGTGAACCTGCCGGCGCAGGACTCGGTGCAGCGGCTCGCGTCGGATTACATGCACCTGATGTTCCCGGGCTTCTTCGAGACCTCGGCCCTGACGAAGAAGGACGTGCCCGGGCTCGTCGACCGATTGCTCACGGGGGTGCACCAGCAACTCACGGCGGAAATCGAGAAGTGCCTGACGTTCGCCCGCGATCCGTCGCCGGCCGCCCGCGCACAGGCGCTCGCCGCCGATGCGCTCGGCCGGTTGCCCGCGCTGCGCCAGATCATCCAGACCGATGTCACGGCGGCCTACCAGGGCGACCCCGCCGCGCGGAGCGTCGAGGAGATCATCCTCGCCTACCCGTGCGTCCTGTCGATTTCCGTGCAGCGCTTTGCCAACGTGCTCTACCGGCTCGGCGTGCCGCTGCTGCCGCGCATGCTCACGGAGTACGGGCATGAGCGCACCGGCACCGACATCCATCCCGGCGCGACAATCGGCACGCACTTCTTCATCGACCATGGCACGGGCGTCGTGATCGGCGAGACCGCGCGCATCGGCAACAACGTGAAGCTCTACCAGGGCGTCACCCTCGGCGCGAAGTCGTTCGAGACCGACGCCGCCGGCAATCCCGTGAAGGGCATCAAGCGGCACCCGGACATCGGCGACCACGTCACGATCTACGCCCACGCCACCATCCTCGGCGGCGACACGGTTATCGGCGCGAATTCGATCATCGGCTCGAACGTCTGGATCATGCGCTCGGTGCCGACCAATTCCCTGGCCTTCTACAAGGGCGACCACCTCGTGATCCGCGACCGCCACAGCCCCGGCGCCGGCGGCATGCTCGGCGACGAACCACTCAGTTGGGAGATCTGATCAGGAGCTGGATCGCGATGGATCGCGATCCAGCTCCTGATCAGATCGGAGTTCGGAGATCGAAAGACCACGACTGCGGCTCGGCTCGGGGACGAGAGCCGTGTAGCCCGAGTTCGAATTCCAGATTCCAACCTCCAGCGATCGAACTCAGATCGCCGAACTGCGAACTACGATCTGCGATCTCCGATGTCCGCCGCGGCTTAGTCCTCGTCCGGCTTCCGGTAGTCCTGGTGCCCGGACTTCATCACGTCGTTGACCTCGCCGATCAGGTGACCGGCCTTCGCCGTGTCACCCGCGGTCAGCGCCGCCTCGAGGTCGGTCAGCTTCGCGATGAGCTTCTTGAGCTGGGCCTGATAGCCCTGATGAAACTTGGCGCGCTCGCCTTCCGGGCGTTCCAGTTCGAGCTGGGGCGTCAGTTTGCCCGCCGCCTCGGCATTGGTGCGAACGGTGGCGACGAGCTTGGCCGTCGCGGCGCTCAGCTGGCCGTCGCGGGCCTCCTTGCGCACCTGGCGCCAGGCCTTGCCCATCGTGGACATGGTTTTCTCGAGCTCGGTCTCCGGTTTCTCCGGCTTCGCGTGCTTGCCGGCATGGGCCGGGGGCGTCGACGGAGGAGTCTCCGCGCGAAGGCCCGACCAGACGCCGAGCGTGACAACGAGAATCAGGGAAACAGGGCGAAAGTTCATACGGGCGCCCAGCACAGCGAGCCACCCGCTCTGCGTCCACGAAAATTGCGTAACAGTTCCTTCAGGTCTTCGGACCCGGTCGGGTGAACCACTAATCCTCGCTGATCCTCACTAATCTAGGTCCGGCAAAACCAAGGCACGTATTCGATTCCAATTAGTGAAGATCAGCGAGAATTAGCGGTTCCCCTCCTCCGTTACCTCCTGTGCAAGGTATGAGGGAGCGAGCTGTCCCTCAGTCTGACTTCGATCTACGTGCTGGCCATTCGGGCGTGGCGCTCGATGCCGGCTTCGACCGCCTTGAGCATGTGGCTGTAATCGGCGGCGAACTTGGCGTACGCCGGCGTGAAGCAATGGGTGTTGATGGTCGCGCGCTTCCGGTACGGCACGTAGTTTCCGATGTGCCAGCCGACATTTCGATAGATGCAGAAGTCACCGGGATTGAGCACGAGCTGAACCGCCCCTGGCATGGCCTGGCAGTAGCGCAGGCAGAATTCCTCGAGTTCCTCGTCGGTCCGACGACGCGATTCGTCCCAGAGCTCCTGCTGGGTGGTGGACGCGTACACCCGCATTTCCTCCGGGGTGTTGTGCACGCGCTTGAAGCTGCCCGGGACGTACCACGTGGCCGTATCCTCGTAGAGCGGGCAATTGACCTGGTTCCAGAGGCGGAAGTCGGTGGCGATCTCCTGCCAGCGGGCGTCGCCGATCTCGGCCTGAAACTCCGCCTCGAGCACGTGATCGCGCCAGTCACGATGCCATTCGGTCGACCAGGGTCGCTCGCGGGGTCCAAACAGCAGGCAGGCATCCTCGGTGGGCCTGAGCGAGTGCTCCGGCGTGAGCAGCGCCTGAATGGCGTCGTTCAGTCCCTCGATGTGGTCGAACTCGCGGAAGGGACGCAGGTCGAGCTCCGCGGCGTGAGCTTTGAGCGGGGCGAGCCGCTGGGTCTGTGGGCCGTGGAGCCGCACGGCAATATCGTGGGCCTTGGCCGCCTCGCGCCGCAGGTCGCGCAGGAGGCCCGCGGGAATGACCTGGCGAATGACAAAGTAGCCGGAATCGCGGTAGTGCTTTCGGTCAGCGTCGGTAATGGGCTGGATCTTCATGGCGGTCGAAGGGCGGATTGGAGCGGTAACCGAGAGAGGGAACCACTAATTTCCGCTAATCTCCACTAATAGGGTCTGAATGCTCAGCCTCCTTACGTCGGCTGCTACGACCAAACCAGATCCAATTAGTGGGGATCAGCGCAAATTAGCGGTTCCCCCACCTCCGTTACCTCCTGTGCAAGGTTTGAAGCGGATTGCTCCTCCTCCGACTCAACCGCCGAACTGGATACCCTGCGCGAGGGGTAGATCCTTCGAGTAGTTGATGGTCGCCGTCTGGCGGCGCATGTAGGTTTTCCAGGCGTCGCTGCCGCTCTCGCGGCCGCCGCCGGTTTCCTTTTCTCCGCCGAAGGCGCCGCCGATTTCGGCACCGCTGGTGCCGAGGTTGACGTTCGCTATGCCGCAGTCGCTGCCGCGCGCCGCGAGGAACGCCTCAGCTTCGCGCATGTCGTTCGTGAAGATCGCCGAGCTCAGGCCTTGCGGTACGCCGTTCTGGAGCGCGATGGCCTCTTCGAACTGGTGGTAGGTCATCACGTACAGGATCGGGGCAAAGGTCTCGTGCTGCACGATGCCCCAGTTGTTCTCCGCCTCGATGATGCAGGGCGTCACGTACCGGCCGCTGGCATATGCCGCGCCCGTCAGGCGCTTGCCGCCGAAAAGCACACGTCCGCCGTGCTTCTTCGCGGACGCGATCGCCTCCGCGTAGTGCTCCACCGCGTCCACATCGATCAAGGGGCCCATCAGGGTGCGCGAGTCGAGCGGATTGCCGATCCGCACCTGACCGTACGCGTCAACCAGCGCCCGGAGCAGCTTGGTCTCGACCGACTCATGGACAATCAATCGCCGGGTCGTCGTGCAGCGCTGCCCGGCCGTGCCAACCGCGCCAAAGAGGATCCCCCGCACCGCCAGTTTCAGGTCCGCCGAGGGCGTCACGATGATCGCGTTGTTGCCGCCGAGCTCGAGCAGCGAGCGGCCGAAGCGCTTGGCCACGACTTCCCCCACGCGACGGCCCATCCGGGTCGAGCCCGTCGCGGACACCAGCGGCACCCGCGGATCCGCCGCCAGCAGTTCGCCGACGTTGGCACCGTCGCCCGAGACGAGGGAGAACACCGCCGGGTCCACCCCGCAGTCGCGACAGACCCGCTCGGCCAGTTTCACACAGGCAACCGCCGTCAGCGGGGTTTTCTCGGAGGGTTTCCACAGCGTCGCGTCACCGCAGGCCGCGGCGAGCGCGCTGTTCCAGGCCCAGACGGCCACCGGAAAGTTGAACGCCGAGATGATGCCCACCACGCCAAGCGGGTGCCACTGCTCCATCATGCGGTGGCCCGGCCGTTCCGTCGCGATGGTCAGGCCGTGGAGTTGGCGTGAGAGACCAGTCGCGAAGTCACAGATGTCGATCATCTCCTGCACCTCGCCCTCGCCCTCGGCCACGATCTTGCCCGCCTCGAGGGAGACGAGCCGACTGAGGTCGCGTTTGTGCGCGCGGAGCGCCTCGCCGAATTTCCGCACCACCTCGCCGCGTTTCGGCGCCGGGACATCGCGCCAGACCCGGAAGGCCCGCTGGGCGGCGGCGGCGGCACGGTCGTAGTCGGGATGGGTCGCGGTTGAGACGTAGCCAAGCAGACTGCCGTCGATCGGCGAGTGTTTCTCGATCGGGGCGCCTTCACCAAACCACTCGCCGCCGAACACCCCGCGGTTGTGCACCTTCAGGCCAAGGCGGGGAAAGATCTCGGCGACGGTTTTCTTGACGGTGGTGGCCATGGTCGGAACGGGGTTCGAGGTCGAGAGTGTGACGCTAGACTACAGGATGTGCAACAGGTCCATGTTCACCACGAAGAACACGAAGAGCACGAAGCCCAGGCCTTGCTATCCGGGCTTCGTGTTCTTCGTGTTCTTCGTGGTAAATCAGCATCAGGGGTACGGGTTGGAAACACGTCCTTTGTCTCGGAAAGGTGTCTCGCGGGTAACTTTTCCCACAAACTGCGCGGGCGGGGAGATGGGTCAACGGGCGAGGTGATTTTCCGGGGTCAGCCGCCGTACACTTTCCCGCCCCA
Organism: Opitutaceae bacterium; assembly: GCA_035334485.1. Taxonomy (GTDB): domain Bacteria; phylum Verrucomicrobiota; class Verrucomicrobiia; order Opitutales; family Opitutaceae; genus Opi-474. Next base: position 19,123 of record DAOQKI010000006.1, read on the forward strand.
CTGGGTGGCGAGGAAGTCCTTCAGGGCGACTGACTCCTGCTTCACGAAACCGGGTCCAAGCCGGCCGCGCGCGTAGAGCTCGAGGACCGCAACCACGCCGGCGGCCGTCGTGAGCTGGATGGCATTGAGTCGCCGGCCGCGCACGGTGCCGCCGCGCATCTTTTTGATGAAGCTCCGCTGCTTGAGGCTGCCGCCCTTGTCGTTGCCGACGACGCTGACGTAAAACACCACGACATCCGACTCCGTGAGCGGCACTTCCTGATCGAATATCTGGGTCACGAGGTCCTGCCGCGGCGCGAGGTTCAGGTCGTGCAGCAGGAACTTCATCAGGTCGCGATGCCCGGGGTAGCGCATCGTCTTGTAGTTCAGCTCCTGGACCTTGCCCTCGAAGGTCTCGCACATCGTGGCGACGCCGCCGGAGGTGTTGAACGCCTCGTACTCGGTGCCGTCGATCGTGATGCGCTCGATGCCGTCGAGCGGCATGGTCGTGACGCGCCGGCCCGCGTGAAGCGCCTCGCCGACCTGGCAGTACTCGTTGATGAGGCCAGCGGTGCTCCAGCTCAGGTAATACTTCATCTGGTTGCTGGCATTCAGCGGCAGCGCGCCGACGCGCATCTCGCAGTGGCGCACGAACGACAACGACGACGCCAGGGAGCCGCCGACGATGTTGATCGCGCCGGGGGCGAGGCCGCACTGCGGCATGAACGTCGCACGGCCCTTCTTCGCGGCGAGCCGGCGGACGAAATTCGTCGTGTCGACGTCCTCCGTCAGATCGAAATACGACACCCCGGCCGACGCGCAGACCTCGGCGATGGGCTTGTTGAGGAAGTAAGGTGCGGCGCTGACGATGGCGTCGACGGTGCGGACGAATTTCGCGAGTTCGGCCCGATTGGCGACGTCCACTTGGCGCAGGCGGGCCTTGCGGAGACCGCGGAGATTCACGTCGACGCGGGTGTCGGCCAGGACGACGCTCCGGCAGAACCGGCAGGTTTCGAGAAGGGTGGCGATGGTGGCGCCGACTTTGCCGGCGCCGATGATTCCGATCTTCATGGGAATGGAGAGAGATGAGGTTGGGGATTCCGCGGATGGCGCGGATGAACGCGGATAGCTGACTTCAATCCGCGACCATCCGCGTCTTCCGCGGGAGGGACGGAACGCCCGTTATTCGGGCGAATGAGCCTGTTGGACCTTGCGCGGGTCCGTGGCGGAGATGATGGCGCTGACGGCCTTCTGGTTGAAGCCCTTGAAGCCGCCCTTGCGCTGGAGATTCTCGAGATGGCTGCCGATGGCGCCGTCGCGGAGGAAACCCTCCGCCTGGGCCGCGGTGATGAGCCCGCTCTCCTGCAGCGCAGACACTCGCTCGGGGCGCACGGTCCAGCGCTCGCCCTCGGTGAAGGCCTGCCGGAGGAACGCGAAGTCGGAGAACGGCTTCATCGTGGTGACGCCCTCGCCAGCGAGCTGGTCACGGAGCCGCACGAAGTCGAAGCGGGCCTCGAGGTGATGCATGCCGGCTTGGAGGAAACTGTCGCCATGCAGCGCGCACCACAGTCCGACGGTCCGCAGCGCCGGCAGGTCCGGCAGCCGCTGGGTCGCGAAATCGATGTCGATCTCGCCCGGCTTCAGGTCCACGTCGGCAAAGACAACGATGCCCACGGCCGGCGCCTCCATGACCTGCGCGCCCCAGCCGGCCTCGTCGCCGGCGTAGAACCGTTCGCGTTTCTCGAGTCCGAGTCGCGTGAGAAACTGGACCAGATCCGGGAACAGGCGACGCGAGCAGCGGAAGGTGTGATGGTCGTGATTGCCCCAGCCAAGCCCGAGCGCGTCCTGCCGGCGGCGCTGGATGCGGCCGGCCCGGTTGCGGAATTCCCAGAAGGCGCGCTCCTCGGCGAAGAAGAGCTCGCACGCCACGTCGCGGGGGACGAGCGCCAGCACTTGGTCGAGCACCTGGAACGCGTGTTTCACGCCGTCGACGTCGTCGGCGAAGTGGCGACGTCGCATCCGGAAGAGCTCGCGGGCCTTCACGACCGCGGCGGCACCGGTGGGCGTGGGCGGCTCGATGGTGAAGCCGCGCCAGCCGAGACGCTCAACCACCTCGAGCCGTGCACCCTGCTCCGTCGCGATCACGGCCCGGCGCAGGCGCGCGCCGAACTCGCCCTCGATCGGAACGGTGAGACCGTGGTGCGACAGGAAATCGACGAGCGACTCGGGGCGCACCGCCAGCACCGACGGCGTGCCACTGACGCCGCCTGCCGCGCCCAGCAGCACGCGGGGCATCATGGCCCGCGGGTGATGGAAGACAGTTAGACCGGGCGGTGCCTCCACCGCCTCCTCGACGAGGCCGACGGCGCGAAGCTCGTCGGCGTGGGCGGGCGACAACACGAGGTAATCGACCCATTCGTAGAAGTCCGTGCCCGTCTCGTCCCGCATCCGCTCCGCCAGGCGGCGGGCGAAGGCATGACGGGAGAGGAAGGCTTCGATGTAACGGCCGAGCAAACGCTCGGCCTCGTAAGCCAGCGGCCAATCAAACTGCGCCGCCGGCCTGCCAGGTGGGGAGACAGGGGAAACCATGGGGATCGGGGTTGAATCCTTGTTGTCATCACCAATGCCCCGGAACCGGGCGGTGGGAAGCGGAAAAGCGTCCAACCGTAAATCGCCTTTGCGCTTGGCCGACCGGAGCGAAAGGAGTTTCCTCCCGGCGTGCCCGAACCGACCGACCCCACCCCGGAGGCCCCGCGTCGCGAGATCCGTTTCAAGGATCGCGAGTTCGAGCGCGACAACCCGCCGGTCCAGGGACTCGACGCCGTGCCGTCGTTCGAAGTGCGCGACCTGCTCGACCTCGCGAACAAGCCACTCAAGCCGCCGGCGGACGGCCCCCTGCCCTCGTCCATCGCCCCGCCCGCCAGCAACGACGTGCACGCCATCCTGCGCGCCAACCTCGAACGCGACCGCGAGCGAGGACTCTATCAGGTCGCGATGGAGGAACGCCGGCCCTCGCGCCGCAAACGCGACTACTGGACCCTGATGATCGGCGTGAACGGAGCCCTGATCCTCACCGCGCTGTTGATCGGGCTCAATGTGATGACCGCCGTCTACGCCTTCTCCGGTGTGATCCTCATCAGCATCGGACTGACGTGGATCATGTGGTTCATCATGGATGACTATTGAGGCGCAGAGCGCCTCTTGGGAGTTGAAGGTTGAGGGTTTAAGGTTGAAAGGGTTCGGAGAGGTAGGCGCTCCAAATCGATTGGCCACAGAAAGGCGCAAAAGGCGCAGAGCGAGCTGTCAGCATTCAGCAATCAGCTGTCAGCCAAGCCGGCGTCTCTCTGCGCCTTTTGCGCCTTCTTGCGGCTAAAACTCGCCGCGCCTCAGGCGCGGCCGCTTCGCCGCAGCAGCTCCCACATCAGCACGGCGCCGGCGACGGAGACATTGAGCGATTCCACGAGTCCGCTGCCGGGGATGGTTACCAAGCGCGTGCAGGCCTTCGCCGCCTCCTGCGAAAGTCCCTCCTCTTCGTTGCCGAGCACGAGGGCCACCGGCTTCGGTCGAGCACCAGTGCCGCCACCGGCGCGCCCGCCCAGTGCACCGCCGCGCGTGGCGGCGCCGACAACCTCGTAACCGGCCTCCGCCAGCGCGGGCAGGAACTCCGGCAGACGGGCAACCCGCCAGACCTCGAGCGATTCGAATCCACCCTCGGCCACGCGGTAGGCCGCGTCGTTGGGGCGCGCCGCCGAGGGGTCATCGGGAATCACGATCCGCGGCACGCCGAAAAACGCTGCGGTGCGCGCGATGGCGCCGAGGTTGTGCGCGTTGCCGATCCGATCGAGCACGAGCAGCGACTCGCCGCGCCGCGCCCACGCAGCCACGTCTGAGGATGACGGCTGTTTCAGGGTCGGCAGCGTGGTCACGGCCACGACGCCGCCGTGGTGCACCGAGCCCGCGATTTTCTCCAATTCGGCCGGTTCGACCTGGCGATAGATCTTCCGGTCGCGGGCCAGCACGCGGCAGATGACGCCGATCTTGCGGCCGGTCTCGCGGTCGAAATACAGCCGCTTGATCGAACCCGGTTCGCGCGCGAACCGCGCCCGCACCGCTGTCAGGCCGCAGAGCCGCAGCTCGCCAGCCCGCGCCGACTCGGCGCGCGGCTCCGGCGCGTCAGATTCCCGCGGTCCCGCCGGAGGTGTGGTTGCCATGGACTCAGTTGAAGACCGAAACGCGCCGGCGGCAAGCGACGGCTTGCCGCCGGCGCCGGAGCTCGGAGATCGCAGTTCGCAGATCGTAGTTCGGCTGGCTCTGGGCACGTCTGCGTGACTCTTAGCGCATGCACACGCAATCAGCGCCGAATTCGGAGGCCAGAAACGAACTCCGAACTGCGATCTCCGAACTCCGGCTGCGTCCCGCCGCGGCGGGACGCAGCTCAGTATCCTTTGAAGTGCTTCGGATCCGTCGGGAGCTGGTAGCGGGTCGTGTAGGTCTTCTTGTCGGCCGCGTACTTCATGAACACGTCGAGCGGCACGACCTCCACCGGGCCCTGCAGCTGCTTGATCACGCCGACGAGGCTGTTCACGTCGTTCGACTCGCGGACGTGGATCAGGAGGAAGTACGGCCGCTTCGGATTGAGCGCGATGAGCTCGTTCATGTCGGCCGTGACCTCCTCGCGCGGACGGCGCGGGTCGATGTAGTAGTCGTACGAGATCAGCGGGCGGCTGTCGCGCAGGTCGCGCGTGCGGGCCGGGCCGTAGCCGTTGATGAAGCCCATCACGTTCGGGAACGCGGCGTAGTAGCGGTCCACCGTCTCCTTCGTGAGGTCGGCATTGCCGAGATTTCCGTCGGCCGCCGAGTTGTCCATGATCTCGAAGATGCGCTCGTCGAGCGCCGCCATCAGGTCGTTCGCCTCCTGCATGAGCAGGCCGAAGCGGTTCGCCGGGATGTGATTCGGGTACATGTACGACGGGCCCGAGAGACCGCCGATGAAGTAGTCCATCGGCGTGGCGGACTCATGGAAGTACTCGAGCGCGGCGGGCGAGAATTTCACCCAGCCCATGATCGCGCCCCAGGCGAGCGGCATGCGGCCGCGGCCGGGCTTGGTCCAGACGCCGATGCCGATGCCGTCCGACTGGACAAACGAGATGTAGACCTTCTCCTGCGCCGTGAGCTTCGCGTCGCGGGCCACGGAGTGGTTGTTCGTGAACTTGAACCCGGGCGTGAACGTGAACTGGCAGTTGTAGGAGAGGTTCGGGAGGCTCTGCAGGCCCTCCATCTTCAGGCCGTAGGTCGAGATCAGCGTGGTGTGCTGCTCCTCGGTGTCCTTGCCGTAGACGTGCCAGCCGAAGATCGTGCCGCCGGGATTCAGCTCGGAGAAAAACTGCTTCTCCAGCGCCAGCTCGTCGGCGTGGACCGGGTTGGCCGAGAGGTCGTGGAAGAACATCTTCTCGCGCACGCCCCAGTCGGCGATGCCCGGGATGCGGATGTCGCCGCGGTGGCCGCCCATCAGCATGAGCTTGTCGTGGCTGCAGCGCGCCCAATAGCGGGCCTTGGCATCGGTGTAGATCTGCGCGTCGGTCTTGCCGTTGTAACGGCCGCGGAGGTCATCGATGAGCTTGAGCCCGTGACGCTCCGCCAGCGGGATCAGCGCCGGGGTCACGATGACGCCGTCCTCGAGTCCCGCGATCGTGTACGCGACGTTCATTGTCGGCATCACCGCCGGGTCCCAGACGACATAGCCCTTGGCGTACTGCGCGAAGTGCGCGAGCGCCTCGTCGGCGGTCTTCAGCTCGGTGAAGTGCACGCCGTGCTTCCGCTCGTAGAAGTCCTTGAGCGGGCCGGTGATCTCCCAGGGGAAATCCGCCGCATGCACGATGTAGAACCGGGGCTCCGCGCGGTTGGCGAGACCCTGGAGGCCGATCAGCATGGCCTTCTCGGGCAGACCCGAGACGATCTTCCAGTCGGAGTCGAAATGCATCACGAACGACTCGCGGGCCGGGGCGGCAGCGCTGGCGCGCAGCGTAACCGCGGCGGCGAGGGCGAGGATCAGGCAGGAAAGGAGCTTTTTCATGGGATTATTTCTTGGCCGCCTCCGCCGGCACGCGGGTGAAGAGATAGACGAGCGGACGGCTGCGGGTGTGGTGCAGCTCGATCAGCACGAGTTCGTTGTTCCCCTCGATCAGGCGGTACTCCTGGTACAGCCGCATCGTGGTGTTGCCCTGCGAGGTCTCGAGCGGCACCTGTGCCTCGACGCGCAGCGTGCGGCCGGCGTCGAGCCAGCCGGCGGTGACCGGCGTCGTCTCGCCCGGGCGCGCGTAGACCGCCATGTGGCGCTGGTCCAGGCGGAAGAAATCCTTCTGCGTCGCGGGTTGGGCGGTGTCCACGACATTGGTCGCCGTGACCTTGGTGGAGTGCCACGTCAGGTCGTGGAAGAGTGTGACCTTGGAGCCGTCGAGCGAGATCACGAGATCAAGCGTCGACCAGCCGTCGAGCGCGGTGCTGCGCGCCGTGTCGAGGCGCCACCGGCCAGTGAACGCCGGGTCGCCGGCCAACACGGCCAGCGGGAGCAGCCACGCGGCCAGGAACAGATTCAGGAGCGTGCGTTTCATGGGAGGAAAAGAAGCCCAATCAAGCACCCGCCGCCACCGAATTACTAGCCCGGAAAACGGCATCCGGTGAATTTTCGGACGCGGATTAGGGAAACCGCTTATCTGCGCTAATTTTCGCTAATCCCCGCCACACAGACCGAGGTCTGTCACCGAGCCATGAGCGAAGATTAGCGAGAATTAGTGGTTCCCGCCAACCACCGCATCGCCCACCACGGTGAACTCCTCGCGGTCGTGATACAGGTGCACGATGCGTACGTTCGTCGCGTGACGCACCAGCGGCGACTCCGGGGCGCGCAGTTCGCGCAGCAGGGCCACCGGGTCGACGCGGCCGAACTTGAGATTCACCACAAAACGACGGCACCAGCCACGCGCCAGCCACGGCTCCACGATGTGCTGGAGCACGTGATGCGGCTCCTCGACCATGTCGCAGAACAGCCAGTCGAAGTTCGCGCCTGCGGCCAGCGCGAACCGGAACGCGTCCTCGCGCCGGTGCTCAATCTGCGGGTGATCGAGCGCCCCACCCTTCAGCGGACCATTGTCGATCGCCACCACGCGCGCGCCGCGCTTGGCCGCGCTGTAGCTCCAGCCGCCGGGGGCCGCGCCCAAGTCACAGACAGTTTCACCGGTCGCCGGCTCGCGCCCGAGGACCACATACGCCTCCTCGACCTTCAGGTACGAGCGCGACGGCGCCAGGTCGTCGTCCGCCATGCGCCGCGGCCCGTGCACCCAAGCGTCGCGGGCCACCCACGCGCGGCCAAAATCCGTGAAGAACACAAACAGCCCCCGCACCGCGCCAGCGCCCCGCGGCAGGTCCGGCACCGCGAGCTTCGCCACGCGCGACAGTCGCTTCCGCAGGATCTCGCCGCATGCGTCCTGCACGCTGCCCATGCGTCGGCCGAGCCCGACCAGCTCCGCGGGACCCAGCCAGAGATTCGGCCAGGCGGCCTCGATGCGCTCGCCCTTCAGGCTCGCCAGCAGGAAGTCCGCGATGCGCTGCGCCAGCGCGTTCACCGACTCGCCGCGGACTTCCACGGGCGACTTCAACTCGAGGTGCGCGAAAGCCAGCGACTCCCGGAAGGCGGACTCGCCAGTCCTGACCCAGCCCGGCCCCTTTTCCAGCACGGCGGCGCCCGCCGCGGCGAGCTCACGCTCGAGCAGCGATTCGAAACCGGCCTGACAGGTCAGCAGCATGCCGCCGACGCTGCGCTCCGCCCGGTCAGTCGCGAGCGGAAACTTCTCTTGGCCACGAAGGGCACGAAGCGCACGAAGACCAGACCTCGGCCTTGGCGGTCTTAGCGGCCTTCGCGGTAAACTAGGTTTGATTTACGATCCGGTTCACCGCCAAGGCCGCTAGGGGCGCAAAGTTCAGGCGGCCCGATCTTCGTGCACTTCGTGTCCTTCGTGGTGAACAGATAGAGACGAGAGGTCAGGTCAGCTCACACGCGCCGCCGGCGCAGGCGATGACCTGTTTGAGCTCGGTCTCGTCGGATTGCTCACGCATCTCGGTGTAGTCGACGCGGTTCGGCTTGAGCGCGTTCCAGCGCTGGACGTCCGACTCGGTCGCCACCTCCTCGCGCGGCGCCTGGAGGTAGGCCTTGTCGCCCGCGTCCTGGAGTAGCGAGATGCCGGTGAAGTACGCGCGGTTCGCCCAGATGAAGTCCGCCACCTCGTCCCACTCGTCGGGCCGCACCGTGCAGGTGTTCGAGACGTTGTGGTGGAGGTTCGGCGAGCGCGACGCCGGGTCGCCGCCAGTGATCACCCAGTTCTGCTGCACGAGCTTCACGAGCTCGAGGAACTGCACCGCAGTGAGGTCCTTGCGAAGGATCGCCTTCTTCGGCGCCTCGACCGGGAAGCAGATCACGTCGTCGGTATCCGGGTTGTAGACCGACGGCTCGGTCATCTGCGGGTTCGAAGTCTTGAAGAACGCATACACCGGCTCCTTGCGGTTGGCCTGCACGCGGCGGAAGTAGCGGCGAGCGTGGTGCGGGTGGATGCCCGACGCGGCGTTGAGGATCAGCGAGGCGGTGCCCTCGGGCTTGCAGGTGGCGAGCTTCGCGGCGGGACGGATCCCGATCAGTTCGGCGATCATCCGGTTGGCCGCCCGGCAGAGCCGCGCGCCCTGGGCGAGGATCTCTTGGTCAAACAGCACGGACGGGTTGTCCATGAACCCGCAGATCGAGACGCCGAGGAGCGCGTCGTGCTCGTTGATGAGCCGTGTGACCGGGCCGAGATACGGCATGTCGGTGTAGGCGGCCTGGAGCGTGCCGATGGCGGTGGCGGCAAGGCAGGCCTTGTAGAAGGCGGCCTCGTTAACCGCGGCGTGGCCGTTGATCGTGGTGAGATTGCAGTGCTGGAAACCGGCCAGACGCGTGGTGCCCGGGAGGTCGCCCTTGTAGCCGTGACGGTACAGCTGCTCGAGTTCCGCCGGGGAGAGTTCCCAGTCGACCACCGGCAGCAGGCTGATCTCGGCGCACGGGTTGCAGCCCGCGTCCGGGTGATCGCAGAAGTAAAAGCCGGGTTCGCCGAATTCCTTCTGGGCTTTGAACAGCCGGCGGAAGTGCTCGCCGTTGCGCTCGCTGCGGGCCAGGACCGCGGAGTTGTTCGACGCCGAGCGCTGCGGGTTGGTCTCGAACCAATTCCCGGTCTTGGCGTTCATCATCTCCTCGTCGTCCGGGGAGAAGAGGCAGATCGTCGCGGAGCGGCGGATGCCGCCGGCCAGCACGGCCTTCGCGACAAACATGTTGATGTCGTAGACCTCGATCGGCCGCAGCCCGCGGCCGGCCGCCTGGGTGAGGATCCCTGAGACAAGGTTGAGCGCGCGACGGAGCGGCAGGTGCCCCGGCGCCTTGCCGCCCGAGGTGCGCAGCAGCGCGCCACGCGGACGGATGGCGGAGTAGTCAAACTCGATCAGCTTGCCCTCGTAGTGCGACAGGAACAGCGCGTGCAGCGCGTCGGACCAGCCTTCGATCGTGTCGTCGATGCGGTAGTGCCAGACGGGGAGATCGTTCTCCGCCGCACGCGCCGGCAGCGCCGGGAGCAACGCAATATGGTGCTTCTGTACGGAGAAGCCCACGCCGCAGCCGCTCAGCAGCAGGAAGAAAAATTCGCGGAAGAACTCCAGGCGGTCGACGTTCGAGAAGCTGCAGTTGAACATCCGGCTGTGATTGCGGAGGATCGCCTCCCCGCCGAATTGCATCGACCGCATGCTCGGCAGCACCTTCTTCGCCGCCACCTGGGCGAAGGCGTCGGTGATGATCTCCGTCAGCGTCTTGCCGGCCCAAGCGTGCGCCAGCATCGCGGCCTGCCCACCCGCCAGCTCGCGCAGGTCGGCCGGCAGCTCCGCCGGCACCGTCCGCTCCAGCTTCGCGGCGAAGAACCCGAGGTGCATGTCGCGCACGCGCTCGACGCCCTCGACGAACACCTCGCGCCGACCGAGCTCGGGACGATAACGCGCGTACTTCGCCATCGCGATGTAGTCGGACAGGCCGTTGTAGGCGTACGCAGTCAGCCGGCGCTCGGCGTGACGGGCGCGGTAGAGCATGTAGGACCGCGCGACCTCCCAGTGACCGACCGCCGCGATGCTCTTTTCCACCGCATCCTGCACCTGCTCGATCGTCGGATGCCGGCCTTCGCGGTAATACAGCTCGAGCATCAGCGAGACGCCCGCCGCGATGCGTGTCACCTCGCGGTACGGCTCGGCCTCGAGCCCGTAGCACGCCAGCGCGTCGTCGCGGAACGGATTCGGCGCGTTGTCCGTGCGCACCTCGTGGAACGCGAGCGCGATCGCGCGCGTGATCTTGCCGAGATCGAAGCGCACGCGTGTGCCGTCGCGCTTCACCACCATGCGAGCCTCGGACCCAATGGCACGATTCAGCAGATGCGAACCCTTCCGGGCGGCGGCCGTAACGGGGTTGTTGTCGGTGGTGGTCAGGGGAGCGGAGAGAGGGCTCATGAAAAATCTGGGGAAGAAAATACCCTCTCGGAGCCGGCGGATTTCGCCTAAGGCTCGAGCGGGGCGACCACTATCCGTAGTGGTCCCAACCCCGTCAATCCACCGCCCGTAGTGGCAACGCGATATAAACCCGCGTGATAGCAATTCACGCCCATTGCTAACACCTTTCCCTCTGAAGCGCGTTTTTTCGGACTGGGGCGGTTTGGACCGCGGCAAGAAATGCACACCGCGTCGCGGCTAGAATTTTCGAAAAAGGCGGACCTGCGGACGTCACAGAGGTCACGGAGGAGGCACCGAGATCACCAAGACCAGACCTTCCGAATCGGTCGGGGCACCAAATTGCCTGGCCGGCTCCGTGTACTCTGGATCGCCTCTGTGCTCTCTGTGACGAAATCCAACCGACGGCAGACTAGAGCCGGTGCAGGTGGAAGCCGCCGTCGATGTCGAACACCGCGCCCGTGGTGAACGGGAAACGGTCTTCGGCAATTGCCCGCACGGCGCGGCCGATGTCCTCGGGGCGGCCCCAGCGGCGGATCGGGGTGATGCCCCGCTCGTCCTTGAGGATTAGCTTGTCGTACTTCTCCTTCACGCCGCCGGTCATGTCGGTCGCGATCACGCCCGGGCGCAGCTCGTAGACGTTGATGCCGTCGTTCGCGAGGCGGTCGGCGAAGAGTTTCGTCATCATCGCGAGCCCGGCCTTCACCATGCAATAGTCGCCGCGGTTGATCGACGCGGTGTAGACGGAGATCGAGGTGATGTTGACGATGCGCCCGCGGAAGCCCTCGACGTCCGGCTCCTGTCGGAGCATCTGCTTCGCCACGAGCTGGGTGAGAAAATAGGGACCCTTGAGGTTGATCGCGTAGAGGCGATCAAAGCTCTCCTCCCCCGCGTCGAGCACGTCGGCCCGGACCTTGGGCGCCACGCCGGCGTTGTTCACGAGGAGATCGATCCGCCCGAACTGCTTGACCGTCTCGGCCACGAGACGCTCCCGGTCGGCCGCCACGGCGACGTCGCCCTGGACGATGAAGCCGTCACCACCCGCCGCCTTGACGAGCCCGAGCGCCTCGGCGGCCGCCTCGGCGTTGCCGGCGTAGTTGATGGCCACGCGGCAGCCCGCGCGGGCGAGTTCGATCGCGATGCCGCGGCCGATGCCGCGCGACGCGCCGGTGACAAGAGCGGTTTTCTGAGCCATGGCCCGGAGCGAAACGAGAGGGGTAGCGGCCGGCAATGTTTGAATGTGAGGGGGCCGAACGAACGCCGAACGCCCAACGCCGGACGCCGAACATCGAAGGTCGCCACATTGCGGCCTTGGCCGCGGACGATCCTTCGGCGTTGGGCGTCCGACGTTCGATGTTCGGCGTTCGTTTGGGCGGGTACCGCCCTATTACTCCGCTCGTCTATACCGCAGCAGCGCCTGAGGTGCGACGCCGTGGACGGACTTGAACGCACGTGAAAAATGGTAGGGGTCGGCAAACCCGATCCGCTGCGCCGCCTCCTTCACGAGGCCGCCATTTTCCACCAGGTGCTCGGCGGCGAGGTTCATTTTCCGTCGCAGCAGGTACTGGTAGGGGCTCGTGCCTTGGTAACGCCGGAACCAGCGGCAGACGCTCGACGTCTCGACGCCCGCCGCCGCCGCGATCTCCTCGAGGGTTCCGAGGCGCTCGGCCTGCGAGTCGATCAGGGCCTTGCAGCGCAGGAACGCCTCCCGCGCCGGCTCGCTGGCGTGCGGTGCCAGCGTCGCGGTGTCCTGGATTTTCAACAGCAGCAGCTCAAACAGCGTGGCGCCGATCCGTTCCGCCAGCACACCGGAACGCTGGCCCTCGCGCAGCAGGTCCTCCAACACACTCGTCACCTCGGCGTGGGCCGCCAGCAGCCGGGCGCGGCCGATCGCCACGCCGCACCGTCGCAGGCGCCGGGGCGTGTCGGAGCCCGACAGCGACAGGAAGTACTTCACCATTGGGTCGCCCGGGTCCGTGCGGATCTCGCACCGCGTCGCCGGCGCGTAGGCAAACACCGTGCCGGGGCTCAGTGCATGCTCCCAATCGTCCAGGCGCACCGTGCCGCGGCCCGAGGCGACGAATTCGAGGCCGTAAAAGGGAAAGCTCGCCCGCCGGATCGCATAGTCGGGATTGCAGTGCTCCCGCCCGCCCATCACCAGCCCCGCCGGACCCTCTGACCGCGGCGCCAGGTGGTGAAAGAAATAGCGCGCCCGGCTGACCTGCTGGGAGAGGAGGCCGGATGGCAACGGGCGGTCAATTTTATCCATCTGATTCCCTTTTCTATCCATTCCTCCCTAGCCAGATCGAGTGCATTCTGGGCCCTTGCTCGGTCAATTTTAACTAGGAAACCCAAAACTCCCTCTCCCATGGCCAAAACCAAGACGATTCTCCTCCTTGCCAACGGCGACCTCCGCCAGTCGGCCAACGAAAAGACCTGGGCGTTCCAGGAAGCGATGGAAAAGCAGCTGACCGCCGCGGTCGCCAAGCTCGGCTACCAGCTGGTGCGCGCCCATCCCTACAAGCCCGAACTCGGGCACGGTTTCATCGCCTCCCAGAAGGAGGGCATGGCCGTCTTCGCCACGATCAACCCGAAGCAGCCCCTCATCGTGGCCGAGGCCGTCTGGCAGTACTCGCACCACATCCTCCACGGGCTCATCTCGCATCAGGGCCCGATTCTCACCGTCGCCAACTGGTCCGGCTCGGCCCCCGGCCTGGTCGGCATGCTGAATCTCAACGGCTCGCTCACCAAGGCCGGCGTGAAGTACTCCACGCTCTGGAGCGCCGACTTCACCGACGAGTTCTTCCTCCGCCATCTGGCCGGCTGGCTGAAGACCGGTGTGATCAAGCACGCGGTCAGCCACGTCCGCCCGCTCGCCCGGGCGCAGGTGCCCGCCAAGGCGAAGGCCGCCGCGAAGCGGATCGCCGAGGATCTCCGCCGCCGGAAGTCCATCATGGGCGTCTTCGACGAGGGCTGCATGGGCATGTTCAACGCCATCATCCCCGACGAGCTGCTGTTCCCCACCGGCGTATACAAGGAGCGCCTGTCCCAGTCCGCCCTCTACTACGGCGCCACCCAGGTCAGCGACACCGAGGCGCGCGGGGTCTACAACTGGCTCAAGGCAAAGGGCATGAAGTTCCACCTTGGGACCAATGAGGACACCGATCTCACCGAGGGCCAGGTGCTCTGGCAGTGCAAGATGTACGTCGCCGCCCTCCGCATCGCCGACGAGTTCGGCTGCGAGTCCATCGGCATCCAATACCAGCAGGGCCTCAAGGATCTCCTGCCCGCCTCCGACCTGGTCGAGGGCCTGCTCAACAACTCCGACCGTCCGCCGGTTGCCAACTCCCGCGGCGAGATCATCCGCGACGGCCAGCCGCTCACGCACTTCAACGAGGTTGACGAGTGCGCCGGCCTCGACGGCCTCATGACCAACCGCGTGCACACCGCGCTCGGGCAGCCCGTCGAGAACACGCTCCACGACCTGCGCTGGGGTGACTTCGACCGCAGCGGCACCACCAAGGATTACGTGTGGGTCTTCCTCATCTCCGGCAGCGCGCCGCCGGCCCACCATGTCGACGGTTACCGCGGCTCCGACTCGCTGCGCCAGCCGTACATGTACTTCCGCCTCGGCGGCGGCACCCTCCGCGGCATCGCCAAGCCCGGCGAGATCGTCTGGAGCCGCGTCTTCGTCGAGGGCGGCCGGCTCAAGATGGACCTCGGCCGCGCCAAGGTCATCACGCTCCCGCGCGCCGAGACCGAGCGCCGCTGGAAGGAGACGACCCTGCAGTGGCCCATCATGCATGCGGTCACGTATGGCGTGACGCGTGACCAGATGATGGCCCGCCACAAGGCCAACCACATCCACGTTGCCTACGCCAACTCCGCCGCGGAGGCCGATCTCGCGATGTACACCAAGGCCGCGCTCGCCGCCGAGCTGGGCCTGCAGGTCTCGCTCTGCGGCACCAAGGCCGACGGCACCAAGTTCTAGTTCGTCAACGATACCACCGACCTCCGGTGAAGCGGAGCCCCTCGCGGGCTCCGCTTTTTTTTGTGCCATCACCCCGGACGATGCGCGCCATCGCGTTTATCAATTTCACCCCCGGCAGGGGTGGCTGGTATGCTGGTCCCGGTCGACGGCGACATCGTCCATCCTGCTTCCACCCCGCCCCATGAACAAGACCCATCCCACCCGGAGCCACCCCATCTCCGTTCTGCGCGGCATCCTCGCCGCTCTGCTTAGCCTCAGTCTGCTCCTTTCCGGCTGCACCACCCTGCGAACCGCCGCGCTGCCATCCGCCCCGGCCGGGGAGAAGCACGAGGTCAAGGTCGGCAACACCATCGTGGCCCACACCCGCGACGGCCACACCCAGGAGTTCAAGGTCACCGCCATCGAGCCCGGCACTTTCGTGGGCGAACACCAGCGGGTGAATTTTGACGACATCACCAAGCTCGAGGTGCGGCAGTTCGAGCCGGTTGGCACGACCTTCCTGGTCGTCGGCGGCCTCGCCCTGGTCGTCGTCATCATCGCCGCCGCTTCTGGCGGCGTGGCCTTCACGACCGGGCCGATAATGTGACAGCGCCGGGCAGTCCCTTTGCCATGAAGAAATCAACCCTCCGCATCCTGACCGTCCTGCTCGTCGCAGGGCTGGCCGCCCCTTTCCTCCACGCGGGTGCCAACGTGCTGCTCTATCCGTTCGCCCGCATGTTTGGCGCACCCTCCGAGGCCGAGCTGGCCAAGTGCCGGGTGGCGTACGCCGAGTTCAGGGCGACCCTCGGAACCCGGCCCATCCGGGTCGCACCGGTGCTGTGGAAGGACGGACCCAAAGGCACTTGGAGCCGGCCGATCGCCGAGGCGCTCGCCCGCGAGCTGCGTGCCTCCACGTCGGCGCCGGTGATGGTCGAACCAGGGAAGCCGGACGTCCCGGCCCCCGATTTCGGCCACAACCAGCTGAAGTACCTCTGGGCGCGGGGCGCCGAGTACGCCGCCTGGCGCCGGGCCGCGCCGCCGCTCGACGGCTACATGCTGTGCGCCGAGGTGTGGGGTCACCATGGCAAGGTCGGCGCCATCCAGGTCTACGTCTTCGATGCCAAGGGCCAGATTGCCTACTGCCGACTCTACAACTCGCACCAGTTCGGCGACAACCTGCCGCTGGAACCCGACGAGCCCCTGCGCCTGATCGTGCGCCATCTGTTCGAGGACCTGCAGAAGAAGCCGGAGGAGGCCTTTCCGCCTTACGGCGTCGGCTGAGTCCCGTCGTCGCGGCGGCCGGTGCTTGCACGCCCGCGGGTGATCGCTTGCCTCTCGGCATCACCCGCATGAACTCCCTGCCGCCGCTTCCCGCCGAGCCCCGCCCGGGACTCTTCCGCCACTACAAGGGCAACGAGTACCGCGTGCTGTCCCTCGCCCGCCACTCCGAGACGCTCGAGCCGCTGGTCGTCTATCAGGCGCTCTACGGCGAGCGCGGGATCTGGGTGCGGCCCGCGGGCATGTTCGTCGAGAAGGTCACGATCGGCGGCCAGGTCCGTCCGCGTTTCGCGCGGATTGGGGACTGAGCCGGCCCGGTTCCAGCGACTGGGACTCCCCCGGCCTAATCCCTGCCGACCGTAATTTTCGGCTTTTGACCGACCGCCGGGCGGCGTACTTGTCGCCCACTGCCCCATGCGCGCGCTGCTGGCCTTCGACAAATTCAAGGATGCCCTGACGGCGCGCCAGGCGTGCGCCGCCGCCGCCGCCGGACTGGCGTCCCGTCATGCTGACTGGACCGTTGACCTCTGTCCCCTCGCCGACGGCGGCGAGGGTTTCGCCGAGATTCTCACCGCCGCAGCCGGCGGCACGCTCGCCTCGCTCACGGTCACGGGGCCTCGGGGCCAGCCCATCAACGCCTCATTCGGTCTCGTCCCCTGGGCCAACATCCCGCCCGCGGCCCGTGCGCGCCTGGCGCTGCCGACCGCGCCGCGCGAGGAGGCCGAGGTCGCCGTCATCGAGATGGCCTCAGCCAGCGGCCTCGCCCTGCTGCCTCCGGACCTCCGCGACCCGTGGCACACTACGACCCTCGGTACCGGCCAGCTGCTGCTCGCGGCCGCACAGGCGGAGGTCGCGGCGATTGTCCTGGGCGTCGGCGGCAGCGCCACCAGCGACCTCGGGCTCGGCGCGCTCGCCGCGCTCGGGCTGGAGTTCCGCTCGCCGACGGACGACACCGTGCGGCCGCCATACCCGACGTGGTGGGACTGGATCGACCGGATCACGGGCTCCATCCCGGTGGAACTCCCGCCGATCCGCATCGCCTGCGACGTCTCCAATCCGCTGCTCGGCCCGCGCGGCGCCGCCGCGATCTACGGCCCGCAGAAGGGGCTCAAGCCCGACGATGTCGCCCGGCTCGACCACGCCAGCGCGCGAATCGCGCTGATGCTCTGCCAGCACTGCGCGCAGCCGGACTCGCTCATGGACCAGCCCGGGGCCGGCGCCGCCGGCGGCATCGCGTTCGGGCTCGTGGCCGCCGCGGGTGCGCAGCTGCTTCCCGGCTTCGATCTCGTCGCCGCATGGCTCGATCTCGAGGCCAAGCTCGCGGCCGCCGACGTCGTGATCACCGGCGAGGGCCGCTTCGACGACAGTTCGCTGAGCGGCAAGGGTCCCGGCGCCGTGGCCGCCCGCGCGCTCGCGCTCGGCAAGCCCGTGCAGGTCTTCGCCGGACAGGTGACGGCGACCCGGGCGCCGGCCGGGTTGACGCTCCACGCGATCACGCCCGAAGGCCAGCCGCTCGATGAGGCCCTGCGCCAGGCCGGTGGAAATCTCACCGCCGCCGTGGCCCGCGCGCTGTGACCGACCGGTTCACTCGGCCGGGAAACAAATCCTCGACGCCGTCCGCCGCCGCCGCAAGGTTCCGGCGCACATGTCCGGACGCTCTCGCCCGCTCTCCTTGAAGCATCTCTGCGCCTCCCTGCTCCTGGTGCTTGGCCTGTTCGGCTGCAGCGCCGCCAAGCCCCCGACCCGGCCGACCGGCGGCGCCGCCCCCACGGCTCCCGCGCTGTCCGCGCCCACGGCCCCGGCGGCGACCAACGGCGGGGCGCCGGTCGTGACCGTCAGCACCGGCTCCACCTCGCCGACTTTTCCCGTCATGCTCGGCATCGATGTGCTCGAGTCCCAGGGCTTCGCGGCCGTGAAGGGCAAGCGCATCGGCCTTCTCACCCACCCAGCCGGCGTGAACCGGCGCGGCGAAAGCACGATCGACGTCCTGCGCCGCGCGCCCGGCGTCAAGCTCGTGGCGCTGTACGGCCCGGAGCACGGCATCTACGGGGACGAAGCCGCCGAGGTGCAGATTCCCGACCGGCGCGACAAGCGCACCGGCCTGCCGGTGTTCTCGATCTACGGCAAGTACCAGCGTCCCACCAAGGGCCAGCTGAAGAACCTCGATGCCATGGTCATCGACCTCCAGGACATCGGCTCCCGCTCCTACACCTTCGTCAGCGCGATGCGCTACACGATGGAGGCCTGCTTCGAGAACAACGTCGAGGTGATCATCCTCGACCGCCCGAACCCGCTGGGCGGCCTCAAAGTCGACGGTCCGCCGCTCGACGCAAAGTGGACCAGCTACGTCGGCGCGTTCCGCGTGCCGTACGTCCACGGCCTCACCATCGGCGAACTCGCCAAGATGGCCAAGGAGGCCCCCGGCGTGCTCGCCGTGTCCGACGCCGTGCGCCAGCGCGGTCGTCTCACGGTCGTCCCCATGCGCGGCTGGCGTCGCTCGATGCGCTGGACCGAGACCGGCCTGACCTGGGTGCCGACGTCGGCGTACATCCAGGATTTCGCCGCCGTGCTCGGCTATCCCATGGTCGGCCTCGGCGCCTTCTGGAATCCGCCCAAGATCGACACCGGGTTCCGCCACGGCATCGGCAAGTCCTATCCGTTCCGCGGCCTCTCCCACCGCAGCGTCAAGATCGACCAGGTCGAGAAGGAGCTGCGCGCCCTCGGGCTGGCCGGCCTCCAGTTCCGCCGCGTCAGCGCCCCGGACCGCGACGGCAAGCCCGCCGTCGGGCTGTTCATCGAGATCACCGACTACGACGACTGGCGGCCGACCGAGCTCAATTTCCATCTGCTCCGCCTCGCCTGCAAGTTCGACCCCAAGGGCAATCCCTTCACGCCCGGACCCGGCCGCGACTTCAGCGGTTTCCTCCGTCACATGGGCTCCGAGGAGTTCCTCCGCGCGCTCCAGCGCGACGGTGCCAAGGTCGATGTCGCGAAGTTCCTCGCCGACTGGGCCGCCCGCGACAAGATCTACCAGGAGCAGAGCAAGAAGTACTGGCTGTACCGGTGACCATGCCCCGACCCGCTGCGCTCCTCGCCGTCCTGACCCCCGATGAGGTGACCAAGTTCACCCCGGACGCCGTGCTCGCGGAACTGCGGGCCTACGCGACGGAATTTCGGCTGGTGGATCCCTCGGTGCTGGATGCCGCCGCATTTGCCGCCGTCGTGGCCGAGACGAACCCGGAGGTGATCCTCGCCTGCTGGCGGACGCCGCGCCTGCCTGCGACGCTCCCGCCGCGGCTGCGCTACGTGTGCTACCTGACCGGCTCGGTGAAGCACATCGTCTCCCGCGCCCAGCTCGAGGCCGGCCTGCGGCTCACCAACTGGGGCAGCGCCATCAGTCGCATCGTCGCGGAGTGCGCCCTGTTCCACACACTCAGCTGCCTGCGCCACGCCCCGCGCTACACCTTCCTCATCCATCGCGACCGCGGCTGGCGCGACCGCTGGGAGGAAGTGGGCTCGCTGTACGAGCGCCGCGTCGGCATCCACGGTTTCGGCCCGGTCGCCCGGGCGCTGGTCGAGCTGCTCCGCCCGTTCCACTGCCAGGTC
This sequence comes from Opitutaceae bacterium, assembly GCA_035334485.1. Classification (GTDB taxonomy): domain Bacteria; phylum Verrucomicrobiota; class Verrucomicrobiia; order Opitutales; family Opitutaceae; genus Opi-474. The sequence continues at coordinate 38,516 of DAOQKI010000006.1, forward strand.
TCGGCCTTCGCCCCCGATGTCACCGACGCCGTCGCCGCCCAGCACGGCATCCGCCGCGCGACCTCCCTCGACGACCTGTTCGGGAACAACGACGTGATCATCGAGCTCGCGCCCCTGATCCCGGCCACCATCGGCACCGTCACGGAACGCCACCTCCGGCTGATCCGTCCGGGCGGCGTGTTCGTGAACGTCGGCCGGGCCGCGATCGTCGACGAGGCCGCGCTGCTGCGCGTGGCCCGCGAGGGCAAGATCGCGGTCGGTCTCGACGTGTTCGTCGAGGAGCCGCTTCCGCCCGACAGCGGGTTCCGCGGCCTGCCCAACGTCTCGCTCTCCCCGCACATCGCCGGGCCCACGCTCGACCGCTACTGCGACGCCACCGCCTTCGCCCTGCGCAACCTGCGCGCCTACGCCGCCGGCCAGCCGCTCGAGGCCGTGATCACGCCCGAGATCTACGACCGCTCGACCTGAGCGGTCCCGGCCCGCCGCGCGGGCCACGAACAATCAGGCGGGCGCCCATTTTCCCTTGCCGCTCCGGGCGCACCGGGCGAAATCTCCCGCTGGACGCCGCGCCGCGGACGTTCCGGTTCGTTTCCCCCAATCCCCAACCGCTGCCACCATGCCGAGACCTGTCACCCTGTTCACCGGCCAATGGGCCGACCTGCCCCTCGAGAAACTCGCCCCGCTCGTCAAGAAGATGGGCTACGACGGCGTCGAACTCGCCTGCTGGGGCGACCACTTCGACCCCGACCAGGCCGCGGGCTCGAAGAAATACGTCGCCGAGAAGTGGGCGCTCCTGAAGGACCACGGCCTCTCCTGCTTCGCCGTCTCGAGCCACCTCGTCGGCCAGGCGGTCTGCGACCGCATCGACGAGCGGCACCAGGCGATCCTGCCGCCCGACGTCTGGGGCAACGGCGAGCCCGAGGGCGTGCGGACCCGCGCGGCCAAGAAGCTCGCCCTCACCGCCAAGGCGGCGCGCGCGTTCTTCGACGCCAAGCCCGGCCGCAAGGGCGGCGATGATTTCCCGGCGGTCGTCAACGGCTTCACCGGCTCTAGCATCTGGCATTCGATCTACGCCTTCCCGCCGACCTCGCAGGCCTACTGGGACGCCGGCTTCGCCGACTTCGCCAAGCGCTTCGGCCCGATCCTCGACGCGTTCGACAAGGCCAACGTGAACTTCGGCCTCGAGGTGCATCCGACCGAGATCGCGTTCGACATCGCCTCCGCCCAGCGCGCCGTCGCGGCCGTGAAGGGCCACAAGCGCTTCGGCTTCAACTACGACCCGTCGCACCTCGGCTACCAGGGCGTCGACTACGTGAAGTTCATCCGCGCCTTCGCCGACCGGATCTACCACGTCCACATGAAGGACGTGTGGTGGGGCCACGGCGACGGCACCGTCGGCACGTTCGGCGGCCACGTCAGCTTCGGCGACGCCCGCCGCGCGTGGGATTTCCGCTCGCTCGGCCACGGCGACATCAAATTCGAGGACATCATCGTCGCGCTGAACGACGTCGGCTACCGCGGCCCGCTCTCCGTCGAGTGGGAGGACATCCGCATGGACCGCGTCCACGGCGCCACCGAGGCCGCCGCCTTCGTCCGCAAGGTCGACTTCCCCTCCAGCGCCGTCGCCTTCGACGCCGCGTTTGAGCGGAAGTAGTGAGGAGCGCGCAGCGAGCATCCTTCCGACGGCTCGCTCCGCTCGCTGCCCCAAACTCACCACGACTTCGCTAGAATCCTACTCGCTACTCACCACCCGCTACTCGCTACTCCAAGAAATGAACCGTAAACTCAGATTTGGCATGATCGGCGGCGGCCGCGGCGCCTTCATCGGCGCGGTCCACCGCATTGCCGCCATCATGGATGGCAAGGCCGAGCTCGTGGCCGGGGCGTTCTCCGCCGACGCGGAGCGTTCCAAGGCCTCCGGCGCCGACCTGTTCCTCGACCCCGCCCGCGTCTATGGCAGCTACGCCGAGATGGCGCGCGCCGAGGCCAAGCGTCCCGCCGCCGAGCGGCTCGACTTCGTCGTCATCGTCACGCCGAACCACCAGCATTTCCCGCCCGCCAAACTCTTCCTCGAGGCCGGCTTCAACGTGGTCCTCGACAAGCCCGCGACCTTCGACCTCGCCGAGGCCAAGCAGCTGCGGGCCGTCGTCAAGAAATCGAAGAAGGTCCTCGTGCTGACCCACAACTACACGGGCAACGTGATGGTGAAGCAGGCCCGGGAGCTCGTGCGGAACGGCACCGTGGGCGACATCCGCAAGGTCGTCGTCGAGTACCCGCAGGGCTGGCTCAGCTCGTTCCTCGAGAGCACCGGCCAGAAGCAGGCCGACTGGCGGACCGACCCGAAGCGTAGCGGCGCCGCCGGCTGCATGGGCGACATCGGCACGCACGCGGAGAATCTCGCGCGCTACATCACCGGCCTCCACATCGACTCGCTCTGCGCCGACCTCACGACCTTCGTGAAGGGCCGGAAGCTCGACGACGACGGCAACGTGCTCGTCCGCTACCGCGGCGGCGCGAAGGGCGTGCTGCACTCCTCGCAGATCAGCATCGGCGACGAGAACATGCTCAACATCCGGGTCTACGGCACCAAGGCCGGCCTGGAGTGGCGCCAGGAGTTCCCTAACGAGCTCGTGGTGAAGTTCGCCGACCAGCCCCGCCAGATCTGGCGCCGCGGCAACGGCTACATCTGCGACCAGGGCAAGCAATTCACCCGCATCCCGTTCGGCCACCCCGAGGGTTACCTCGAGGCGTTCGCCAACATCTACCTCGAGGCGTTCCGCGCGATCGCCGCCGAGGTCGAAGGCAAGCGCCAGCCGAAGGACCTCGACTTCCCCACCATCGAGGACGGCGTCGAGGGCATGGCCTTCATCGAGACCGTCGTGAAGAGCTCCAAGCGCGGAGCTAAGTGGCTGAAGTTTCCGAAAGCGTAGCTTTCGGAAACTTCGCAGATCGCAGTTCGTAGATCGGAGTTCGGGACAGTCAGCCAAACCGATTTGGCCGACGATCTCCGAACTGCGAATTCCGAACTGCGAAAAAGATCCGGCCGTCAGGACGACGGCTGGTTCTTTTTCACCCACGCCTCATACTCCTTGCGCGGCATGAAGCGGAGCGAGGCGCTGTTGATGCAGTAGCGCAGGCCGGCGGGGCCGGGGCCGTCGTCGAACACGTGACCGAGATGGGCGCCGTCCACGTTGCAGTGCACCTCGGTGCGCAGCATGCCGTAGCTGTAGTCCACCGTCTCACCGACGAACGCCTTCTCGATCGGCTTCGTGAAGCTCGGCCAGCCCGTGCCGCTTTCAAACTTGTCGCGGCTGTCGAAGAGCGGCGTGTCGCTGCAGATCGAGAAATAGACGCCGTCCTCGTGATTGTCCCAGTACTCGTTCTGGAACGGCGGCTCGGTGCCCTGCTTGCGCGCGACCTGGAACTGGCGCGGGTTGAGCAGCCGGCGCCACTCGTCGTCGGTGCGCTGCACCTTCGTCTTGCTCATGTCGATCACGACATTGGACGGCAGACCGCACGCCGAGATTTCGCCGGGCTTGCACTGGAGGGCATCCTTGGGGGCGGAGGTGGATTTCATTTCGGTTTGGGCGCAGGCTGACAGGGCCAGCGCGGAAAGGAGCGGAATCAGGCGAAAGCGCAACATGCCGGTACGAGTATTCAGGCGGGGGCTATATTCCCTGATGGCTTTCAATTCGGGGGTGGTCAGCCATCAGCTTTCAGCCGTCAGCCCGGTCGCAAGCGTAAACCGAAAGTGGCCAGATCCAACCAAGGCGCCAGTGCTTGGGCTGACAGCTGACGGCTGATCGCTGCCACCGCCGACGCTCATTCCTCCGCGCGCACTTTCACCGTGCCGTCGCTGAATTCGTTGGCGAGGCGCTGGCCGGGCTTCACCGCGGTTCGCCGCGTCACCGGCCGGCCGGTCTCGTCCCGCACGATCGCAAAGCCGCGATTCAGCACCGATGCCGGGCTCGCCGCCTGCAGGCGCTTGTAGAGCGAGAGCAGGCGCTGCGACTCCTGCTGCACACGGGTCTCGGGCGACGCATGGGCGAGGCGCACGCGGCTTTCGCCCAGGGCCTGCCGGCGCTGCTGCACGGTCGCCCGCAGCGCCGCCGCCAGCCGGTTCGAAAGGTCGTCCAGCCGCAGGAAGCCCTGCTCGATCTGCGCCGAGGGCGTCAGCAGTCGGAGGCGCGAACGCGCATGGTCGAGCCGCTCGGTCGCCCGCGCCATGGCCTGCTCCACCGCCCCGGCCGCCGCCTCGCCGGCCCGCTGCGCGCGCTCGGCGCATTCCACAAACCGGCTGGAAATCAGCTCGGCGGCGCCACTCGGGGTCTCGGCCCGGACGTCGGCCGCGAAATCGCAGAGCGTGAAGTCAATCTCGTGCCCCACCGCCGAGATGATCGGCACGGTGCTCGCCGCGACCGCGCGGACCAGCGGCTCCTCGTTGAACGCCCAGAGGTCCTCCAGGCTGCCGCCGCCACGACCGATTACGAGGAGGTCGAAGATTCCCAGCTCCTGGGCCAGCGTCAGCATCTCGACCATCTCCGCCGCCGATCCTTCGCCCTGCACCTTGGCGGGCAGGACCACGAGGCGTCCCCGCCACCCGCGCCGCGTGAGGATGCGCACGAAATCCTGCACCGCCGCGCCGGTCGGCGACGTGATGAACCCAACCGTGGCCGGCATCGCAGGGATGGGCCGCTTCTTCGCGGGATCAAACAGGCCTTCGGCCGCGAGCCGCTGCTTCAGGCGTTCGAATTCCTGCTGGAGCCGACCGACGCCGTCCTCCACCACCGAGCGCACGATCAGCTGGTAGTTGCCGCGCGCCTCGTAGACGCTCACCTGCCCGAAGGCCAGGATCTGCAGGCCGTCGCGCAGCTTCACCGTCTGGCGCATCGCGTCGCCGCGGAACAGCACCGCGCTGAGCTGCGCCCCGGCGTCCTTCAGCGAAAAATAGACATGACCGCTCGGCTGCGCCCGCAGGTTCGAGACTTCGCCGCGCACCCAGCCCGCCCGGATGCCCGACTCCAGCAGCGCCTTCACGCGCCGCGTGAACTCCGTCACGCTTTCCGCGCGCGTTCCCTGGTCACCAAGGTCGATTTCAGCCTTCACGCTGCTTGAGGTAACGCTGCCGGATGAAGTGGACCGCGGCCATCGCGGCGATGATCACGCCGATGCCGATCACCACGGCCTTGAAGTTTCCGTTGAGCACGCCCCGCCCGAGCACGATGGCCCCCACCGCCCAGGGCAGCACCGCCAGCCACGACACGATCATGAACAACCGGAACGGCACCTCGGCCAGCCCCAGGATGTAGCCCTGCAGCGGAAACGGCGTGCCCGGCGTCAGGCGAACCACCAGCGTGATCATGAGCGCGTTCTCCGGCGTCACCTTCGGCACGCTGTAACCGTACCGCTTCAGCAGGCCGGTCAGCAGCGGCCGCAGCGCGTAGCGCGCCAGCCAGTAGGTGAGCATCAGGTTAAGCGCGATGGCGGTGAGCGTCGCCGCGATCACACCACCCAGGCCCATCTGCGCCGCGAACGCCTCGCCGGCCGGGATCGTGAATGCGAGCATCGGCGCCCCCAGGGCCGGGAAAATGGCCATCGCCGAAAAATAGACCCACGGCCCCGCGCTCCGGATCAATCCCAGTCCCTGCTCTACCAGGTCGCGGAGATTCACGCCCCGCAGCACCAGCACCACGCCCACCAGGCCGATCACCGCCACGAGGGCGAGTTTGACGACCGGAAGCTTCTTCGCAGCAGGCGCAGGGGACGACATGGACGCAGCCTGTCCACCCTCGCGCGCCACCGTCAAGCATGGGGCTGAGCCGCGGCCTGCAGGTACCAGGTTTCAGGTACCAAGTGCCAAGGTCCTTCCTCCCCATCCTTCGATGTTCGACGTCCGATGATCGACGTTCGGCGTTCACCCTCCGAGACAAGCCGCAGCGTCCCGGCTTGCCCGGCCATCCGCCCGCCGCTGTGATGGCCCCCGATGTCGCGCCCCGCCGTTCCCGCTCTGCGCCTGACCCAATTCCTGGGTGTGCTGGGCTTCGCCGCGCTGGGCGTCATCACGCTGGCCGACCCCGGGGCGACCCGCATGTACGCGTGGCCTTGGACCGTCGCCTACGCCGCCGCGCTGGCCGTGCCCGCGGCGCTGCTCGCGCTGCGGCTCTATGTCCGCGGCCGCCCCCTCGCGATCCCCGCGCCGCTCTGGTGGTGGACGGCCCTCTCCGCCCTCGCGCTGCCGGTGCTCTCGGCGATGTTCAGCCGCTACCGCGGTCCCAGCCTGCTCCACGGCGCGCCGCTGCTCGCGGCGGTCGCCCTGTTCATGGTGGTGTTCGACTGGCTCCACGCCGAGCCGGATGGGGTCGCCGCCCGGCGTGACGCGCTCTGGCGGGCGCTGGGCGGGCTGCTGGTGTTCGTGGCCCTCGCGAGCCTGCTGCGCTGGGCGCTCGATCTTCCGCACCTGTCGCTCCGCGAGATCGCCGACGCGCGCAACCCCCACCCGCTGGGCCACTCCAACTACACCGCCGGTCTCGCCCTGCTGATGCTGCCGGTGTTCGCCCGGCTCGGTCAGCGCGCCACCGGCACGGCACGGCTGGGCTGGATGGGCGCGGTAGTCCTCGCCTTGGCTATGCTGGTCACCAGCGGCAGCCGCGGCGGCCTGGTCGGTTTCGCCGCGCTGCTCGTCGCGGCGCTGGTGGCGGCGCGGCTCGGCTGGAAGCGCACCGCGCTGATCGCCGTCGCTGCCGTGGTCCTGACCATGGTCGTCGCCTATCTCCATCCGCGGACCCGGGCGATGTTCCAACGCTCCGCAACCACCGAGGTAAACGTCAGCAATGTCCAGCGCACCGCCATGCTGGAGGCCGGCCTGATAATGGGAGCCGAGCGTCCCCTGCTCGGCTGGGGTGCCGGCTCGGTACCTCTGGCGTATCCGAAATTCCGCCGCTATCTCGAAGGCGGTACCGAGAATGTTCTCCAGCTGCACAGCCTGCCCCTCCAGCTCTGGGCCGAACTCGGCGGAGCAGGTCTCGCCGGCTTCCTGCTCGCGCTCATTCTGGTCGGCCGTCACGGCCGCCGGGATCCAGCCGCCGCCGTTGCCCTGGCCGGCTACCTGGTGTTCGCCCTGACCGACTACCAGCTCGACGTGCCGGTCTTCGGCGCGAGCCTGGCCGTGCTCGCGGCCTGTCTTGTGCCACCGGCCGATCCGCCCGCGACGGCCACCCCGCGGACGCTCGACTGGGTCGTCCGCCTCGCGCTGCTCATGCTGGTGTGCTTCGGGCGGCCGGACCCGACGCCCGCCATGAACACCCGGGCCCTGCTGCTTGCCCGCGATCCGTCAAAGATCGCGGAGGCCGTGGACCTGCTGGAGACGTCGCTGCAGCTCAACCCCGACCAGGAGATTGCCCATTTCAACCTCGGCTGGATACAGGTGGTGTCGAAGCCCGCTTCCGCCGAGCGCCACTTCGAGGCCGCGGCGCGGCTCGTGCCCGACAAGGGCGGAGTGTATTTCGGCCTCGCGCTGGCGCGACTCAACCAGGGTCAGAAGGACCGGGCCGTGGTGGCGCTGGCCAAGGAGTGCGTCAACGATCCGATCTTCCTTGTGTCGCCCTGGTGGAAAACGCCGGCCCTTGCCCCACTGCGGGCGGCGACGGTGGCGCGGGTCCGGGACTTTCTGGAGGACGCCATGACCCGGCGCCTGATCGCCAACCAGCCCGAGGGCCGCGAGGCGGCCTACCTGCTCGCGCTGCTGCGCTGGATCGAGGGCCAGGCGGCCCCCGGCGAGCTGCTTGCCGCGGCCAACACCTCCCTGCGTGCCGGGTATTTCGCCCGGCGGCCCGCGCGGCCGGACTTCGAGAGCGCGCCGGTGCTCTGGTCGCGGCGCGAGCGCACCGGCTATCCGGTGCTGATGCGCGACCTCGATCTGCCCGTGCCCGTGGACCTGTTCGAGGTGCAGGAAAACTCACTGGCCGCGGGCGAGCTGCGGTTCCTGTTTCCCGCGAAGGGCTGGCTGCCGCCCGTGCTGCTGGACTTGCTGGCGGAGAACCGGACCGCTACTGACTGAACTTCGATCCGCCATGCCCCGCGACTCGACCCACTCCCTTCGCGAGACCGTCGTGCCCTTGGCGCTGCTGGCGGGCGACACGGTGCTCACGCTCGCGGGCCTCGCCGCCGGCTGGTGGCTGCGCTACGCCTCGCCCCTCGCGCGGCTGGGCATCGATGTGCCGGACGCAACGTTCGGCCGCTACCTGCCCCTGTTGCTGGTCGGCGTGGCCCTGCTCGTCGGCGCGTTCGCGCAGTTCGGGCTCTACGACTCGCGCCTGCTGCTGCGCCGCTACCAGAGTCTCAACGCGATCCTCAAGGGCGCGGCCTTCTGGCTGGCGGCCTACCTCGGCGTCTCGCTCGTGCTGAAGTTCGACCCGCCGATCTCGCGCCTGTTTGTGGTCGAGGCGTTCGTCTGCGTCGTCGTCCTCGTCGCCGCCTGGCGCCACCTCGCCTACGCGGTGCTCACGCACAGCTCCCTGCTCGGCCGGCTCCGGCGCCGCGCGGTGCTGCTGGGCTGGAACGACGACGCCCGCGCCCTCGCCCAGGAAATCGCGCGCGACCCGGCCCATCCATTCGTGCTGGTCGGCGTGGTCACGGTGCGCGGTGACACCTCGGCGTTCGCCGCGGCGCGCCCGGACCGGCCGCCGGAGCTCGGCTCTGCCGGCGAACTCGGCGCCATTCTCGCCCGCGAGTCGCCCGACCTCCTCATCGCCACCCGCCTCGACCTGCCCCGCGAGGAGATCCGCCGCATCGTCGAGACGTGCGAGCAGGCCTACGTCGAGTGGAAGATCGTGCCAGGCGCGTTCGACATCTTCCTCAGCGGCCTGCGGCTCCAGACCATCGGCCGGGTGCCGGTCCTCGGCGTCGAGGAGCTCGCGATCAACCGGCTCTTCAACCGCGGTCTGAAGCGCACGCTCGACCTGGTCGCCGGCGCCGTCGGCCTGATCCTCAGCCTGCCGGTGATGCTGGTCCTCGCGGCGCTCATCAAGCGCGAGTCGCCCGGCGGCCCCGTGCTGTTTCGCCAGACCCGCGTCGGCGCGGGACACCGGCCCTTCACGCTCTGGAAGCTCCGGAGCATGGCGCCCGACGCCGAGGCGGTCGACGCCGCACGCCAAAGCACGGCCCGCGACGACCCCCGCCTGCTGCGCATCGGTGCCTTCATGCGGCGGTGGAACCTCGACGAGCTTCCGCAGTTCTGGAACATCCTGCGCGGCGACATGAGCCTCGTCGGCCCGCGACCCGAGCGTCCGTACCACGTCGACCATCTCGCCGGCACGATCCCGCACTACCTGCCGCGCCATCTCGTGAAACCCGGGCTCACCGGCTGGGCCCAGGTCAACGGCCTGCGGGGCGACAGCGATCTCACGCTGCGCGTGCAGCACGACATCTACTACATCGAGAACTGGTCCCTCTGGCTCGACGCGCAGATCATCCTGCTGACCTTCGTCCGCTGGCGCCAACCCAGCGCCTACTGAACCCCGCCCTCGTGTCACTTATTCTGTGACACCGGCCCTCGACCAAGGAGGAAGCGCACGCCGCGGGAGAGCGGTCCAGGGCGATGATCGGGTTGCAGCGACGGTGGCAGGCGACCGGTGAGCGCCGGATCGGCCAGCACCACGGCCACGGAACGGGGGTCGGGATGGGGCGCGTAGAGCCGGGGAAGCTGCGCCCAACCGGAGCTGTCGCGGGTCCGCTGGTAGTCCACCATTACCCGCACCGGGGCATCGCGATCGCGCAGCCGCGGCAGGATCAGGTACCGCATCACCTCGCCGGTCAGGGTCACCCAGCCGACCAGCAGCAGCCCGGCCCACGCCGCGACCAGCACCCGCGCCAGCCGGAGCCGGGGGGCGGCACACTCGCGCAGCAGCGCCATCGCGCACCACGCATTCGCAATCGGCAGCAGCACGAGAAAATCCGCGTAGCGCGACGGCACCCCGCCGTTGAACTCCCCGCCGCCGGCGCGCGTCCACGCCATCGCACCGGCCATCGCGATCGCCCAGCCCCACAGCAGCAGCGCAAAGTCCTCCCCCGGCGCGGCCGTGCGGCGTCGTGCGAGTCGTCCACCGACGGCCAGCAGCACCGGCAGGTTCATCCCACACACCGCCACCGGCGTCCAGACATGCGGCCACGCCGCCGCCTGGGCAAAGGTCTCCAGGACCGCGGTCCAGCTCGTCGAATGCAGCGCGGCATGGGCCGGCGTCTCATGCCGCAGCAGCCCGGCGGTCACGCCCAACGTGACCACCGCGATCAACTCCCGTCCGCGTCCGCCAAATCCCCGGCGCTCGAGACCGCGCAGCACCAGCAGCCCGGCCAGCGCCACCGGCACGAGCAGGCCCGCGCCCATCGCCAGCTGCGCCGCCACGCCGCACGTCACGCCGCCGATCAGGCGCGAGGTCGACGGAGTTTCGTCGGCCAGACAGGCGAAGGCGGCCAGGCCGAACAGCAGCGCGAAATAGACCTGCGACTGAAATCCCCAGAGCGCATTCTGCCAGCCGAGGTGCGGCAGGAAGGCCACCGCGATGCCGACCGCCACCCACCGCCTCGCCGGCTCGCCCGCCCAGCGCAGCAGCGCGGCCAGCAGTAGGCCCGCGGCCAGCGCCCGCACGACGGCGTTCGCCGCCAGCTCCACGAGCGGATCCCAGGCGCCATTCACAGCCAGCAGCGCCAGGTCGAGCGCCCGGGTCCAGGCGATGCGGTGCTCGTTATGGGGCGCGAACAGGTCCCGGACCTGCCAGGTGCCGTTGAACCAGGACGGACCCAGCTGGCGGCCCTCGGCGTCCCACTGGTCCTGATAGGGAATGTCCGTCCCCGCTCCACCGACGAGCGCCAGCTGCACCGCCAGCACGACGAGGAAAACCGCGACGACGGGCCAGCGCGGGACTCGACTCATAGCGGCCGCACCTGCCTCCGCCCGCGCCACGCCGCGCGCCAGCGCGCCAGCAGCTTCCAGGACCCGAACGCTGCGGTGTATTTCCAGCGCACCCACGCTGCGTTCCGCGGATTGAAATGCTTCAGGTAGACGTCGCGGTTCGCGTCGAAGATCGCCCGCGACATCGCCTCGTACTCCTTCGCGACACTCAGACCCTTGAGGTGGGTGATCCGCACCGAGCCGTCGTAGATGATCTTCCAGCCGGCCCGCCGCATCCGGATGCAAAGGTCGAGATCGTCGCCGTACATGAAGAACCGCTCGTCAAAGACCTTGCCGTCCGGCGCGACCGCAACGAGGGCCGCCCGGGGTGCGAGCATGAAGGCGCCGTTGATGGCGCCGACCTCGTAGGTGCCGTCGACCGGAAGATGGGTGAGGTTGTAGCCGCCGAACCAGGCGACGCGCGGGAACAGCGCCGACAGCCCGCCGGCGCGGCAAAACCCGTCCCACAGCGTCGGGATCCCGCGCCGGCAGGCGAGGTCCATCGAGCCGTCGGCCAGCTCGAGGCGCGGGGAGATGAGCCCGATGCCGGCCTCCGTCTGCAGCCGGGTCAGGCAGCGGAGCAAGGCGGCCTCGTTGCTGATCGTGTCGGGATTGAGAAACAGCACGCGGTCCCCGCGCGTCCGGAGATACCCGAGGTTGTTGGCACGACCGAACCCGAGGTTCTCCCCGGGCGCGACATACGTGACCCACGGGAAGCGGGTTCGCACGACTTCTCCGGTGCCTTCGCCGGGCGAATTGTCGACCACGACAACCTCGATCTCCCGGTCCAGCAGGGTCCGCGGCAGCGAGTCGAGACACGCGCCAATTTCACCGGCCGAACGGTACGCCACGATCACGATGGAGAGCAGGGGCGCGTTCGGCGTGGACACGCCGGGACGCTGTGTGATGCTCCCGGCGAACGCAATGCCTCCCGCTCCGCCGCCGCCCCTCAGCGTGATCGTGGCCTGCCGGAATCCCGGCCCGCGGCTCGCGAACGCGCTCGCCAGCGTGTGGAACCAGCGCGAGGTCGCGCCGGAGTTGATCGTGGTCGACGGCGCCTCGACCGACGGCACCGTCGAATGGCTCGAGCGCCACCGTGACCGGATCGCCGTCCTGACCAGCGCACCGGACGACGGCGTCTACGACGCGATGAACCGCGGTCTCGCCGCCGCCCGCGGCGAGTGGGTGCTGTTCCTCGGCGCCGACGACGAGCTCGACTCCGACATCACGCTCGCCGAGGCCCTCGCCCAGCTGCGCGCCACCAACAGCGGCGTCCTGGTCGGCGAGGCCCGCTACGCCGACGGCCGCGTGTACGGACTGCCGCCCGACCCCCGGCCAGTCCGGCGGAACTTCGTCCACCACCAGGCCGCCCTGTATCGCCGGAGCCTGTTCGAGGAGCAGGGTCACTTTGATTCGTCGCTGCGCGTGATGGCCGACTACGAGTTCAATCTGCGGCTGTGGCGCAGCCACGTGCGGTTCAAGGCCACGTCGCTCCGCCTCGCCCGCTGCGGTACCGGCGGGATCAGCGACCGCGGCGACTGGCACGGGTACCGCGAGGAAATCCGGGTGCGGCACCGGCACTTTCCCGCGTACCAGTGCTGGTTCTGGGACGCGGTCTCGGTGCTGCGCTACCTCCGCAAGAAGATCGTCCGCAGCCGGGCCAGCGCCTGACCTGACCAGCGGCCGAGCCCGAGGCGCAGGTTGAGGAAACGGTCGCCCACGCGCAGCCAGCTGCCGCCGAACGCGAGCTTGAGCGGAAGCGAACGCCAGAAGTCCCGGCCCAAGCGGGAGGGTCGGCGCGGAAAATCCGTGCCCGGCCGCCACGCCACCAGCTCGGCGCGCGCCGCGGCCAGCGCCCGCCAGTAGGGACCGTAAAGCGCCTGTCGCAGCCGCCACGGCATCACGCCGTAATCGAGCTGGCCCGACTGCCACCACCACGTGCCCAGCAGCGGGCGAAACCGCGCGAAATGGGCCAGCACCACCGGCCGGCCATCGACCGCCACCGTGCCGTCGCTACCGCACTGGAAGCCGCGCCCGTCCCAGTTCCACGGCGCCAAATTAACCCCCGGATGATCGAGCACGAGCAACCCCGGCCCGAGCTTGCCTGGCCAGGCTTCGAGATACTTCTGGTCGGCGTACTTCCCGTCCTCGAGCCGGTCGTGGCACCACGCCAGGCACTGGGCGCGCCAGTCCTCAAGACAGCCGCGGCCGACGGCGTTGTTGGCGAACGAGAGGATGCCGACGTTGAAGCGCCCGTGACGTTCGTAGTGACCGAGCCAGGCCGGAAACCGGTGGGCCGTGATCAACACGCTGGCCGCGGCGCGGTCCATGGCGGCGAAGATCTCCCCGGGGTCCGCGAGGAAGAACATGTCGGCGTCGACGTAGGTCACCCGCTTGAGCTCCGGCTGGGTGCGAAGCAGCCAGCGCGGCCAGCAGGGCGAGAGCGTGAAGTAGTACTCGACGGTCGAGCGGTTCGCCTTGGCGGCGAGCAGGTCGGGATCGTCGCGCTCGAGTTCGGCCAGATGAACCACCCGGAGCGTCGAGCCGCCGACCGCATGCAGGGCCTCCGCCGTGAAGTCGTCCAGCGCGAGCACCCACAGCGTCGAGCCCGGGTCCCGCGCCGCGACCGACCGCGCCAGGGCCAGGCCCGGGATCAGGAAGCCGCGGTCGAAATACGTGCAGTAGTGGTTCATCGTCCGCTCACGCCCGCATCAGGCGCCGCCAGATCGCCGCCGGGAGGCCACGGACCATCGCCCAGCGCAGCTGCCGCGCGCTTGCCGCGATCATCTCGTCGAACAAGCCGCCGCCGAATCGCGCCGCGCCGGCCGTGGCAATCTTCAACGCCTCGGCGGGCTGGCCGCTGTCACTCGTGAAGACCCACGCGAGCAGGAACTCGCGACGGCCGAGCGGCTCCGGTGTCCGCGCCACATCCCGGAGGTAGCGGAGGTTCACCCACCCCGGCGCCACCGGCGCCAGCCGCCGTGCCCGCTGCGCCCCGCCGGCACCGAGGTGACGATCGAGCAACTCGGCTCGGCCGCGGGCCGTGCCATTGACCCGAAACTCCGCCAGCCAGAATGGTTCCGCCGCCATGGCGGCCAGCACCTCGGCCAGCCGATCCTCGCCCGCGTAGGCGTCGATCACGCCCGGCTCGAATTCCACCGCCAGCGTGCGCGTCCGCCACTCGGCCGGCAGGCTCCGGAAAAGGCGCAGATCGAGACCCTGCGTGTCACACTTCAGCCAGTCGACCCGCGCGATTCCCTGCGCCTGCAGCGCGGCCGCGATCGTGGTCGCGGGAAACTCCTTGGTTGCCTCCACCGCGAAGAACTCGGCAAACGCCCAGTCGCCCAGTGCGTCGGCCGCGGGCCGGAGCGTGCTCGAGCATTGCGGCGATTTCGTCAGGTGCAGCGGCGCCCGTCCATCGCGCGCCGCCTCGGGCACTGCGAGGCCCGGACAGAAGATCCAGCGGGCAAACTGGCGCCGTGCCGCGTCCGGGGCGGGCGCCTCCCGCGGATCGGGCTCGAAGCCTACGCCGATCGCGTGGCGCGCGATCCGGCGCCAAGACCGGGGCAGCCCACCCGCGGCTCCGACATCCACCAGCACCGGGGGAGAGTCGCGCAGCTCGGGCTCGGCGAAGATCCGGTCAAGCAGGCTCATCGTGCCTCCCGCCGTCGCAGCAGCAGCCCGGTCGACGGATAGCGGCCCCAGCCCACCGGCCAGACCGCCTCCGCCGCAAATTCACTGACCACGTCATACTGCCCAGCAAAGCGTTCCAGGAAGCGTTCACGATTGAAAAACCACACCGGATAGCTGGCCGGGTAGATCGAGGGCGGCACGCGCTGCACGGCAATCCGGTCCGGTGCCCCGCGATGCAGCGGCAGGTTGTTGAACAGCAGCCACGGGAATCCGCGCGCCATCCAATCGTCGATCGCGGCGCCGGGTTCGGGCAGGTACTGCACCACCGTCGACGCGAGCAGAAGGTCATGGCGCCCGTCCGCCTCCGCCTCGCCCACCGTCGCGAAGAACCGCAGCGGCGTGCCGGCGGCCACCTCGCGGCCCTGCTCCACCCATCGCGCCTGCTCCACCACGTCCCAACGTAAGCCTCCGGCCGGAGGCAGCGCGGCCCGATGCCGCCAGTAGGTCGTGCCCAGCGCCCCGCCGAAATCCAACACGCGCAGGCTCCCGCCCGACGCGGTCGCGACCGCCTGCAGCGCCGCCAGCAGGCCCGGCTCCGGTAACGGCTCGTCGAAGCAGACGCCGTCGCGCTCGAAGGCCGCCTCGCCGGCCTTGACGCGCCGCGTGGCTGCGAGCACTCGGGCGACAATCTCCTCGCGGTCATAGCCGCCGCTGGCCGCCTGTGCCACGGCCCAGTCGGGGTAATTTCCCTCGAACCACCGCCACCCGAATGCCGCGCGCAGTCCCGCGCGAAGCGGTTCCGGCACCAACCGCCGAAGGGAACTGGTCCACGCAGCGCTCATGCGGAGCCGCCCCGCCGCCACGCGCGCGCCAGCCGCTGCCCCAGGCGTGAAATCAATGAGCGCGGCGGATTGGCCGCGCGCCAAAGACCGCGACAGGCCGGGTGCTCCGCCGACGCGGGCCACGCGGACGGGATGGCGGGCGCGGTCCGGAGCGCTGGGTTCGCCCACCGGGTGTCGCCGGCCGCATGCGTCGCGGTCTGCTCGACGCCGAGATGCTCCACCATGCTCCACGGCGGCCGCAGGCAGAGCCCACCCCGGGCGAGATGGTGGGCCAGCCAGCGCACCGCCCAAATATTCCGCCGGAGTTCCCCGCGGGCCATCTCCGGCAGGTCCGCTCCGTAGGCGTCGGCCGGAATGCCCCGGGCCGCCGCCGCCGCGAGCTTGGCCAGCGCCGTCTCGTCCGTCATGCCACGCCAGCAGCGCGCCCACGCACCCCACACCCAGCATTCTGCGCGAGCATCGAAATACGGCGCGACTCCGACATCGCCGGGTGTCACCCGCGGGTGCGTCCAGGCTGTCACGCTCATCACGCGTTCGTCGGCCGCATAGTGCCGCAGCGCCGCGGCCAGCCAGGCATACGTGCCCGGCACCGCAGTCAGGTCATCCTCCCAGACGATGAAGGCGTCGTGTTGCGCGGCCACTTCCGTGACCCCGGCCAGCACATTCCGGCCAAGGCCCCAGTTGGTTTCGCGCGCGGTGAGCCGGACCTCACACCAGTCGACGGCGCGGAGGAGCGAGCGGACCTCGCGCACCGCGGCCGCGTCGGCCTCGCCCTTCGCGCCATCGCTGTACGCGAGGATCAGCGGCACGCCGTTCGCGCGCAGGTCGGCGAGCACCCGTGCCAGGTGGGCCGGGCGGGCGTAGGCGAAGAGAATGACCGGGATGGCGTTCACGAGCGGAGCAGATGACGCCAGGCGAGCACCGGGGCCAGCAACGCCCGGGCCTGCATCCACCCGGCCTCGCGGGTCGCGGCGGAACAGAACGAGGAGAGCCAGGAGGCGAGCGCCTGCGAGACCACCGTCGCGGCGGCGGCGCCAAGTCCGCCCCACCGCGGGATGGCGTAGAAGTTGAGGCCGATGTTCACCACGGCGCCGGCCAGGGTGGCCGCGAGGTAGAAGCGCGACAGGCGCTCGTTGACGAGCCACTGCCCCCGCGCCACGCCGAGGAAGACGAAGACGCTCGACCAGATGTGGACCGCGACGATCGGACCCGACGCGGCGAAGGCCGGACCGTAGGCGAGCCGCACGATCCACGGCGCGGCGAGCGCCACCGGCACCGAGAGGGCGTAGGCGATGGCGGCGTTGAGGTCATAGTAGTGCTGCAGTCGCGCCCGGTAGTCGGCCTCGCCGCGCTCGCGCGCCCGCAGCAGCGCCGGCAGCAGGCTCGACGCGAGCGCGAGCGGCAGGAAATACCAGATCTCGGTGAGGCGGGAGGCGGCGGAGTAGATGCCGACCGCCGCCGGGCCCAGCAGTGCGCGCAACATCACCTCGTCGATCTTCATGTACACCACGACGGCGAGACCGGCGAACATCAGGGGCCAGGCCTCGCCCGCCAGCCGGCGCATCGTGGCCGCTCGGGCGTCGCCCCAGCTGAAGCGCAGCCCGGACCGCCCGGCCAGGACCCACAGTCCGATCCCGGCCAGCAGCGCCTCGGCAACAAGCACCCAGGCGAACGCCGCGAGCGGGGCATCCCGTTCGATCAGCCAGATTCGCAGCGCCGCGCCCACGGCCAGGGCTGCGGTCTGGGCGCCGACGGAAAACTTGGCCCGCAGGTGCGCCTGCAGCCAGAGGTCCGGCACGAGCAGCGCGGGCGAGAACAGGGTGAGGCCGATGATGGCCAGCAGCCGCGGCTCGGGACCGGAGCCCAGCCAGCCGGCAAGACCCAGCGTCAGGAGCACCGCGAGGCAGCCCGCACCGGCGAGGAGCCGGAGCACCAGGCTGCTCGCCAGCACCTCGGCGGCCTGGTCGGGCTGCTGGATCAGGTCGCGCTTCACGACGGCGTCGAGGCCGAGGGCGGCGACCCCTCCGACCAGTGTGACGACCGCGGTGCAGTAGCTGAGCGTGCCGAGCTGCGCCGGGCCGAGGAAGCGGGCCACCAGGAAGCCGACGACGACGCCGAGGAGGAACCGCACCGCGCGCTCGGCCAGGAGCCAGCCGAGATTGGCCGCGGCCCGTTGAAAACCGGGCTTTGCCAAGACGTCGGCCAGCTGCTGCATTGCCGGCGACGATGCATTCCACCCCGAACCCGGTCAAGGCCGCCACCACCTCCGCGGCCGAGCTGGTGCTGCTGGCCGCGGCCGCCTGGGTGCTGCGCGGCTACGTCTGGCCGACGCTCAGCAACACCGAGGTCGACACGCTGCACGCGCTGTCCAACCCCGGGGTCTTCACCCAGGACTTCTCCGTGCAGGAGGCGCTCCGGTTCGGGCCGCGCACGTATTTCAACCTGCTCGTCCGTCTGCCGACGCTGGCCGGCGTCCCGCTGGCCTGGTCCTTCGCCCTCTGGCAGTTCGTCGCGCTCGCGACGATCTTCGGCAGCCTCCGCTCGCTGGCCCGGTCGCTGGAGCTCGGCGCCGGGGCCGTCGCCGCGCTGGGCACCTGGCTCCTGACGCTTGGCATCGGCACGATCGGCGGCGTGTTTTTCTACACCCACGCGCCAGTACCGGCGGTGTGGGCGGGCGCGCTCGCCCTGGCAGGAACGGCCGCGGCGGCCCGCGGGCGCGTGGCAGGGGCCTTCGCGATGTTCGGCGCCGCCGCATTGCTTCAATTTCTCGTCGGGTTCTACGCCGGCCTGCTCGCCCTGCCGCTGCTCTGGGCCCGGGACCGCCGCACCCAGGGTCTCGCGCTCGGGGCCTGGCTCCTCGGGCTTGCGCTCGTGTACCTGCCCATGCGGCTGCAGGGAGTCACCGGCTCGGAACTGCTGAGCTCGGCGCACTTCGTCGGGATCTACGCGTACCTCCGCCTGCCCCATCATCTCGTGCCGTCGGCCTGGGGTTGGCCGGTGTGGGCCCAGCTCGGCCTCTTCTACTACGGCGCCTGGTGGTTTCTCGAGCGCACATCGACCGGCCGACCGGCCGGCGAACTCGCGCTGCTCCGCTACGCGCTGGGGGGCACGGTGGCCGCCCTCGCCGCCAACTACCTCTTCATCGAAGTCTGGCCGGTCGCCCTCGTGGCGAAGTTGCAGCCGGCGCGAATCACGCCGCTCACGCAGGCGCTCGTCCTGCTCCTGCTCGCCACCCGCGTCCAAGCCCGGGCCGACCGCGGCGAATGGCTCGGGGCCGTGCTGCTGGGGTTGATCCCGTTCACGCTCTTCCCCGGTTTCCTGCTCGCCCTCGCGGCCGCGCTCGAGCGGAAGCGCGGGCTGATGCGGCCGCCGGCCTGGACCGTCACCGCGCTCGGCGTCGCGGTCCTGCTCGCCTTCCAGCCGCTGGACCCGTCGATCACCGTCCGCGCCGTGCGCTACGCGCTCTGGCTGGCGCTCTTCCTCGTGCAGTTCGGCACGTGCCGGCTGCGACCCAGGCGCGGAATCATGCTGGCCGGGGCCCTCGTGGCGGCCGCGATCGCCGGTGTCGCGTCGCGCGCCAGCCAGGGACCGGGTTGGCCGGCGTTCCTGGCCCAGCGCTTCAACCCGGACGCGCGGCCGCTGGATCCGCCGGGACGTCTGGGCGCACGGTTCGGCCAGCAGGCCCCGCTCGACGCCGTGGTCCTCATCCCGCCGGCCGGCGAGACCTGGACCTTCAAGCTCTACGCCCAGCGCGCGGTCGTGGTGGACGACAAGAACAATCCCTTCACCGACCGCGGACTCCGCGAGTGGAAAGCCCGCATGGACGCTGTGCTCGGCGCGCCCCTCGAGTCAATCGCCGACCCGGTCGCGGCCTGGGCCGCCCGCTCCCCCACCGACCTGGCCGCCGTCGCACACCGCTACGGCGCGCACTACCTCCTGACCCGCGACGCCTGGCACCCTGCTCTCCCCGGAAAGAAAATCGACCAGCAGGACGGCTGGACCCTTTGGCAACTGGAGTGACGAGGGACGAGTGACACGTGACGAGAGATTGATGCGGCAAGTCAGGTTTGGTGGGCCGTTCGAATCCGGTCTCGTCACTCGTCCCTCGTCCCTCGTCACTTCTGCCCCCACCTCCGTCCTTGATACTTGAAAGGGGCTCCTTCCTACTCCACCCGAGTGCCGACATGAAGCTGTCCATCGTCATCCCGTGCTACAACGAGGCTAAGACCATCCGCGCGATCATTGAGCGGGTGCGGAGCGCGCCGGTGGCGGACAAGGAGATCATCATCGTCGACGACTGCTCGCGCGACGGCACGCGCGACCTGCTGCGGACGCAGCTGTCTTCGCTCGTCGAC
Organism: Opitutaceae bacterium; assembly: GCA_035334485.1. GTDB lineage: Bacteria > Verrucomicrobiota > Verrucomicrobiia > Opitutales > Opitutaceae > Opi-474. The sequence goes on from DAOQKI010000006.1 coordinate 58,291, forward strand.
CGCGTGATCTACCACGAGCACAACCAGGGCAAGGGCGCGGCGCTGCGGACGGGATTCGCGGCGGCGACGGGCGACGTGGTCATCGTGCAGGATGCCGACCTCGAATACGACCCGCAGGAGTATCCGCGCCTGCTGAAGCCGATCGCCGAGGGCAAGGCCGACGTCGTGTTCGGCTCGCGTTTCATGGGCGCCGAGGCCCATCGCGTGGTCTATTTCTGGCACATGGTCGGCAACAAATTCCTGACCCTGCTCTCGAACATGTTCACCGGGATCAACCTCACGGACATGGAGACCTGCTACAAGATGTTCCGCCGCGAGATCATCCAGAAGATCAAGATCGAGGAGGACCGCTTCGGCTTCGAGCCGGAGATCACGGCAAAGGTCGCGAAGCTCAACTGCGCGATCTACGAGGTCGGCATCAGCTATTACGGGCGCACCTACGCCGAGGGGAAGAAGATCGGCTGGCGCGACGGTATCCGGGCGTTGTGGGCGATCGTGCGGTACAACGTCTTCGGCTGAGTGCGCCGCAGTTTCGGGTTGGGCTTTGGCGCCGCGTGGCCCAGCCTCTCCCGGCCTGACCCCGCCGTGCTCCTCGTCGCCGTCACCCTCACCTTCCTGCTGACGATCTTCGGACTGGGCTGGCCGCTCGCCAGCCGGCTGAAGCTCGATCCCGCGGAGCAGCTCGGCGCGACGGTGGTGATCTCGGTGCTCGGCACCTACCTGCTCACGTTCGGGATCTTCCTCGCGGGCCTGCCGGCCCTCGCGACCTGGATCCTGCCGTTCCTGGGCGCGGCCGGGCTCCTCGCCGGACGGCGCGCCCTGCCCGCGCTGTGGGCCGACCGCGCCGCGCGCGGCCTCCTCGCCGGGCTCGCGCTGGTCTCGGCCTGGAGCGTCGGCTGGCTGGCGCTCATCGCGTCGTATTCCGGCGGCGGCTGGGCGGCCGACTGGTTCGAGCACTGGGAGCGGACCCAGTTCTTCCTGCGCCACTGGCCGCTCGACACAAAGTTCCTCGGCATCGCGCCGCTCCCGGCGCGGCCCCCGCTGGCCAACCTCGTGACCGCCGGGCTCGTGGGCGTCGCAGGCGTGAACTTCCCGACCTACCAGGCCGCGATGGCGCTGCTGAACTGCCTGGTGTTCGTGCCGGCGGCGTTGCTGGCCCGACGCTTCCGCGGCCCGACCGGGGGCGCCGCGGTGATCGCGCTGCTGGCCGTGCTGCTGATGGTGAACCCTACGTTCGTGCAGAACGCGACGTTCGCCTGGACGAAGCTCATCGCAGCGGCGCTGGTGCTGACCGGCCTGTATTTCTTCCTGCGAGCGAACGACCCGGACGCGCCGCGGGCCGCCGGGCCGCTGGGCGCCGTGAGCCTGGCCGCAGGTTTCCTCGCGCACTATTCTGCCGGCCCGTACCTCGTGATGCTCGCCCTGGCCTGGGGGTGGCGCGGCAAGTCGCGCCTGGCGGACGCGCGCTGGTGGCGGCAGACGGCGCTGCTGGCGGCGCTCGGCGCGCTGGTGTTGACGACCTGGTTCGGCTGGTCGATCGCCACGTACGGCACGACTGCGACGTTTCTCTCCAACACCAGCGTCACCGAGGCGGACAAGGGCAACCAGCTCGTGAAGATCGCGCTCAACCTGCGCGACACGTTCATCCCGCACTGCTTCCGGCTGGTGGACGGCACGTTGATCGCGCAGCGCAGCCGCTGGGGCTACTGGCGCGACTGGACCTTCCAGCTCTATCAGGTGAACCTGCTCCTGATGTTCGGCAGCACGGCGTGGCTGGTGCTGGGACGCGGCCTGGTCGCCGGCGCGAAACAGGTGGACGCCTCCGGGCGGCGCTTCTGGGCCGCGTGGGCGGCCGGCACGATCTTCCTCGGCATCGCGGTGCACGGCGCGCGCGACCACTGGGGGCTCGGGCACATCTGCCTGCAGGCGCTGGTGGTGCTGGGGCTCGCCGCGCTGGCGGCGCGCTGGGTGGACCTGAGCCGGCCGTGGCGCGTCCTCCTCGTCGTCGGCGCTGCGGTCGACCTGGCCCTGGGCATCGCCCTGAACTTCGGCGTGCAGAGCTACCTGCTCGACCAATGGCTGGCGGCGGGCCAGCCGCGGTCGGAGCTGCTCCAGAGCTACTCCGACTCGGCGTTCATGAACCTGGCGGGAAAAATCACCCACCGGCTCGTGTTCCTGACGGATGTCCTGCCCGCGACCCCCGCGCTTGTGCTCGGCGGGCTCGCTGTCATTCTCGCCGTGGCCCTGGTCCGGGCGGCCCGCGCCGCCCGGTCGGCCGACTGAACCATGTCCCTCCCCAAGATCGCGATCGTCATCCCCGTCTTCAACGAGGAGGCCGTGCTGCCCGAGCTGTTCGCGCGGCTCGGCGCGCTGTTCGCCGCCGAGCCCGGCTACGCGTGGCAGGCGATCCTGGTCGATGACGGCAGCCGCGACCACTCGGCAGAGCTGGTGCGGGCGCAGGCGTCAAAGGACCCGCGCTTCCAGCTCGTGGAGCTGACGCGCAATTTCGGCTTCCAGAGCGCGCTGTCGGCCGGCCTGACCCAGACGGCGGACGCGGACGCGGCGGTGACGATGGACGCCGACCTCCAGGATCCGCCCGAGGTGATTCCGGAGCTGCTGGCGGCGTGGAAGGCGGGCGCCGAGGTGGTGCGCGCCACGCGCCGCTCGCGGCGCGAGACCGGGCTGCGGCGGGTGGGCTTCGACCTGTTCCACTCCCTCTACGGCAAGCTCACGGACTATCCGATCGAGCCGAACACCGGCACCTTCGGCGTGCTCGGCCGGCCGGCGATCGAGGCCTTCAACAGCCTGCCCGAGCGCCACCGGTTCTTTCCCGGCCTGCGGGCGTGGATCGGATTCCCGACGGCGGACGTGGCGTACGACCGGCAGGAGCGCGCCGCGGGCCAGCCGCAGCAGAGCTTCCGGCGCCTCGCCCGGTACGCGATGGACGGGTTGTTCAGCTTCTCCTACCTGCCCCTGCGGCTGGTGACGTACTGCGGGCTCTTCATCGCGCTGATGGGCTTCGCGGTCGGCGTGTTCTTCGCGGTGCGCCGGATCCTCGGCGTGGAGACCGCGGCCACCGGTTTCACCACGCTGGTCACGCTGGTGCTGTTCCTCGGCGGCGTGCAGCTCGTCGGCATCGGCGTGCTCGGCGAATACCTCGGGCGGATCTACGACGAGGTGAAGCACCGGCCCCAGTACCTCGTGAAGCGCGGCCCGCGCGGCTGACCGCGCCGCGGGTTGAGCATTGCACGCGCGGGCCGGCGCGCTGAGCCTGCCGCGACGTCCCGCCGCACCGCATGAACGCCCCCAAGGTCCGACTGCCCTTCCTGATCCTGCTGGCCGGCACGGCGGCGCTGACGATCGCGGCCGGGCTGATGCTGTTCAGCACGTTCATGCTGTATGACGACGAGGGCTACGTGCTGCTCTCGCTGCGGAATTTCGCCGAGCACGGGCGGCTGTACCGCGATGTCTACACCCAGTACGGCCCCCTGCCCTACGTGCTCTACTACGGGCTGCATCTGCTGGGGCTGCCGTTCACCCACACCGCCGGCCGGCTCCTGACGCTGGTCGCCTGGAGCGGCTCCGCGAGCCTCGTGGCCTGGCTGGTCTGGCGGGCCACGCGGCACAGCGCGCTGATGCTGGCCGTGCTCGCGGGCACATTCGTTTATCTCTGGGTGATGGTGAGCGAGCCGAACCATCCCGGCGGACTGATCGCGCTCCTCACCGCGCTCCTCGCCGCCTACGGCTACCGCTGGCTCGAGGCCGGGCAGTGGACGCGCTGGGCCGTGCTGGCCGGGGCGGGCGCGGCGGCGCTGGCGCTGGCCAAGATCAACGTCGGCGCCTTCGCCACGCTCTCGGCCGTGGCTGTGTTGCTCTACCACACCGGATCAGAGCGCTGGCGACGCGCCGTACCCTGGCTGGTGGCCGTCGGCCTGATCGCCCTCCCGTTCGTCCTGATGCGCCCGCTGCTCGGGGCGGCCTGGGTGCAGACCTACGCGCGGTCCCTCGCGTTCGCCGCGATCCCGGTGGCGTTCGCGCTGGCCGCGGGCACCGGGGTTGCGAGCCGACCGGCCGCACGTCCGTCACCGTGGCTCGTCGCGCTCGGTGCGGGCCTCGGGACCACGCTGGTGGTGCTCGGGGTCGTGGTGGCCCGCGGCACGACGCCGGCGGAGCTGTTCCAGGGCATGATCCTTGGGCCGCTGCGCCACCCGGGCCACTTCAGTCTCGAATTCCCCTGGCCTGCCGGGACGCTGAAGCTGGGCTCGGCGTCGCTCGCGTTGTTCCTGCTGCTGCAGGCCGCGCTGCGCCTCGGCTGGCTGCGCCGCGTCTCGGTCGACTCCCTGGTCGGCATGCTGCGCCTGGTGGCAGCCGCGGCGCTCGCGTGGGCGATCTGGCGCTTCCCGGCGGTCAGCCCGGACAACGCCGTGTTCGCGTACGCGCTCCCGTGCCTGTGGCTGTTCCTCTGGCCGCTCGGGGGCGAGGACGAAGGCGGTGTGACGGCGCGGCAGTGGCTGGGCGTCCTGTTCCTCGGCCAGTGGCTCCATCCCTTCCCGGTGCCCGGCAGCCAGATCGCCTGGGGCACCTTTCTCGCGCTGCCGCTGGCGGCGATCGGCGCCTGGCAGGCCACCGGCTGGCTCGCCGGACGGCACGGGCAGCCGTCGACCATCGGGCGGCTCCAGAAGATGGACCTGATGCTGACGTTCGCGCTGGCGGTGCTGGCGGTGTTCACGGGCGACCGGCTCGGCCGGATCGGGTCGCGCTACTTCGACAGCCGCCCGCTGAACCTGAACGGCGCCGAGGCGCTGCGGCTGCCGGACAGCACCACGGCGCTGTACCGCGCACTGGTGTTCAACGCCAACGTGCACGGCGACCTGCTGTTCTCCCTGCCGGGCATGTTCAGCTTCAACCTGTGGAGCCAGCAGCCGACGCCAACCTACGCGAATGTCACCCACTGGTTCTCGCTGCTCGACGACGACCAGCAGGCGGCGATCGTCGCCAGCCTCGCGGCGCACCCGCGCGCATGCGTGATCGTGCAGGCGGGGCACCTCGACTTCCTGCGGGAACGCCACCTCACGCCGGGCGGGCGGCTCTACGACTACGTGATGGGCCACTACGAGACGGCCTTCGAGATCGACGGCTTCCAGTTCCGCGTCGCGAAGGGCCGCCGGATCGCGCCGCTGTTCACCGCGGAGATCTTCGCCTCCAAGACCACCGGCCCGAATATCGCGGACACGCTCGTGAAGGTCCCGGTGCTGCTCGCGCCCGGCCAGGAGATCGGCAGCGTGCAGCTCGTCACGATGGACGATCCCCGCGCCCAGCCCCTCGTCCTGACGGCGGCCAACACCCGGGTGGAGGTCACCGCCATCGACCTCACCGGCGCGCCGCGCGGTCCGGCCAAGGCGGCGGCCTTCCCATTCGCCCCCGGCGGCACGGCCGAGCTCTCGTTCTATTTCAACCGCGACGGCCGGGGCTTCTCGACCGCGCGGAGCTTCCTGATCCTCCGCGACCCGGCCGGCGCCGAGCTCGCGCTGGTGCGCCTGCGTCCGTAAGGCCGGCGCCTATTTCCGGCGGGCGACCAGCACGAGGCTGACTCCGAAGGGGAACGGCACGCGGCAGCGGGCCATCGTGACGAAGATCGAGCGCAGCAGCGCGTTCAGCCAGCGCGGCGGGAGCTGGTCCTCGGTGCGGGCCGCCGGCGCGCCCAGGCCCAGACGCTGCCGCAGCCGGCGCCACTTCCGGACGAGCCACACCGCCGGGTACACGAGCACGTTGGTGTAGTTCACGTACACGACCTCCCAGCCCTCGGGCGGAAACAGCGCGCGCAGCTGCGGCCGGTGGTAGCGGCGGAAATGGTGCAGGGCCTCGTCCCAGTCGCTCCACAGCGCCATGCTGGCCGGGACCGTGACCGCGGCGAGTCCGCCGGGCTTGAGCAGGCGGTGGAAACCGCGCACGACCGCGGCGTCGTCCGGGACGTGCTCGAGCACGTCGAGCGCGGTGACATACTCGAGCGAGCCGTCGGGCAGCGGCACGGTGTCACCGGAAAGACTGAGGACCTGCTCGGGCCGGAACCGCGCGCGCAGCAGCCGCAACGCCTCCTCGTGGTCATCGAGGACCAGCACCTGGCAGTGCGTCTCCATCTCGAGCGCGAAGCGGCCGGTGCCGGCCCCGCAGTCGAGCAGGACGTCAGAGGGCTGCGGCGGCCGCACGCGGCGGAGCCAGTCGCGGACGAAGCGGCGCTTCCCGGAGTAATACCAGTGCTCGCCCTCGACCCGGTCCAGGTTGGTATATTCGTCGGCGTTCATCGGCGCGGCGGGAAACGGCCCGAGGCTCGAAGGAGCGTGGGGGAATGTCGAATGGGTTTTCACCGCCCGGCGCGGTCGTTCACGGTTGCGTTCCCCCCGGGTCGCGTTTGCGTCGATGCTCGTGATCCCCGCGGGTTCCTCCCCCACGCCCTGGCACCGCTCCCGGCCCGTGCTGGTCGCGGTGGTGGCGCTGCTCCTCGCGCTGCACTGGCTGCTGGCGGTCGCGAGCAAGGCCCGGGAGAGCGTGACCGCGGACGAGTTGGCGCACCTGACCGGGGGCTTCACCTACTGGCGGTTCAACGACTACCGGATCCAGCCCGAGAACGGCAACCTGCCGCAACGCTGGGCCGCCCTGCCCGCCTGGCTCGAGGGCGCGGCGTTTCCCGCGGTTAGCGACAACGTGTACTGGAAGACCTCCGACGCCTGGGTGCTGGGCCACGAGTTCTTCTACGAGACCGGCGAGGATCATTTCCCGCGCCTGATGGCCGGGCGCGCGATGATCGCGCTGTTCAGCGCGGCGACGGGCCTGGTGGTGTTCCTGTGGTCGCGGCGGCTGTTCGGTCCGGCGGGCGGCCTGGTGTCGCTGGCGTTCTACGTCTTCTGCCCGAACTTCCTCGCGCACGGCGCGCTGGTGACCTCGGACAGCTGCATGGTGCTGTTCTTCCTCGTGTCCGTCGGCGCCTACTGGCGGCACCTCCACGACTCGCGCGTGCGCTGGTGGTGGGTCAGCGCGGTCGGATTCGGACTCGCCTGCGTGGCGAAGGTCTCGGCCGTCCTGATCCTTCCGATGATGGTCGTGATGGCCGTCGTGCGGGCGTGGGCCCCGGACCCGCTCGGCTGGCACGGGCGCGCCTGGTCCACGCCGGCCCGCAAGCTCGGAGCGATCGCGCTCTCCACGTTTCTCCAAGGCGTGGTGGCCTGGGTCATCATCTGGGCGTTCTTCGGTTTCCGCTACTCGGCCTTCAATCCCGCGCTGCCGCCGGCCGACCATTTCATCAGGCCGTGGGAGGTCACGCTCAGCCACATCGGAGGACTCGCGCCCGTCGTGCAGGCGCTGCGGGCCACCCACCTGCTGCCGGAGGCGTTTCTCTACGGTTTCTCGTTCGTGATGGAGATGTCGCAGTACCGCTCGGGTTTCCTCGACGGCGCCTACAGCGTGGTGGGCTGGACGAAATTCTTCCCGCTGGCGTTCCTCTACAAGTCGACGCTACCCGTGCTGCTGGCCTGCGTGGCGGGACTGGGCGCGCTCGGGAGCCGCTGGCGCGCGAGCCGCGCCACGGCCGGCTGGCGATCAGACCTCTACCGGGTGACCCCGCTCCTCGCGCTGTTCGGCATCTACTGGGCCGCATCGCTCACGTCCCACCTGAACATCGGCCACCGTCATCTCCTGCCCACGTACCCGGTGCTGTTCATCCTCTTCGGCGGCTTCGCGGCGTGGCTGACCCGCCACCGGCTCGCGGCGACGCTGGTGATCGTCCTCGTGGGCTGGCAGGTGGTCGAGGGCGTGCGCGCCTACCCGCACTATCTGGCCTACTTCAATCCGGCGGCCGGCGGGCCGGCGGAAGGTCATCGGCACCTCGTCGACAGCTCGCTCGACTGGGGTCAGGATTTGCCGGGACTGAAGGCCTGGCTCGACCAGCACGCGCAGGGCGAGCCCGTGTACCTCTCCTACTGCGGTTCGGGCGAGCCGGACTACTACCGCATCTCAGCCCGGCGCCTGCCGTTCGTGAACGGCTTCAAGATTCCGCAGCCCTGGGTGCCGCTCACGCCCGGCATCTACTGCATCAGCGCCACCATGCTGGAGCACGTGTACAGCCCGATCCGCGGGTCGTGGACCCCGGAGCTCGAAAAGGAGTACCAGTGGATGCGCGGGTTCGAGCCGGCGTTCCTCGAGTATTTCGGGAATCCCGCCCGGCGCGCTGACATGGACCGCGAGGCCGGTCCCGAGAAGTGGAAGCGCGCCTGGACCCGCCACGATCTGCTGCGGTTCGCCCGGCTGTGCCATTACCTCCGGGCCCGCCGCCCTGACGCAATGGTGGGCTATTCCATCCTGATCTACCGCCTCACCGCCGACGAGATCGCCGCCGCGACGACGGGGTCGCTCGAAGACTGGCAGCGGGCCATCGAGCAGGCGCCGCGCCGCTGAGCATTCCGGCGGTCAGGCGAGCCGGCGCAACGAGGTGCGCGTGAAGTGCGCGAGGAAGACCAGCAGCCCGAGGAACAGCGCCCAGTCGAACGGCTGCTCCACCAGGAAGGCGATTTCCGCCAGCTTCGTGATCGTTGGGGCGGGCAACGCGCCCACCAGGCGGTTGATGATGAAGCAGGCGAACGGGTCCCACCAGAGCACGAAGAAGAGCAGGCCGCGGACGATCCGCACCAGCCGGCGCGCCTGAGCCGGCGCCTCGGGATCGCCGGGCAGCCGCCACAGCCACGGGGCCAGCCAAAGGGCGAAGATCCACCGATAGCCAAAGTTGAGGCTGGCGAAGAAACAGCCCGTGAGCAGCGCCGCGCCGAGGATGAAGTGAAGCCAGTCCGTCCGCGCCGCGTCACCCGGCTCCCAGTCGCCGAGCGGCCTCCGCCACCAGCACCAGACCGTCACGCCGACGGCCACACCCAGAGCGAGCACTTTCGGGACCACCCCGTCCCACCCCAGCGCATGGGCCAACGCGGTGGATCCGAAGCTCAGCAGTCCCTCGGGCCGCGGCGCCAGCGGGCCGAAGTCCCGCAGGTCCGCGGCGACGCTCAACCCCGCCAACGCGAGCAGCAGGGCGCCAAGCGCGACGCGCGCCCGCACCTCGCGACGCTCGCCCGCGGCCAGCAGCACAATAGCCGCGGCCGCCGGGTAATACTTGAGCAACGTCGCCACCGCCACCAGGAGCGGAGCGAGCCAGCGCACCTCGCGTCGCGCCGCCCCCAGGCAGGGCACGAGGACCGCGAGCAGGACGAAGATCACGAGGTCGTTGTTCGCCCGGTCGACCGCCAGCAGGATCGGCGACGAGCAGGCCACGGCCGCGTACCAGCCCAGCTCGCCCACCGAGCGCGGGCGCAAACGCGCCAGCGCGACGACGGCAAACGTCGCGACCAGCGCCAGGCCCAGCCACCAGGCGTCGGCCCGGGTGAGGCCGAGGTCGCGCAGGTGCAGCCACCAGTGGGAGTAGACGTGCGGCCGGCCGAAGTAATCGAGCGGGTTGGGCACGTAGGGATTGAGGCCGCGCGTGACCGCATCGTTCGATGCCAGCAGCGCGAAGGTGTCGATGAACCACACGCTGTAGTGGTTGATCCCGAGCGCGAAAAACAGCGCGGGCCAGCAGGCGAAGGCGCCGTAGTACGCCGCCACGACCAGGACGAGGCCCAGCCCGAGCTTGCGCGGCGATGGGATCATGGGCGGTGGCGGCCCGCCGCGGTCACGAGGCCGGCTTGGCCGCCGGGGCCGGCGGCTCGGGATCAACGGACACGATGCGGCTCAGCCGCTCCATGCGCCCGCCGAAGCGCTTGATCGCGAGGGTCTCGAGATGGAACGTCGGCGGCAGCTCGTCCTCGGGATCGAGCCCGAAGCGGCCCTCCGGCGAGGTGGGCCGCAGGGCCTGCGTGACCAGCACCTCGCGGAAGGTTCCCTGCGAGAGATGATAGCGGATCTGGTCGCCCCGCTTCTTCGCGGCGACGAGGTCGAGCGACGGGATCTGCCAGAGAATCCACGGGATCGCGGACTTGTTCGACAGGAAAAGCCGCGGGCCGGCCGGGCGACGCAGCACGAAGTCGCGCTCCCACTCGATCTCCTTCATGGCGAGATTCTGCGCGGTGTAGAGACGCGTCGCGACCGCGGGTAGCGCCGACACGAGCACGAACACCGCGACGCCGGCGAACGCGATTTGCCGGACCGGCCAGGTGGTGCGCATCCGGCAGACAAACGCGGCAGCGGCGAGCGCGAGCATGAGCGTGGCCGGCAGCGCGAAGCGCGAGGTC
>DAOQKI010000007.1:0-64705 GCA_035334485.1 Opitutaceae bacterium
CTCACGGACCGTCGCATTGCGCTGCGCGCAACGCTAGGTCCGTTCGGGCCTGGGATACGATCAGGTTAGCCGGGTCCCCTCGAACCCACCCAGCGGACTGCGCAACGACGCCAGTCGGTGCGCAGTCCGCTGGGCCTCGTCCGTCTCATCCGCCAAAATCCGTGTAATCCGCGGTAAGAAGAACCTCCGCTAAACCAGCGAGCCCCTCAGCATCCCAAGCTCCGCCGGCAACCCTCCGTTCCCTCCGTTATCTCCTGTGAACCCTGCCGAGGTTTTCTTCCCGGCGCGCCGTTTGCCTACTTCGAGATTCCGTACGTCTGGCTGTACGTGTCCCGGCGCATGTAGGTCTCCTGGCTCTGCTTCATGATGAAGTTGGCCGCCTGCTTGTCGCCGGAGCGGCGCGCGGTCTGCGCCTCGTCGGCGAGGTCGGACATGTTGTCGAGCCGCTCCTGCTCCTGGTACATCGCGAGCGCGATCGGCCGGTTGAGGCTGGCGAACGGCCCGAAGTTGAGTCCCGCGTAGCGCTTCATGCCGAGGTCGGTCTTCCGGTCGGTGGTGGAGAGGTCCTTTTCCTTGAACACCGGCGGGCGCTTCTCGCGCACCACGTAGTCCGGGAGACGGATGATGCCGTTGCGGGGCTTGTCCTCGTCGCGGAGGTCCGCCGGCTGGTCGACCTTCTTCGGCGCCGGCTTCGGCGGCTGGTACTTGGGCATGCCCACGGCCAGCGTGGCGGCGAGCTGGTCGGACATCTTGCGCTCCCGCGGCGCCTTCGGGGCGGGCGTGGTTGACGCGATCTCGGGTTCCACCGCGGCCTTGGCGGGGTCGGTGAACACCTCGCTGGACGCGGCGTCGGACGCCCACAGGGCGGGCGCGAGGAGCAGCGAGGCGGTCAGAAGGACGATGGGGCGCGGCATGGAGATGAGTTCAGTTTGGAGGCCGGGAGGTTCCCTGCAATCCCCCGGTTTGCGACGATCCGTGGCCGGCGGTCAGATGTGAACGTCCGGGGCTTCGGCTTTGGGGGTGAGCAACTTGCCCAACACCAGACCGGCGATGGCGAACTCGATCACGACATAGACCGCGGTCACGAGCGGGTAGCCCCAGGCGTGGTGCCACCAGATCGGATTGGCAAGGGAGACGAAGATGCCGCCGATCAGGCCGACCGTGGCGGATAGGCTGACCCGGCTGCGGTACGTGGGACAGACTGCGGCGCAGCGGTTCAGCAGGCAGACCAGCAGCAGCGACACGACGAAGTAGTGGGCGAAACCCTGCGCGAATACCGCGGGTTCGACCATGGGATGGCCCTCGCGGACGAAATTGACTTCGGCCGACGGGCCGCGCTCCGCCAGCTCGCGGAGGAGTTTCTCGTCCTTGATCTCCGGTCCGGGAATCAGGTAGGTGCCGGACTCGGGAAAGATCTTGGCGAGCGCGGCAGCGGCCGCGGCGTTGTCGCCGACCGGGGTCAGCGTGCGGTACGGGAGCGGGCTCGTCCAAAAGAGAGCCCCGAAGATGAACATGGCCAGCGCCGAGAGGGCCGGAGCGATAAGGAACTTGCGGATCATGGGGAGAGTGCCCCGGGCGGATTGAGCCACCTCGAACACCGTGCGGCGGGGGAAACCTCATCCCTCAGTCGGACAGCGGGAGGCGGACCGCCGGGGGCGGGGCGGTCCGGCCCCGAGTTCATGCTGCGCCGGGAAATCCGCAACCCGCAATTTTGGGAGGCGAGGCGGTATCGGCAGGCAGAATGGCGTTCTTTTTTTGCCCACGGAATTCACGGATCGCGCGGATCAAGGCACCAAGCGAATCCACGCGGCACGCGCGCTGAGGTGCACTCAGCGCGCGTGCCGCGTGGCCGGGTGGAGCTGAAGACCTGAGGCAAGCCACAGTGCGCTTCGACAACCTCAGGCTGTCAGCTCCATCCAGGGCGAGCGGACCGAGGAGATGCGGCACGCAGCGCCTCGGTCCGCGAGCATTCGCTCGGGAGATTGATCCGTGCGATCCGCGAATTCCGTGGTCAAGAAGACCGCTCAGCCTGCAACCGAGCCAAGCCGCAGCTCCGTCTCTCAGTCGCTTATTGCGGCGGACGCGGGAGCGTGACCCGCTCGCGTTTCGACAGGACGAAATAGTCGAAGAGGGCGGCGCCGATGAACAGCAAGCCGGCGCCGTAGAAGGCGAGGGCGAGGACGCCGACGCCCAGGAGAATGTAGTCGATGATCTTGAAGCGCCGCGGCGCCTCGAGCTCCATGCCATCGGGGCCGTTGCTGACGATCTTCCAGCCACGGCCCGTCAGCTCCTTGTATTTCTCCTGGAAGGCGGTCTCGACCTTCTGGCGCTCGGTGAACGGGATGTTCTCCTCGACGAACGGCGAGACCGACGACCTTACACAGATCTCGGTCCACATCATCTTGGCCTCGGCGGTCTCGATGTTGCGCAGCTCGGCCCACTCCGGATGGAGCAGGCCGGGGGCGGTGGCGTGGATCGCGGCGGTCAGCGTGCCCTGGTAGCCGGGCGTGTTGGCGGCGACCCAGATGGCCTTCCACTCGTCCTCGTTGGGCCAGCGGGTGAGCCGCCGGTCGGCCAGCATCTCGCGGAGCTCGCTCTCGGTCCGGTCCATGGCGGGGAAGCTAGCTCACGCGACCCGAAACGGCAACGCCGATCCGTGGATCACAGCCCGAGCATGAAGTTGAACGTCCGGTCGCTCTCGCCCGGCAGGCCCTCGTGGCCGTAGTCGGGATAGATGACCGTCTCCTTCTTCGAGGTGATCTTGTTGAAGGCGGCGTACTGCGAGCTCGGCGGGCAGATGGTGTCCATCAGGCCGACGTACATGAGGACCTCGGCCTTGATGCGCGGCGCGAGGTGCTGGCAGTCGATGTAGCCGAGCTTGGTGAATACCTCCTGCTCACGGGTGTGGCGGGGGTCGAACTGCCGGAACCAGGTGCGCAGCTCCTCGTACGCATCCTTCGCGAGGTCCATCTCCCAGACGCGGCGGTAGTCGCAGAGGAACGGAAAGACCGGCGCGGCGCGCTTGATGCGGGGCTCGAGCGCGGCGCACGCGAGCGTGAGCGCGCCGCCCTGCGAGCCACCCATGGCGCCGACGCGGCCGGCGTCAACTTCCGGGAGGCTCATCACGACCCGCGCGAGCTGGGCGGTATCGAGGAAGATCTGGCGGAAAAGCAGCTTGCGAGGATCGGGATCCTCCAGGCCGCGCACGATCTGGCCGCGGTACGTGGTGCCCTTGACGCCGCCGGTGTCCTCCGAGCGTCCGCCCTGGCCGCGGCAGTCCAGCGCTGCCACGCAGAAACCCTCGCCGCTCCACGCGAGCCGGCTGGTGAAGTCGCCGCTGCTGCCCGTGTAGCCGTGGAACTGGAGGACCGCCGGGAGTTTCCCGGTGCGGTGCTTCGGGCGGACATATTTCGCGTAGACGCGGGCGCCGCCGACGCCTGTGAACCAGAGGTCGAACGCCTCGCTGTTCCGCGGGGTGATCTCCTTTGTCGGCACGAGCTCGGCCTTCGGATCGGTGGCGTCGAGCTCCTTGAGCGCGGCGGCCCAGTACGCGTCAAAGTCCGCCGGGCGGGGATTGAGGCCTTGGTAGACCTGGAGTTCAGCAAGAGGTTTGTCGATGAGGGGCATGGGAGATTTGATTCCGGATTCCGGATTGTGGATTCCGGACTTGGCAAGCCCGTGGCTGGGCCGTGCGTGCGATGAGTTCTGGCGGCTATTCTCCCCGATGCAAGGTCAGGGTGTGCGAAAGGGCGGTACGGCCAGTGCACCGATCATCTCCCATTGCCTGCACGCACCCTCCACGCTGCATGCCAGGCTCAGCAATCCGGAATCCAGAGCTCCGCGCACCCGCGGTTGACGCTGCATGCAAGGCTCGACAATCCGGAATTCGGAATCCGGAATCCGGAATCATGAAAGTCGCCTTCCTCAGTGGCACGAGCATCGTGAACTCCACGCTGTTTGCGGCGTGGGAGGTGCGGACGATCGAGACGGCCTTCGGGCCGGTCACGTACAAGACCAAGGGTGACTTCGCCCTGATCAACCGTCACGGCTACGCCTTCCCGCTGCCGCCGCACTCCATCAACTACCGCGCCAACATCCGCGCGCTCGCGGACCTCGGCTTCAAGGATGTCGTCTCGCTCAACTCGGTCGGCTCGCTGAAAAAGGACCTGCCGCCCGGGACGTTTGTCTCGTGCAGCGACTACGTCGGGCTCCAGCAGGGTCCCGCGACGTTTTTCGACACCGAGCTGAAGGGTGGGGCGCCCGGCATCGCGAACAACCTCATCCCGCTCCTGCTCGAGAAGCTCGCTCCGGAGTTCACCATCTATCCGAACAAGGTCTACGTGCAGATGCGCGGGCCGCGGTTTGAGACGAAGGCGGAGATCCGGATCGTCCAGCACTGGGGCGACGTGATCGGCATGACCGCCGCGCACGAGGCCGACCTCTGCACCGAGGCCGGGCTGCGTTACAACAGCCTCGCCCTCATCGACAATTACGCGAACGGCCTCGAGGGCACGGAGATCGACTTCGCGAAATTCAAGGATCTCGTGAAGGACAACCAGGCCCGCGTGAACCGCCTGTTCACGCGCATGCTCGAAATTCTCGGGTAGGCGATCGGGGCATTTTTTACCACGAAGAGCGCAAAGGCCACGAAGGCCAATCCAACGGAGGAGGGTTCAGATTCCGGTCCGACCCGATCCGCGTCCATCCGCGCCATCCGCGGAAAGTTTTTGCCTTAGTGATCTTCGTGCTCTTCGTGGTTGAACCAGCTCTATCATGAAAATTGGCGTACTCGGTCTTGGGATCATCGGCGCGGTGTGGGCGCGGCATTATCACGCGGCGGGCGTGCTCGCCGGTGCGTGGAACCGCACCCCGCAACCGGGCTTTCCGCAGTGGCAGCCCACGCCGGAGGCAGTCGCGGCCGCGGCGGACGTGATTCAGATCGTCGTGGCGGATCCGCCGGCCGTGGAGGGCGTGCTCGCGCGCATTTTGCCGCAGCTGGGACCGGGCAAGGTCGTCGTGCAGTCGAGTACCATCGACGCCGAGAGCAGCGCGCGGTTCGCCGCGCAGGTCGCGGCGCGCGGCGCGCGCTACCTCGCCGCGCCGTTCACGGGCAGCAAGCCCGCGGCGGAGCAGCGCCAGACCATCTTCTACCTCGGCGGCGACGCCGGGTTGGTCGCGGAGCTCGAGCCGCTCCTGTCGCTGATCTCGGCGCACCGCTTCCTGATCGGCACGAACGAGCAGGCCTGCACGCTGAAGCTAGCGATGAACCTCAACCTCGCGGCGCAGATGCAGGCGCTGAGCGAGGCGCTGGTGCTGTGCCGCCGCGCCGGCGTCACGGACGAGGTGTTCTTCGCCGCGATGGGCAAGAATGCCGGCTACTCCGGGCTCACGAAGCTCAAGGAACCCAAGCTCCGCGCCGGCGATTTTGCGCCGCAATTCTCGGTGAAGCACATGCACAAGGACATGCGCCTCGCCTCGAAGACGGCCGCGTGCGACGACTTCCCGGTCCTCGACGCGGTGCGCGAGGCGCTCAAGACCGCCGAGTCGCGCGGAATGGCCGACGAGGATTTCTCGGCGCTCATCAAGCTGCTGGATGGTAGCTGAGGTTTCTGTGTCGCCACGAAGACCACCAAGGGCACGAAGCCGGATTACTTCGCGTCCTTAGCGGTCTTGGCGGTTAATCAAGACACGCTGCCGATCCGTTTCACCGCTAAGCACGCTAAGCTCGCGAAGGCCGGATCTGATTGGGCTTCGTGTGCTTTGTGCCCTTGGTGGTCCGACCGGGCCGTCAATGCCACCTGACGGGTATTGCCTGCCACCGTCGCTCCTTCCCCTGATTGACGCCGTGCCCGGGGTCGCCATCTTGGGGCCGCATGAGCGATTTTCTGCAGGAAGCGCAGGTGACCGCGGCAAAACAGGCGCTGGACCGGCTCCGGGCCGGGATGCAGGCGTCGATCAAGGGCAAGGATGATGTCATCGACCAGGTGCTCGTCTGTCTCGTGGCCGGCGGCCACCTGCTCATCGAGGACCTCCCCGGTGTCGGCAAGACGACTTTGGCGTATGCACTGGCCCGTTCGATGGACTGCCCGTTCTCGCGCATCCAGTTCACGAGCGACCTGCTGCCGGGTGATGTGACCGGCGTGGCGATCTACGACGAGACGGCCAAGGAGTTCGTTTTCAAGAAGGGCCCGGTGTTCGCGAGCGTGGTGCTCGCCGATGAGATCAACCGCACGACGCCGAAGACGCAGTCGGCCCTCCTCGAGGTCATGGACCGCGCCCGGGTCACGGTGGACGGCGTGGCTCATCCGGTCGGTGCGCCCTTCATGGTGTTCGCCACGCAGAATCCGGTCGACTACGAGGGCACCTTCCCGCTGCCGGAGAGCCAGATGGACCGCTTCCTGATGCGGCTGCAGATGGGCTACCCGCAGCCGGCCGACGAACTGGAGATCCTGCGGATCGCGCGCATGAGCTACGACGCGATTGCCGCGAAGGCGGTCGTGACGCGTGACGAAGTCGTCCGACTGCAGGCGCTGGCGACCCAGGTGTACGTCGAGGACAGCGTGCTGGATTACCTGCTGCGCATCGTGACCGCGACCCGTTCCGAGGCCGAGTTCAAGGCCGGCGTGAGTGTCCGCGGCGGTCTGGCGCTGCGCGCCGCGGCGCAGGCCCGCGCCCTGCTGAACGGCCGGGACTTCGTGCTGCCGGAGGACGTGTCCGAACTGGTGTGTCCGATCCTGGCACACCGTTTGGCTCTGACCCGTCAGACCAGTGACGCGCTGGAGGAACGGCGCCTCGTGGTCGGCATCCTGCGGAGGATCCTGGCGGCGGTGCCGGGACCGAGCTGACTTTTTTGAAACGCCAAATGCCAATGGCCAAACGCCAAACAAAATTCAGGCGGCAAGGTCAAAGGCACTTAAAGGAATTGGACCCTTTGGGAGCGCATCGAATTGCTCGAGTTTCTTTGGTGTTTGGACCCTGGCGTTTGGCGTTTTGAAAAATGTCTGCTTCCGCCTCTAGCTCCGTCCGTCTGGGTCCCTGGAACCGCCTGCTTTGGGCGTTGGTTTTTCCGCGGCGGCACCAGCGGATCGTACCGACGGTGTCCGGGACGTTGCTGATCAGCGTGGCGCTGGGCATCGGCACGGCCGCGTACAACTCGGCGAATAACATCCTGTTCATCACGCTGGCGGTGCTGCTGGCGTGCCTGGTGCTCAGCGGCGTGCTCTCGTGGCTCAACCTCCGCGGCGTCGAGTGGCGGCTCGATGTGGCGCCGCCGCTGCGGGTTGGTCACGTGGCCGGGGTCTCGCTCGGCCTCCGGAATCACAAATCCTTCCTGCCCACCTACGGGCTCTGGTTCGACGTCGAAGCCAAGCCGGAGCAGGACGGTCCGCCGGCGGTGGTGGAGTCGACGATCACCGGCAAGGGCATCGACGTGCGGGCAGCGCTCGCCAAGGCGGAGGCCGTGGACGCGCGCGGACAGCTGGTGCTGCGCGAGCGGCTGGATCCCCGCGGCGAGGTCCGGCTCGACTGGACGTTTCAGCCCGTCCGGCGCGGGCGGCTGCTGGTCGACTTGGTCGGCGTCGGCTCGCTGTTCCCTTTCGGATTTCTCCGCAAGACCTTCAGCACCGAGCAGCGCGAGGCGCGACTGGTGTGGCCGGCGGCGGTGGAGTACCGCCGGCACGCCGCGGCGTCGGAACGGCTGCCCGCGGGAAGCGAGTGGGCGCCGCAGGCCGGCAGTGGCGGCGATCTCTGGGCGCTGCGACGCTACGCACCCGGCGACTCGCACCGGCTGATCCACTGGAAGGCGAGCGCCCGGTCGCAGACGCTGCTCGTGCGGCAGTTCGCGGCGGAGAGCACCACCGGCTTCGCGCTGGCACTGGACACCAGCGCGACCGTCTGGACGCGGCCCGAGCAGTTTGAGCTGCTCGTGAGCTTCTGCGCGACGCTGGCCGAGGATCTTTTCCGGCTGGGACAGCTGGAGTCGGCGCGGATCGATGACGAGGCGCCGCGGCCGATGCGGCGTGTGCGCGACCTCGAGCAATTCCTCGACCGGCTGGCTGTGGTGCAGCCGCGAACCGAATCACCGGCGGGCGGCGGATCGACCGCGCGCCTGCGCAACGTGCTGACCTTCACGCCCGACGGGGCGCGCGGCGTCATCGCCATCGTCAATGGAGAAAAGGCGGCCTCAGCTTAATCTCGACGAGCTGCACCAGCTCAAGTGGCTGCTCGGCGGCGGGCTCGTTCTGCTGTCGGTCGCCACCGTGTTCTACCTCGACGTCGACGCGTGGACCCTGATGGCGCTGACGGCCGCGGGCGTGCTGGCAGTGTTGGCAAGACCGGAATGGCCGGCCCGGGTGCCGGTGATCGTGCACCGGCTCGCGTTTCCCGCGATCGTCGCGCTGTTCGTCGGCGACCTCTGGCGCACCGGGGAGATCCTGCCGGCCATCGTGCGCCTCGATATCCTCCTGCTCCTGTACCGCGGCACAAGCTACCGGCAGAAGCGCGACGACCTCCAAGTGATTCTGCTCGGGCTCTTCCTCGTCGTGGTGGCGGGCGTGCTGACCGTGTCGCTCGTGTTCGCCGCGCAGCTGGTGTTGTTCACGGCATGGGCGCTGACCTACCTGCTGGTGATCACGCTCGTTGAGACGGCGACGCCGCCCGCGCCGGCCACCGCGCCGCAATTGGTGGGACCGCCATCATGGACGCACCTTCGCTGGAGTACGCTGGCGACCCGGGTGCGGGCCGTGACCGACTGGCGCGTTGCGGCGCTGGGAGCCGGGCTGTTTGCCGGGGTGGTCGTGATCTCGGCGGCGCTCTTTCTAGCGATCCCGCGCTTCCAGCTGGAGAACAGCCTGTTTCTCGAGCGGTTCGTGACGAAGAAGGCGCGGTCGGGCTTCAACGAGACGATCCGCTTTGGCGAGGTCACGGAGATCATCCAGGACGACAGCGTCGCGGCGAACATCGACGTGACCGACCGCTCGCAGATCCCGGGCACGCCGTACTGGCGCATGCTGGTGCTCGACGACTACCGCGACGGAACGTTCAAGCTCTCGCCGCTGCTTCGCAAGGCGGCCTTCGGCAACGAGCGCACCAGCGCGGTCGTGCGCGGCTCGCAACGTCCCCGGCTGCGGCTGCCCGTCTGGACGTTCTACCTCGAGTCAGGCATCAGCCGGTACCTGCCGCTGCTGGGCCCGTTCGAGCAGCTCCGCTTCACAACCATCCAGAATTTCCGGACCAGCCCGGCCGCGGGACTGGTGGCGCTGCGTGACGAACCGGCGACGATGACCGCCTACCGCGTCGAAGGCATGCTGACCGGTGATACTGTGCCGGACCCGACCTTTGCCGAGTTCATCAACAAACCAAGGACTCCGGGACCCTTCGTGTCCGGGGAACTGTTGCGCAAGGTCGAGGTAAGCGAGGCGGACCGGGCGGTGCTGCGGCAGGCCGTGGAGGAGATCACGGGCGGGACGACGCTCCCGGTGGCGGAATTCGCCGGCCGGACGATTCGCTGGCTGGCCCAGCGTCACGCGTACACGCTGCGGCCGGGCATCCCCGCCGGACCGGGCGATCCGTTGGTGCGGTGGATGAAGACGGGCGGCGGCGGCAACTGTGAGCTCTTCGCGGGCTCGTTCGTGCTGCTGGCGCGGACCGCGGGCTTCTCGACGAGAGTGGTGACGGGCTTCAAGGGCGGCACCTGGAATGCGTATTCCAACAACTTCACGCTGCGTAACTCCGACGCCCACGCGTGGTGCGAGATCTTCGATCCGGCGGCCGGGGCGTGGCGGCGGGTGGATCCGACGGTCGGCCCGGCCGGGCCGCAGGAGGAAGTCCGCGGGGAAGCCGCGCTTGCCCGGAGGACGGACACCAGCTGGTCGGCCCGCTTCGATAGCCTGCGGGTGTTCTGGTACCGGCGCATCGTGAACTTCGACCAGCGCGCGCAGGTCGAGACCCTGAAGGCGATCAAGGACGCCACCGAGGACTCGGGGCGGAAGCTGCGCGAGCGGATCGCGGAGCTGCTGCGCGGGCTCCGGGAGTGGCTGGCGCAGCCGTGGGATGTGCGCCGGATCGCGCGGGTCCTGGCGGTGGCGGTGGGCGCGGGCGCGCTGGTCTGGGGCTGGCGCGAATACGTGGGACCGTGGTGGCGTTTTGGCCGGCGCTCGGTGCGAAGCGGCAAGTCGGACCCGGTGCGGCGCGAGGCCTCGCGCTGGCTGCTCAGATTCGCGACGATTGGCGAGCCGACGGCGGAGGAAGTCGCGGCCCGCGATGAACTGCTGCGCTTGCGGTTCGGGGCGCGGGAAACCTGGCCGGAGCCGGAGACAGTGTTTCGCCGGGTGCGCCGTGTGTGGCGGGAGTCACGGCGGCAGCGGACCGTGCGGCCTTCCTAGAGGAGTGGGGTCACAGAGAGCACAGAGGAGGCACAGAGGGCACTGAGCGGTTTAGGGGTGTCCGCTGTGCCCCGATGAAGGTGATCCTCTGTGATCTCAGTGCCTCCTCTGTGCCCTCTGTGACCCAACCCCAGCCACTAACTGCCGGATGGTTCGTTTACTCCAGTTTGGCCGGGGCGACGAAGGCGGACGGGTGGGCCTGCTTGTCGAAGTACTTCTTCAGGATCGTCGCGGCGATGGGCGCGGCGTAACGGCCGCCGCCGTATTCCTCGTTGGGCGTGTCGCCCTCGATCGCGACGGCCACGGCGATCTGCGGATTGTCGAGCGGGGCGAACGCGATGAACCACGCGACGTTCTTGCTGCCGGGAATCTGGGCGGTGCCGGTCTTGCCGCCGTAGCGGATGCCGGGGATCTGGTAATCGGGCAGGTTGAGCGTCTTGGCGGCGGTGCCGTGGGTGACGCAGCCTTCCATGCCGGCGAGGATCGCCTCGCGCTGCTTCGGCGTGAGGCCGATCGGCTCCGTGTGCTGCTGCGGCGCGTCGTCGCGATGGATCAGGGTCGGCTTGGTGTAGGTTTCGTTGCGCGCCACCGAGGCCACGAAGCAGGCCATGTCGAGGGGCGTCACGAGCACATCACCCTGGCCGATGGCCATGTTGGCCGTGTCGCCGGGGTACCACTTCTCGCCGCGGACCTTTTCCTTGTAGGCGGCGTCGGGGATGAGCATGCGTCCGGTCTCGTGCGGGAGTTCGATGCCGGTCTTCTGGTCGAGATGGAACCGGCGTGCCTCGGCGGCGATGACCTCGGGCGTGCGGTTGGCGGAGGTGCGCCAGCCGGCCTCGTAGAAAAAGATGTCGCAGCTGTCGGCGATGGCCTCCGGCAGGAGCACCTCGCCGTGGTGGCCCTTGCCATTGTAGCAGACGAAGTCGCGGTTGAATTTGTGGAGCCGGCCGTCGCAGTCGACAATCGGCACGTCGGGCTCGACCGCGCCGGCGCGCATCGCGGCGATGGAGGTGAGGATCTTGAACGTGGAGCCGGGCGGATAGGCGCTGCTGATCGCGCGGTTGGCCCAGGCCTTGCGCGCCTCGATGTCGGCGATGGTGTCGTGGTTGGGCCGGGGCGTGAAGCGCGTGAGGTCGTAGTCCGGCTTGCTGGCCATCACGAGCACCTCGCCGGTCTTCACGTCGAGCGCCACCGCCGAGCCGATCATGTCGTCGCCGGCGATCTTCTCGATCGCGTCCTCCGCGGCGCGCTGGAGGTCGATGTCGATCGAGGTGGTGAGGTTCTTGCCCTGCACCGGCAGGCGCTTCTCGAGCGGGGGGTTGATCTTGTAGCCGGCGGGGCTGACCCGGAAGATCGAGCCGCCGGCCTCGCCCTGGAGCCGCGTGTCGAAGACCTTCTCAAGTCCGTCGCGGCCGATGGTGCCCTTCATCTTGAACGTCTTGAGGTCCTCGCCCGGGAAATCCTCGGCGGTGATCTCGGTCTCGACGCCGACGTAGCCGAGCGTGTGGGCGAGCGACGAGCCGAACGGGTAGTAGCGCGTGCTCGAGGCGTAGACCTGCACGGGGGACTTCACCGGCAGGCCCTCGACGAGCTTGGCGTACTCCGCGGGCTCGAGATCGTCGATGAGCGTGTAGGGTAGGAGCAGCTGCCGCGCGAAGTGCTTCCGGAGGTCGGCGCTGTCGACCTTGACGTCGCGGTGCAGGATCCGGTTCACCTGGTCGAGGTACCGCTGGACGACGCTGACGCGGGCGATCTGGTTGAACTGGTCGCGGGTCGGGAGGTCCTTGTCGCCGGCCTCGGCGTAGTTGCGGCGGATGACGCGGGCCTCGTTGATGAACTCGGAGCGCAGCTCGTCGAGGTAGAGCACGACGGCGAAGCGGGGGCGGTTGCCGACGAGCATGCGGCCGGACCGGTCGTAGATGTTGCCGCGCGGCCCGGGCACGAGGATGCGCCGCTGGTTCTGCACCCGCTCGTTCTCGCGGTGGCGCTCGGTGTTGAACAGCTGCTGGTACGCGAGGCCGGCCGCGAGGATCGTCAGCAGGACGAACACGACGAGATAGAAAAAGATGACGCGCGGCTGGTAGCTCTTGTGCGACTCGACCAGGCTGCCGGAGCGGTCGGCGAGATTGGTGTCGTTCGTGGCCATGGCCGGGTCAGGCGAGCGGGTCGCGCTCCACGCGGGTCAGGACGAGGGTCCGCATCTGCAGCGCGAAGAACCACGGGGCGACCAGCGCGAGGAAGAGCTGGGAGCAGACCAGGTCGAGGATCAGCCGCGGCCAGAGCTCGCCCGGCGACGGCCCGCGGCCGACCAGCGCGAAGGACAGCACCAGGAAGAGCGCGAGGTTGATCAGCAGCGCGACGATGACCCGCGCGACGGTTTCCTCGCGGGGCAGGCGGTCGCGGATGTTGAACACCACCGCGTGGGCCGCCGCGAACAGCAGCAGATGCGTGCCGAACCGGACGGGCTCCGTCGCGTCGCACAGCAGCCCGGCCATGAGCACCGCCGCCAGGCCGTCGCGCAGCGGCAGCATCAGCGCGGCGTACGCCACGAACAAGCCGCCGACGAACAGGAAGACCTGCGCCGGCCCCAGCAGATGGTTCACCTGCGTGACCAGCACCCACAGCACGAGCAGGGTGAGGAAGGTGACGAGGGTGCGGCGCATGAGGCGTTAAGCTCTAGGCTTGATGTGTGAAGGCGGCGGTCGAGGGCTGGGAGGTGCCTACCGCCTAGAGCCTATTGCTCATTCAGCGGCACGAGCACCGTGACCTCGGTGAGGGCGGAGAGCCGCGGGTCGAGCTGGACCTCGCCGGTCTTGTAGAGGCCGTCGAGGCTGGGCTCGACCTTGATGATGGTGCCGAGGTTGAGGCCGGGCGGGAAGACGCCGCCGAGGCCGGAAGTGACGAGGCGCTTCGGCATGGTGGGGCTGGCGTAGACGCTGAGCGGGACGAACTCGATGACGCCCTTGGGCGCGTCGAACGAGGTGTTCACGCCGCCCTGGAAGCTGATGGGCTGGTTCTCGCCCTCGACGACGGCGGCGAGGCGCACACTCGGGTCGCTGATGAGCTCGACGGTGGCGGTGTAGGCGTAGACCTCGCTCACGCGGCCGACGACGCCGCCGGCGAAGATGACGGGCGCGCCGACGGTGACACCGAAGTTTCGACCCTTGCGGATCACGAGCCGCTGCCACCAGCCGGAGAAGTCGCGGCGGACGACGCGCGCGTGCTCGGACCGGTAGTTCGCGTAGGCCGGCAGTTTCAGCAGTTCCTCGAGGCGGGCGATCTCGGCCTGGAGGCTGAGGTTCTGCTGCACGGCCTCCTCGTACGAGGCGTTGAGCCGCGCGAGGTCGCGCCCGGCGTCGATGAGCTCGCTGTTGGAGTGCAGGCGGAGCGTCCAGTAGTCCTGCAGGTCCCGCGCGTAGGAGGCGGCGACGGTCAGGGGTGCCTGCAACTCAAAGAAGCTGGCCCGGGTAAACGTCTTCACCGCGACCGGCACCAGCAGCCAGCCGAGCGCCACAAGGGCGAGGGTCAGGAACGGGCGGGCTTGGTCAAAGCGCTTGGGCACGTGTGGGAGGAAGGGACGAGGGCCAAGTGACGAGTGACAAGTGACGGGGGGCGAGACAAGCCCGACGTACGGGCGACCGACTCCCAGTCGTCACTCGGCCCTTGTCACTCGTCACTGAGGCGCGCGGCGCCTCAGACGTGCTGCATCAGCCAGGCGAGGTCGTTGAGGACGGCGCCGGTGCCGTTCGCGACGGCGGAGAGGGGGTCGTCGGCGACGGTGACCGGCAGGCCGGTCTTCTCGCTGAGCAGGCGGTCGATGCCCCGGATCAGGGCGCCGCCGCCGGCCATCACGAAGCCGCGGTCCACGAGGTCGGCGGAGAGCTCGGGCGGGCAGCGCTCGAGGGTGACGCGGACGGCGTCGACGATCGCGGCGATCGTGTCGCTGAGGGCCTCGCGGATTTCCTGGGAAGTGATGTGGATGGTCTTGGGCAGGCCGGCCACGGAGTCGCGGCCCTTGACCTCCATGGTGAGCTCCTCGTCGAGCGGGTAGGCGGAGCCGACGCGCATCTTGATCTCTTCCGCGGTGCGCTCACCGATGAGGAGATTGTAGGCGCGCTTCATGTAGTTGATGATCGCGGCGTCGAGCTCGTCGCCGGCGACTCGGATCGACTTGGAGAAGACGATGCCGTTGAGGGAGATGATCGCGATCTCCGTGGTGCCGCCGCCGATGTCGACGATCATGTTCGCGGCGGGCTCGTCGATCGGGAGCCCGACGCCGATCGCGGCGGCCATGGGCTCGGGAATGGTGATGACGTCGCGGGCGCCGGCGTGGAGGGCGGAGTCCTTGACCGCGCGCTTCTCGACCTCGGTAATGCCGGACGGGATGGCGATCACGACGCGGGGCGGGGCGCGGAAGGAGCCGCTGCTGACCTTGCGGATGAAGTAGCGGAGCATCGCCTCCGTGACGTCGAAGTCGGCGATGACGCCGTCCTTCATCGGACGGATGGCCGTGATGTTGCCGGGGGTGCGGCCGAGCATGCGCTTGGCCTCGTCACCGACGGCGCGGACCTTGCGGCTCACCGTGTCGAGTGCGACGACGGAAGGTTCGCGGAGAACGATGCCCTTGTCCTTGACGTAAACGAGCGTGTTGGCGGTTCCGAGGTCGATGCCGATGTCGTTGGAGAAGTAACCGAGGAGGTTGGCCATGATAGCTGGTTGGGGCTGTTTCCGCCGACGGAAACGAATCGGCCAACGCGCGGGGTGTCAACGCGGTAAAGCAGCAGGTGGCGCCGCGCGCAGCGCGGCATGTATCAGGTGTCACGTAACACGTGACAAGGACCGGGTCGGTGCCGCGGGTTTTTCTGGAACCTTGCGATCTCCGGCAGAATGCCTCTCATCGCGGCGAGACTGGGGTTGGCCGGCCGCGCCGCGGCGGCGGGCCCCGGTCCGCTTCCTGCTTTCCCGTTTTCCTCCCTGTCGCCATGCACGGCCTCTATCTGATCCAAGACCTCGCGGTCATCCTGGTGGTCGCCGGTCTCGTGGGCTGGCTGTGCCAGCGGATCGGGCTGTCGGTCGTGGTGGGTTTCCTGGCGGCCGGCATGGTGGTCGGCCCGTACACGCCGCCGTTTTCGCTGGTGTCGGATCCCGAGCGCATCGAGACGCTGGCGCAGATCGGCCTGGTGTTCCTGATGTTCTCGATCGGGCTGCGGCTGAGCATTCGGAAGCTCCGGCGCCTGGGCGCGTCGCTGGTGTTCGCCGCGTTCGGCGGGGCGATTCTGGTCTATTACCTCACCCGACTGCTGGGACTGGTCCTGCACTGGAGCACGACCGAGACGCTGTTCCTCGCGGGCATGCTGATGGTCTCGTCGTCGGCGATCATCAGCAAGATCCTCCAGGAAACCGGCGAGAATCACGAGCGCTCGGGCCAGCTGGCCATGGGCGTGTCGGTGCTGGAGGACGTGGTGGCGGTCGTGATGCTCACCCTGCTGAACTCCTTTGTGCAGCTGGGCGGGGCGGGTCACGGCAAGAGCGCCTCGCTCGGCCAGACGCTCGGCACGCTCGGCGCCTTCGTGGTGCTGGCCGGCGTGGGCGGGCTGCTGCTGGTTCCCTGGCTGCTGCGGCGGATGAGCATCTCGGCGGACGAGGAACTCCAGACCCTGGGCATTGCGGCGCTGCTGTTCGGCCTGGCGGTGGTGGCGACGCGGGCGGGTTATTCGCTCGCGCTCGGTGCGTTTCTCCTCGGCACGATCGTGGCGGAGACCTCGCACCGGCATCAGGTGGAGCGGACCTTCGAGGGGATGCGCGACGTGTTCAGCGCGGTGTTCTTCGTGGCGATCGGCATGCAGATCAACGTGAAGGACCTGATCGGATCCGCCGGCCTGATTGCGGGCGTGGCGGCGTTCACCCTGCTGGCCCGCATGCTGGCGTGCTCGACGGCGCTGACGATCATCGGCACGACGCCGAAGGACGCGCTGCGGACCGGCCTGGCGGTGACGCCGATCGGTGAGTTTTCGTTCATCATCGCACAGCTGGGTGTGACGGCGGCGGTGGTGCCGCCGCGGTTTTACCCGCTCGCGGTCGGGGTCTCGCTGCTGACGACGCTGGTCGCACCGCTTATGGTGCGGCGGTCGCCGGTGATCGCGGACGCGCTGCTGGCGCGGCAGCCGCGCTGGCTGGAGCAGGGGCTGCTCTACTACCGCACGTGGCTGGAGCAGCTGCAGGCGCAGGCGAAGCGCAACCGCCTGTGGCAGCTGAGCGGGAAGCGCTTTGTGCAGCTGGGCATCGAGGTGCTGCTGGTCAGCGGCCTGCTCGTGTTCTCCAGCCAGATGTTTGTCGCCACCGAGCGCTGGCTCGGACCGGACCTGCTGTTCCCGAACGGGCTGCGGATCCTGTTCTGGACGGGCCTGTGCCTGGTGCTGCTGGCGCCGCTCGTGGCGATCTGGCGGAACGTCTCGGCGCTCTCACTACTTTACGCCCAGGTTTCGACGATGGGACAACCGCGGGCGGAGCAGCTGGCGCGCATGGTGGAGACGGTGCTGAAGTCACTTTCGGCCACGGCGATCTTCGTGTGGCTGTTCCTGCTGATGCCGGAAGAGGGTCGCACGCGGTGGGTCCTGATCGCGGTGGGCGTGGTGGTGCTTGTGACCGTGGCGGTGCTGTGGCGGAAGCTCGTCTATTGGCACAGCCAGCTGGAGGTCGAATTGCACGAAGTGATGGCGTCGGCGGAGACGAAAATGACCGCGACGTCGGCGCCGTGGCTGCAGGCGCATGGGGACTGGAACCTACACATGGTGGACTGCGTGCTGCCGGACCTGGCCGACGCGCAGGGACGCCGGATCTCGGAACTCGACCTGCGGACGAAGTTCGGCTGCTCGATCGTGGGCATCGAGCGGCAGGGCTTCATGATCCCGCTGCCGACGCCCGACTCGGTGCTGTACCCGCGCGACCGCGTGCTGCTCATGGGCACGACGGAGCAGGTGAAGGCGGGGAAGGCGTTCCTTGGGGCGGTCTCGGGCGCGGCGGATGCGCTCTACGAGGAAATCATGATGGAATCGCTGCCGGTGCCGATGGGGAGCCATGTTTCCGGCCGGACGCTCGGTGACCTTTCGCTGGCACGGACGCACGGCATCCAGGTGGTGGGTGTGAACCGGCGCGGCCTGCGCATCCTCAATCCGTCGGCCGAGGAGCACCTTTACGTCGGCGACGAACTGCTGGCGCTCGGCGCGCCGGCGCGGATCCACGAATTCAAGACCTGGCTGCGCGACACGGCGGCGGAAGTGCCGGGAAGACACGATTGAGGAAAGACGGGGACGAACGTCGAACGCCGAACATCGGACGCTGAACGCCGAACTTCGGGCTTTGGACGTCGGATGACGGCGGGGGAGGGAACGCTCAACGTTTGACGTTCAACGCTCGACGCTCAAGGGGGCCTGAGGCCTGAATGTTGAGCGTTGAACGTCGAACGTTGAGCGTTCTCTGGGCGCAAAAAAGCGCGCCCGGGTTCGGGCGCGCTGGGCGTCTGACCTGGCTCGAACTCAGTTCGTGCCGTGGGTCTTGTTGGCGTCGGAGGATTTCGGGGCCTCGGAGGGCTTCTTGTCCTCTTCCGGGTCATCCCGGCTGGCCTTCTTGAATTCCTTGATGGACTGGCCCAACCCGCGGGCGAGCGAGGGGAGCTTGGTCCCGCCGAACAACAGGAGGGCGAGCGCCAGGATCACCAGAAGCTCCGTGCCACCGATGCCAAACGCGGCGAAGATTGCGGGAAGAGTAGCCATGACGCGCAACCTATCCCGGACCTCCCGACTGTAAAGCGGGAAAGCGGGAACGCGAAACGGCGGCTTGCGCATGCCACGCCCACGACGCGGGTTGCGGATTCACGCGGCCGGCGGAGCGCAATTTGCGCCCGGCAATTGCCAAATTCCGATCAGCGGGTAGGTGGCAGCTGAAAGTTGACCGTTGAAGGTTGAAAGACGGTCGGCGCAAGCCGGGGCAGGGGAATACCTCCGCCCGAGAGCGGCCGGCTTTCAACTGCCGACTTTCAACCTTCAACTTCCCCTCAAGGCTTCGGCAGCGGGAAGCCGCTGGGAGCCTGGGGCGGCGGGGGCGGGAAACCGGCGGGACGCGGGATGCCGCTGGTGGCGGCGACCTTCATGAGATTCTGCGCGTTGTCGATCTGCTCGGCGTCGAAGAACCCGTGGAGCTGGCGGATGCGCGTCGGGTGGCGCATCTTGCGGAGCGCCTTGGCCTCGATCTGGCGGATGCGCTCGCGGGTGACCTTGAACTGCTTGCCGACCTCCTCGAGCGTGCGGCTGTAGCCGTCGACCAGGCCGAAGCGGAGCGAGAGCACGCGGCGCTCGCGCTCGGTGAGCGAGTCGAGCACGTCGATGATCTTCTCCCGGAGGAGCGAGAAGGCCGTCATGTCGTACGGATTTTCCGCCGACTTGTCCTCGATGAAGTCGCCGAAGCTGGTGTCGTCGCCGTCGCCGACCGGCGACTGCAGCGAGATGGGCTGCTGGGCCATCTTCATGATCTGCTGCACGCGCTCGACGGGCAGGTTCATCTCGTCGGCGACCTCCTCGGGCGTCGGCTCGTGGCCGAATTCCTGGAGGAGCTGCTTCTGGACCTGCATGACCTTGTTGAGGGTCTCGATCATGTGCACCGGGATGCGGATGGTGCGGGCCTGGTCGGCGATCGAGCGGGTGATGGCCTGGCGGATCCACCACGTGGCGTAGGTCGAGAACTTGTAGCCGCGGCGGTACTCGAACTTCTCGACGGCCTTCATGAGGCCCATGTTGCCCTCCTGGATCAGGTCGAGGAACGAGAGACCGCGGTTCGTGTACTTCTTGGCGATGGAGATGACGAGGCGGAGGTTGGCCTCGACCATCTCGGTCTTGGCCTGGTGGGCCTCGCGGACGTGCACGCGGGTCTGGGCGACGACGGCGAGCAGCTGGTGGGGGGAGATGCGCTGGGCGGCCTCGATCTGCTTGAGGCGCTGGTTGACCGAGCGGACGTCGATGGCGGCGTCCTTCTTGGTCTTCGGGTGCTTGGCGCGGTCGAGCTGGTGGTGGAGGGTCTCGATCTCCTCGAGGGTCGGGCGGATCTGCTCGAGGTACTCCTCGTAGACCTTCAGCTTGAAGAAGAACTTCCCGAAGTTGGCGCGGAGGACGTTCTCGCGCTTCCGGTGCTTGGCGAGGACCTTCTTCCGCTCGTTGTCGGACTTGGCCTTGAGGTATTCCAGCCACGACTCGGCGACGGACTTCTCGGCCTTCTGCGTGTTCTCGACCAGCTTGGGCAGCGCCTTGAAGTACGCCTCGCGGCTGTCGATCTTCTTGTCGATCACGACGCGGTCGAAGCGCTCCTCGCGGTTGAGGAGCTTGGCGCCGAGCGTGCCGATGTAGGCGCCGATGGCGGCGGCCTCGAAGAGGGCGGTCTGGGCCTTGAGCTCGGCGTTCTCGATGCGCTTGGAAATCTCGACCTCCTGCTCGCGGGTCAGCAGCGGGACCTGGCCCATCTGCTTGAGGTACATCCTCACCGGGTCGTCGAGGATGTCGTGCTGCGAGGAGCGGCTTTCCTCCTCCTCGGCCTCCTCCATGCGCTGCTTGTAATCGTCGACCTGGTCGGGCTCGAGGATCTCGATCTCGAGGTTCTGCAGGATGGAAAGGACGTTATCGATCTCCTCCTGGTTCTCGACCGACTCCGGCAGCGCCTCGTTGATGTCGTCGAAGGTGAGGTAGCCCTGCTCCTTGGACAGCCGGATCAGGTGGCGAATCTTGTCATTGATGCCTCCCGCGGGGATGTCACCGGCCGCGGCGTCGCCGGCGGCGTGGTGCTGGTTCTTTTCCAGGACGGCCTCGACGGCCTCGGAATGCGTGTCGGCGGCGGCGTGGGCGGGCTTGGCTTTGCGCGGCATGGATGAATAGGTCTCTATAAATACGGCAAAAAAACACTAGACCACCACCGGCAACTGCATGGGCTGGCGCAGCTGGCGTTGGAGGTCCGAGCGTTCTTTTAAGAGTGAAATTGGGTCAGAATTACTGTCCGCACCGTGGTTGGCTAAAGCAAGTTCTATTTGCCTTAGTCGCGGTTCGAGGGCCCGGGACCGGAGCTGGCGCAGGCCTTCATTGGCGACCTTGACCGGGTCGTCAATCGCCGGACGGTCGAAGAGCAGCGATGCCACTAACGTCTTTTCCTCAGGGGTTTCCAGCAGGGTGTCAAGGTGGTCGCGGCCGGGCCACGTGTCGTGCTCGAACTCGCCCAGGAAGCGGTTGAGCAGCACGCCGGCGGGGTGCGAGACATCGATCCAGTCGTGCGGCAGCGCCGAGCTCAGCGGCTTGCCGAGCGACTCGTAGTGGAGGCACAGGATCAGCAGGTGATGCTCCGGACTCTGGCCCGTGTTGGCGGGCGGCGCGGACGGCGCGGGCGCGGGTTGCGCGGCGGGACGGGCCGCGGCCTGACGCTGCTGGCGGGCGGTGAAGGCCTGGAAGTCGCGGAGCAGGGCGCTCGGCGAGACCCGGAGGGAGGCGGCGTTTTCCTGCAGAAACGTCGAGCGGGTGATCTCCGACTCGGCCTGACTGACAATCTCGAACAGGGTGACGGCGGCGCGCGACTTCTGCTCGGCCGAGGCGTTCATGACGTCGGGCAGTACCGAGCGCTGCGCGAACTCCATGGCGGTAAGCGCGGTCTTCCGGACCTCATCGTAGGCGGCGAGTCCGCGCTCGCGGAAGAGCGAGTCGGGGTCGTCGCCTTTGGCGAGCACGAGGAAGCGCACCTCAAGCCCCGCGCGCAGGGCCATGGGGAGGAAGCGCATCGCGGCCTTCTGGCCGGCGCTGTCGCCATCGAGGAAGCACTCGACCTGGCTGTGGTAGCGGCGGAGCAGCACGAGCTGTGACTCGGTGATGGAGGTGCCTTGGGGTGCGATGGCGGACTTGAGCCCGACGTTCCAGCAGCGCAGGGCGTCGAGCTGGCCTTCCACGAGGACGAACGGCCGGCCCTCGCCGACGCCGGTGCGGGCGCGGTCGAGGTTGAAGAGCAGGTTGCCCTTGGTGAAGATCGGGGTTTCGGGCGAGTTGACGTACTTGGCCTCGCGCGCCGGGTCGTCCTCGGGGGTGAGGCTGGTCTGCCGGGCGGTGAACGCTACGACGCGGCCCTGGTGGTCGCGGATCGGGATCATCAGCCGGCCCCGGAAGCGCGGCTTGAGTGAGCCGAGTCCGAGCAGGGCGCCGTCGCGGACGAAGAACAGGCCGCACTGGCGGATCGCCTCCTCGGAGAACTTGCGCTTGAGCAGCAGGGCGCCGAGGCCCTCGTCGGTGGGGGCGGCGGCGCCGATCTTGAATTCGTCAGCGAGCTCGAGCGCGAACTTTCGCTGCTCGACCCAGTAGGACCGCATGAACGTGCCGGTGGGGCCGGAGGATTTGAACGCCTGGTGGAAGTGCTCGGTGGCGAGATCGTGGATCTCGAAGATCTCCTGGCGCAGCGAACGCTCCTCGCGGCTCGGGCCGCCGGAGCCCTCCTCGTATTCGATCACTACGCCGAAGCGCTGGCCGAGGGCCTCAACGGCCTCGGTGAAGTTCAGCTGCTCGGTCTCGCGGACGAATGAGATGATGTCGCCGGCCTTGCCGCAGCCGAAGCACTTGTAGAAGCCCTTGTCGGCGTCGACGTGGAACGAGGGGGTCTTCTCGTTGTGGAAAGGGCAGAGGCCCTTGAGCCGGCCGGCGCCGGCCTTCTTGAGCGACACCACGCGGGCGACCACGTCCGCCAGGTTCACCCGCAGCTTCAGGTCGCGGACACAGGTGGGCTTGATGGCGGGCATTGGGGGCCGGGCGGAAGAATGCACTTTCAACCCGGCAGTGAGACTGTCAAGTTTCCCGGCTCCGCGACGAAACATTGCCGGCTTTTGGGCGACTCACTCTGTTCCAATGCGCACTTTCTCCCTCCTCGGTTTCCTGGCTGCGATCCTGGCGGCGCCCCTGGCCCGCGCGAACGAGACGGCGGTCATGCGGACCGCGCCGACCGACCCGGTTTACCAGACCCAGCTGGGCACCTTTGAGCAGGACGCCTACGACCGGAGCGTCGAGGCGCTGATCACCCGTTTCGAGCAGAGCACCGGCCGGAAGATGGTCCCGGGACCCAAGAAGAAGGTCGGCCTGAAGATCTATGCCGACTCGGGCCCGGGCATGGCGACGCCGATCCCGCTGGTGAAGGCCGTGATCGCCGCGCTGGAGCGGCGCGGTTTTGGCACCCACGACATCTTCCTGGTCGGGCTGAACGCGCTCCGCATGCGCATGACGGGCTTCCTGCCGTCGCTCGTGACGGGCGAGACGCCGTTCAAGGGTCATCCGGTGTACGTGCTGGAGTCGGGCAAGTTCTACGACCCGGTGTGGTTCTACGACAGCCCGCTCCCGCAGCGCTTCGACCCGATCCTGGCAGAGCAGCAGACGAAGGATTATCCGAACTCCTCGACGAAGGACGAGGACCGCAAGAGCTTCCTCGCGACGCCGCTCTTCCTCGACGCCGATTTCTGGATCAACCTCCCGGTGTACACGGACCACCCGATGCTCGGCGTGAACGGCGCGCTGGTGAACGCGACGCTGTGGAACGCGTCGAACACGGGCCGCTTCTTCCGGTCGCCCGCGAACGCGCCGGCGGCGGTGGCCGAGATGAGCGCGATCCCCGAGCTGCGCGAGACGTGGCGCTGCACGATCGTGAGCCTGGAGCATTACCAGTTTATCGGCGGCCCGTACTTCAACTCGCTCTACTCGACGTCCGAGCCGCTGCTGTGGCTCAGCACGGACCCGGTGCTGCTCGACTCGCTGATGCGGAGCCGGATCAACGGCCTGCGGAAACAGTCGGGCTTCGAGCCGATTTCCGAGGAGATCCGCACGCTGGAGTTTGCCGAGACGCTGGGCGTCGGTTCGACGCACATCGCGACGGCGCACTTCGTGCCGGTCCTCCAATAAAACGCCTTGTCTCCACCGCGCCGCTGGGCCCAATTCTAGGCTGACATGACCTCCGCCGCGTATCTTCCCTTCCTGATCCAGGCGCTCCTCGCCGCGGGCATCACCGCGGTGGTCATCATCGCGAGCCACCTGTTCGGGCAGCGCAGCAAGACGACCGCGATCAAGGACTCGGCCTACGAGTGCGGCGTGCCGGCGGAGGGCCTGATCCACACGCGGTTTTCGGTGAAGTTCTTCGTCACGGCGCTGCTGTTCATGCTGTTCGACCTCGAGATCGTGATCCTCGTGCCGTGGACCTTCATCTACCGCGAGTTCCTCGCGCACAGCATCCCGATCCTCGGCCCCGTCATGTTTTTCCTCGGCGTCCTCGTCCTCGGTCTCGTCTACGAGATCAAGAAGGGCGCGCTTGAGTGGGAGAAATAAGGCGGGCGACGCCGAAACCGGGGAAACTTCGGTAAGCAGAAACGGCTGCGCGGTCCCGGGTTCCTCCGTTTCCTGATTTCATCTTCCACCGGTTTCATCTCTTTCCGCCGTGCGCCTCGACAAGATCATCTCCCGCAGCCGCATCGTCGAGCTTCGCAGCCTCGACCTGGAAGGTGCGCTGCAGGAGCTGCTCGCGGTCTCGGTTGAGCGCTTCCCGGACCTGAAGCCGGAGGCCCTCCTGAAGGGCCTGCTCGCCCGCGAGAGCACGATGACGACGTACCTCGGCATGGGCGTCGCGCTGCCGCATGTGCGCGTGCGGATGCGCCGCCGGTACGTGCTCGCCATCGGCCGCAGCCGCGTCGGCGTGCGCCACGACGGCGCCGTTGGCGACGAGCGCGTCCACCTGATCGTGATGCTGATCGCGGGGGAGAACGCCCGCGACTACCTCCAGGTCCTCGCCTCGATCGCTCGGCAGGTGAAGGAGCCCGAGCTGGTCGAGAAGCTCCTCCACGCCCCGGACCTCGACGCCCTGCACGAGCGCCTGGTCGGCGGGTTCGGCGGCATCCGGCCGATCCAGACCCAGCAGAATCGCGTCAATCGCCTGATGTTCCGCGAGGCCGAGCGCGTCGCCCGCGGTGCCGACTGCAGCGCGATCATGGTGTTTGGCGACACCTTCATTGGT
Source organism: Opitutaceae bacterium (assembly GCA_035334485.1). Lineage (GTDB taxonomy): Bacteria > Verrucomicrobiota > Verrucomicrobiia > Opitutales > Opitutaceae > Opi-474. The sequence continues at coordinate 24,438 of DAOQKI010000007.1, forward strand.
GGCATCGACGCCGGCACGGTGCGGTCGAAGCTCAAGACGATCCTCGTGACCCGCAACCCGACCGAGCCGATCGAGGAGGGCGGCTCGTTCGCCGAGACGATCCAGGTCCGCTCGTTCTCCAGCCAGCGCCTCGCGCAGCTGCGCAGCGCCATGCTGGTCGCGCTGACCCGCGGCATCATCGGTTTCACGGATCGCATCTGCTGCATCGGCGGCATGACCGGCAGCAACCAGTTCGACACGCTCGTCGTGGTCGACGTCGAGCGCGAGTTCCAGACCCTCCTGACCGGACAGACCTCGGACCTGCTGCCCGAGGATGTTAAGCCCGAGGTCCTGGAGCGCGTCATCGCGGTCGCCACCGAGCTGGCCGTCGAGGGCCGCGAGGGCCGCCCGGTGGGTTGCCTTTTCGTCGTCGGTGACATCGACAAGGTCGAGACCTTCACCAAGCCCCTCGTCCTCAACCCTTTCTTCGGTTACAAAGAGGAGGACCGCAACATCCTCAACCCGTTCATGGACGAGACTGTGAAGGAGTTCTCGTCGATCGACGGCGCCTTCGTGATCCGCGGCGACGGGGTGGTGGCCTCCGCCGGGAGCCTGATCCAGGCGACCGACAGCGACCATTCCCTGCCCAGCGGCCTTGGGAGCCGGCACGCCGCTGCCGCGGCTATCAGTGTGTCAGCCAACTGTATATCCATCGTGGTATCCTCCAGCACGGGCCAGGTAACCCTGTTCCGGCGCGGCGTGATGCTGCCCCTGACTGAGAAACGTCGCTGACCTCAAATTTGAGGTTGCACCGGCCCGGTCGGGTCACTGTCCTGACCCTTCAACCATTTAACTCCCATGAACGAAGTCGTCACCCTGGAATGCACCGAGGCTCGCAAGGAGGGCAAGCCGCCGTCCCGCTACCTCACGAAGCGGAACAAGAAGACCGTGACCGAGCGCATCGAGAAGATGAAGTACAACCCCTTCCTGCGCCGTCACACCCTCCACAAGGAGATCAAGTAAGACTCCGAGGCGTCAGCCCTATCACTTTCGAAGCCGGACCGTCTGGTCCGGCTTTTTTTGTGCCGTGATGCCGTGCCCACCGGGAAGGGCGGGGAGCTTTCGGTCGACCGACCCCTCTCCGCGAAGTTTGACCCCCCAGAAACAGCGAAACCGCCGAAGGGCGGTTCAATGTGGGGTACTTAACTCGTCTTTCTCTCGGGCTGGGCGGTCGAGTGGGCGGCTTGCTGGCGTCGGGCGGCCCGCCAACCCTCCCGGTGTTTCCGGATCCAGTCGAGGAGGGCGCGCTCGAAGCCGATATCGTAGCCGAGACGCTCGGACTCCAGCCACTTGTGTTTCAGGATCTCCTCCCGCTCTGCCAGGAACTCCTGATAGAGGCTCGATTGTTTGACGAATTCCCGTGTGCCGGCGGGCTCTTGGGTGGACGAAGTCATGCAGCTGGGTCTACCGCAATTTATCTGAGTGACCCGGTGCGGGTGTCAATGCCTGCAAATTACCCAAATTTCACTAAGTGGGCATCTTTGGCTGGGCGAGTCGGTCGAGGAGCGATTGGGCAATCGTCCGGAAGGTGTCGCCGGCAAGGCCTTGCGGGTCGGCCACGACGACCGGCGCCCCATGGTCACCGCCTTCGCGGATGGCCGGGATGAGCGGAACCTGGCCGAGCAGCGTCGTGCCGAGCTTCTCGGCGGTCAGGATGCCGCCGCCCGAGCCGAACAAGGGGTGCTTCTGGCCGGCGGGGTCCACGAACCAGCTCATGTTCTCGGCCACGCCGAGGATCGGTACGTTGACCTTCTGGAACATCAGGCCGCCCTTGCGGGCGACATTGGTGGCCGCGGTCTGGGGGGTGGTCACCAGGACCGCGCCGTCGAGCGGCAGGGTCTGCACGAGCGAAAGCTGGGCGTCACCGGTGCCCGGCGGCAGGTCGATCAGCAGCACGTCTAGTTCGCCCCATTTCACGTTCTGCACGAACTGCTGGATGGTCTTCATGATCATCGGCCCGCGCCAGACCACCGGCGTGTTGTCGTCGACCAGGAAACCCATGCTCATGACCTTCACACCGTGCTTCTCGATCGGGACGAGCGCTTCGCCGTCCACCTCGGGACGGCCCTGGATACCCATCATCAGCGGCACGCTTGGACCGTAAATGTCGCAGTCCATGAGCCCGACCCGGCCGGGACGGCCCTGGAGAGTGTTGAGCTGGGCGAGGGCACAGGCGAGGTTGACGGCGAAGGTGCTCTTGCCGACGCCGCCCTTGCCCGAGGCGATGGCGACGGAGTGCTTGATGCCGGTGGGAGCGGCCTGGTTGCCGCCGAGATTGCCGCCGCCGGCGGCGGGGGCCTTGGGGGCGGTGACGGCGACGTCGATGATGGTGTCCTTCACGCCCGGGATCGCGCGGAGGCACTTGTCGACCTCGCGCTTGAGCTGGAGCGGGACCTTCGGGTCGGTGGTGGTCAGGGCCAGCGACACCTTGGCGGTGCCGTCCACGAGGGCCGCGGTGCGCACCAGTCCGAACGACACGATGTCGCGGCTGAAGCCGGGATACTTCACTTGCTTGAGATGCTCTTTGATTTGGTCGGGCGTCACGGCGGAGAAAGTTTCAGGATGAAGGGAAATAAAGTTGTTATGCGCGGTCTGGGTGTAAATAGAAATGCCCCGACCGGCCTTTTCTTCAAGTCGCCCGCCTTTTCCCATGAAAAACTTCCTGCGTTTCGTCCTCCTCCTCGCCACGGTCGCGGCCCCCGCGCTGTTCGCAGCCCCCGCGCGCGACATCGGTGACATCACCGTGGTGGCGGACAACAAGACGATCCCGGTGCGCGTCTCCGCCAACACGCCGGAGCTGAACGACCTCGCGCTGCGCGCCTTCAACGTCCACGGCCGCTACCAGGTCAAGGCGAGCGGCTTCGCCTACGACATCCGCTTCTCGCTCGTGGGCTCGAACCAGGTGCGGGTGGACATCACGAAAGGCCAGTCCGCCACGCCGTTCGGCACGGAGACCGTGAGCGGCCGCGACGCCGCCGACGCGCTGCTGCGCGCGGCCGACGCGGCGGTGGCCAAGACCAACGGGCTGGGTCTCCGCGGCTTCTTCGCCTCGAAGCTGGCGTTCGTCGGCAGCGGCTCGGGTCACAGCGAGATCTTCACGAGCGACCTGTTTTTCCGTCGCGTCACGCAGGTGACCCATGACCGCGCGTTCGCGCTGACGCCGCGCTGGTCGCCGGACGGCTCGAAGATCCTCTACACGAGCTTCTACAAGTCGGGTTTCCCGGACATCTTCCAGATCGACCTCAACACCTACCAGCGCACGACGTTCGTCAGCTTCAAGGGCACGAACAGCGGCGCGCGATTTAGCCCGTCGGGCGGCCAGGTCGCGATGGTGCTGAGCGGCGAGGGCACGCCGGAAATCTATATCAGCAACGCGCAGGGCCGCAGCGTCGCGCGCAAGACGCGCTCGGACGCGGTGAAATCCTCGCCGTGCTTCTCGCCGGACGGCTCGCGCATCGTGTTCTCGATGGAGCCCGGCCCGCAGCTGTACGTGATGTCGGCCGGCGGTGGCGGCGCGAGCCGCATCACGTCGGGCATCAGCGGCTATTGCGCGGAGCCTGACTGGAGTCGCGGCAACCCGAACAAGATCGCCTTCACCGTGAAGGAGGGCCCGATGTTCCGCATCGCCGTCCTCGACCTCGCCACGCGCGAGCACAAGATTTTCAAGGCTCCGTTCGACGGCATCGAGCCGTCGTGGCTGCCGGACGGGCGTCACCTCGTTTACACCGCGCGCGACCGGACCACGAGCGTGCTCTGCGTGCTCGACACCGAGACGGGCCAGAGCAAGCCCCTCAGCCCGAGGAGCCTCGGCCCGGTGGCCAAGGGCAGCGTCTGGTCGCAGTAACCTAGGGAAGTCTGGGGCGAATTTGCCACGAAGGGCACCAAGGTCACGAAGACCCAGGCTGATGCTTCGCGGCCTTGGCGGTCTTGGCGGTTAATCCGGATTCGAAGACTGCTTTTTTCACCGCGAAGCGCGCTAGGTTCGCGAAGCCCGGATCCTGGCTTCGTGTGCTTGGTGTCCTTCGTGGTGAAAGTGGGCCCAAGCCGGCCGAAGCGTGCCAAGAAAAAAGCCGCGCCTTGCGGCGCGGCTTTGGGTTTCCGGCAAGGCCGGAGGAAGATCACTTGGTCGCGGCGAGGTAGTTGGCCTCGGCGGCGTCCCAGTTCACGACGTTCCAGAACGCGGTGATGTAGTCCGGGCGGCGGTTCTGGTAGTTGAGGTAGTAGGCGTGCTCCCAGACATCGAGGGCGAGGACGGGTTTACCCTCGATCCCGGCGACGGCCTTGCCCATGAGCGGGCTGTCCTGGTTGGCGGTGGAGCCGACGGCGAGTTTCTTGTCCGCGCCGACGACGAGCCAAGCCCAGCCGGAGCCGAAGCGGGTGGCACCGGCCTTGGCGAACTCCTCCTTGAACTTGTCGAAGCCGCCGAACGTGGCGGTGATGGCCTCGGCGAGCTTGCCCTTCGGGGCGCCGCCCTTGCCGGGACCCATGACGGTCCAGAAGAACGAGTGGTTGGAGTGGCCGCCGGCGTTGTTGCGGACGCCGCCGCGGATCGCGTCGGGCACCTTGCTGAGGTCGGCGATCAGGGCGTTGACGTCGAGCGCGGCGAGGGCGGCGTGGTCCTTGAGGAGATTGTTGGCGTTGGTGATGTACGCCTGGTGGTGCTTGCCGTGATGGATCTCCATCGTTTTCGCGTCGATGTGCGGCGCGAGGGCATCAAAGGCGTAGGGCAGGGCGGGAAGAGTATAGGCCATGTTCGGAATGATGAGGGTTAACGAGGTTCAGAGAAAATTGATGCACCGGAGTCCGGGAGCGTCAACTGCCGAGGACGGTTCCATTGCGGATTGCGGATCGCGAAATGCGGATTGGTTGCTCAGTGGGCTCCACTCAGATCGGCTCCTTCCTGCCTGATCAGATCGCAGCATTTACCCTCTAGGGTCTCGTGAAATCCTGCGGTCTGGCGGTAGAAACCTCTGGAATCCGCGATTCGCAATCCGCGATCCGCAATCGAGCTAAAGCTCCTCCTGCCTCTTCAGCTTGAAGAACGCCTGCAGCAGTTCGCGGCATTCGGCTTCCAGGACTCCTCCCGCGGTCAGGTCGAGGTGGTGGTTGATGCGGGACAGGTCGTTCAGGTTGGTCGCGCCGCCGAGGCAGCCCATCTTCGGGTCCGGGACCGCGTAGCAGACCCGCTTGAGCCGGGACATCAGGGTTGCACCGGCGCACATCGGGCAGGGTTCCTTCGTGACGTACAGCGTGGCTCCCTCGAGTCGCCAGTTGCCCAGCTTCGCGGCGGCCTGGGTGATCGCGAGGATCTCGGCGTGGGCAGTCGGGTCGTGGGCACCCTCGACAGTGTTGTGTGCAGTGCCGATGACCTCGCCGTCGAGCTCGATCACCGCCCCGATCGGCACCTCGTCCTGCCGCCACGCATCGATCGCCTGGTTGTAGGCGAGGCTCATGAAAAACGTGTCGTCGCGCTGGAGCTGCGACGGAAAGCGCTTTTCAAAGGGACACGGAAGGGCGTGGTTCGGATCGGCCATCGGGCGGGAATCCCCGGGGGCTCCGAGGGGCACTGACTCAGTTTGAATTTCGTTTCTTGTAAGGACCGCGTTTGGCGGGTGCCGGAGTGGCGGAATCCACTAGAGCAACAATATCGGCCATCGTCCATAGCTTCGTGGTTAGGCCTGCAGCCATAGCCGGGGCGACGCGAATAGCAGAGTTTATCCGGGCGAAGTTGTACCACACCGTATAAAGCGCGATCATGTGACAGTGATTTTCCAGCTTCTTGCTGTGCGCGTTCGTCAATCGAGTGAACCGGCGCATGTGCATACGGAACGACAGATTGCTGCGCTCAACGTGCGAGGTGGAAATCAAAGACTCGTCGGGGTTGCCAGACACCACGTTCTTTTTGGCGCTAATGAAAGGTGCCGGGCTATAACGGACATCCGGGTTATCGGATGGGGCGCCGTAGATTTTCACTAATTGTGCGTAGTCGATTTGATGGCCAAAGGCGGATTCAACCGCAGTCAGATAGGGCTTGTGCCCGTCCGTGCTGAGTTGAACGCGCGTCGAAAGACGCGACTTCAAATCCTCCATGAACTCCATCGCATAGGCTGCATCACGTCCGCCAACCAGGCAGGAGATAATCAGCTTACTCTCCATGTCTAGAGCCGTCCACGTCCACGCTGAGCCGGCGCCAGCAGGGGCGGCCTTGGCATACTTCAACGTCTTGTCCTTCGCGTAACAAAAGGACCAAATCTCGTCGCATTGGACGTGTTTTGCCGCGACCCCGCGAACCGTCTTGTCGTGGAAATTTGCACAAGCCTTGCCCGCATCAACCAGGAGTTTCGTGACCGTGTTGATCGACACATCAGCGATACGACTGATCGAGCGCATGGACGAACCCTCGCACATCATGGAAAGGATTTGGACGCGCTTTTCGATGGGGAGCTTGTTCATGGCTACAATTCAACCTGAACTTTCTGCTTAACGTCAAGAATAACAAAAAAGAAAGCGGCGGCCAGTTTGTAACCGGCCGCCGCGGTTAAGGGCGCTGATTACGCGCTCATCAAGAACGGCATGAACGTCTGGCCGCAGTGGCCTCCGATATGAATCGGAATGGCTCTACCACAGACAGGACGAACGATCTGCCCGGAGTGCCTGTTCGTGGAATGGGCACGAAAGACGATGGGCAGGCCGCACTTGTAGCAGTTATAGTTCTTCAAGGTGCGTAGATGACAATCAACGCATCCGAACTTGACGATTTGACCCTGCCGGGTGTTGACTCGTGATGTTAGATCGAGCGACCCCGAATCAATCGCCTCCCTATCACCGGATGCGTGCGATAAGGAAAATCGCCTTCCGCCCCGTAAGCCTATCCGTCGAAAGTTTGGCTTACGGGGCGGTGCCTTTTAATGTCGTAGCGTTGGTCGCGGTCGGCGTGGCCGTCTTACGCTTTAGTCTAACCTCATGTTGAAAATAGGTGTCGTGCGGAATGCGCGGTACCGAAATCAGATGACTGCCGTGTCGGGGGTTTGGGTCTTGTCGCCGGAGTCGCCGCCGTTGTCGCCGCTCTCGGTGGCGGACTTGCGCGCCGCCCGCATGCCGTACCACTTGCGCAGGCCGTAGAGTCCATCGCTGATCTTGGCCACCTGCGCAGTGTTCCGACTCAAAGCCGTTTTCAGGGCGTTCTTGTTCGTCGTGTCGCTGACGCCAGAGAACTTGCAGTGCCCGGCTTGCAGTGCGGCGTAGATCTCGTCCACCGTAGCGGGCGTCGGGCCGTCTCCATCGCTGGCGGCCTTCTTGAGCGTCAGGTATTCAACGGCCGCCTCGGATGGCTCCTTGTTGAAGAACTGGCTCGGCAGTATCTTGAGACGACCTTTACCGCCTTCCTCGTTGGTGGCGGCTTCGACGGTGAACTCCTTCGGAAGTCCGGCCTTCTCCAGGAGGAAGTTTGCCGTAACCTTCAGTGGGCCGATAGCTGCCTCGGCGGCAGCTAGCTGCTGACGGAGGGGCGCGATCTCACCCTCTTTCTCGGCGATCTCCTTGCGGAGCGCGTCGATCGCATCTGAATATGGATTGCTCATTGGAGCCCGTAGCAAAAGCCACAAACTCCTTTTGGTCAAACCGCAAACTTAGTACTAAATAATGACCTTTGTTACTTATTCGTAAGTAGGATTTTAAATACCAAATCAGTTTTTTATGCTCAATTCCATCTGGCCATTGCGCCCTTCTTGGCAATCGCGGAGCGCTCCTTTTTGCTCAACTTTCGAGCCCGAGCTTTTCCGCCCATGTGTCCAAGCGCAACAGCTGCGGGGTTCTTTCCGTTCATGTCTTCGGCCTGACCAGTTGCGATCTGCATGACAAGGACGGCGTTGCTAACCGCATCAGCGGGGCGTTTCTGACCTTGTGGACCCTTAGGCATTACAGAAGCTTACCGCTAAGCATTAACAAAGTCCACTCATTTTAGGCAATGAGTTATGGCTTGGTTTGGACAGCAACACAGCGATAATGCGGAACCCCATTATGCCAGACCATAATCCCGCCCCGCCTCCGGTGGCCAAAAAACGGCGCACCAACATTCAGCTTCTCAACACAACAATCGCCGTCTACTCGGGAAAGGGAGTGGGAGACGCATTAGCCGCACTAACTGCCAACATGAAAGTCTACGAAGGCATTAAGCTTTCGCAGATTTTAGATGCGGTCTATCAACAGGGGAAGAAGGATGGTGCCCGCGAAGTTGTCGAAGGCTTCGAGAAGATGGCCTCGAAGATTTCTTACCGTAACCCTGGGCAGCCGAAGAAGCGTAAATGAGCATATCAAAGAAGGTTGATGCATCGACCTTCTTTGGACGGCTCTTGTCCTCATCGACTAACTCGACGGGGGCGAATTGTTTCGTCAGTGCTACCACGCCAGCACGGTAGTTCGGGCGCTTACTTAACGCAAACACAAACACGGTTGAACGACCTCCTAGATTTTTCTCGGTATCCATCTGAAAAATAATGATCGGCAATCCGCGTCAGTGGCGATGCGCCGGTCGATCTCTTTGGGCAAAGATTCTGGCAGAGCGCCTTGGGGGTCGCGGCTACCCATTGGCACTCTATCTTCGCCAAACTTGCGCCAAGCGAAACGTATCCGCGCCCGCTTGGCTTCGGAAGCACAACGTATCGCTCGCGACGCGGCCATATGGAGCCACATCCCTTTGCGCGGGCCATTCCAAGCCCAATCTGAGAGGGATTGTCCGGCATACGGCGCTTGATTCTGGAACGGATTAGTTCTGCTCTTTGTGCTGCATCCATTGCGGCTGGTATCGCCAACCCAAACCCGCCGCGCTAGCCCAATTTCAAACTGCGACAGTACCCTCCGAGGTAAAACCTTGCTTACGAGGGGCGTTTCCGCCTTACAAGGGGCTTTTATTTCGCCACACCACCTATGATGCAACCCTCGTCCCGGACCTCCCACCATGGCTGACAGCAATTCGATCGAAGTGGAGGGCAAGGTCGTCACCGTGCTGCCGGGCACGATGTTCAAGGTGCAGCTGGCGAATGGCCACGTCGTGCTGGCCCATATTTCGGGCAAGCTCCGGAAGAACTTCATCAAGATCGCCGCGGGCGACACCGTGAAGATGGAGATGAGCCCCTACGATCTCGAGAAGGCCCGCATCACGTTCCGCGTCAAGGAGCAGAACTCCAACTACACGCCGCCGCCGCGTCGCCGCTACTAAGCGCGGCCCTCAGGCGCGGCGCCCGCCGTTTTCCAGCGCCATGCGGGTTGACCACAGCCAGGCCCCGGCCGCGTTCGCCCAGGACATCGAGGGCTTCCTCGCGTTCCTCGGGCTCGAGCGCTCGCTCGCGCGCAACACGCTGACCGCGTACCGCAGCGATCTCGACCAGGCCGCCGCGTTCCTCGCCGCCCACGGCGCGCCCGACTGGCGGCGGGTCACGCGCGACCAGGCAGCCGCGTGGGTCCATTCGCTCAACCGTCGCGTCTGCGCCCCCGCCAGCCTCGCGCGCAAGCTCACCGCGCTCCGCGGGCTGGCCCGCTTCCTCGTGCGCGAGAAGCTCCGCGACGACGAATTCACCGACCTGCTTGCGAGCCCCAAGCTCCCGCGCCGCATTCCCGGCACCCTCACCCCCGAGGAGGTGAGCCGCCTGCTGGCCGCGCCCTCCGGCGGCGACGCGCGGGCGCTGCGCGACCGGGCCCTGCTCGAGCTGTTCTACTCGAGCGGTCTCCGCGTCTCGGAACTCGCCGCGCTCTCACTGCAGCAGGTCAACCTCGAGCAGGGATTTGTCCGGGTGTTCGGCAAGGGCTCGAAGGAGCGCGTCGTCCCGATCGGGACCAAGGCCGCCGATGCGATGCAGACCTACCTGCAGTCGGGCCGGCCGCTGCTTGTGAAGAAGAAGACCGGCAGCCAAGTGTTCCTGAACCCGCGCGGCACGGCGCTCTCGCGCGTGGCGCTGTGGATGATCGTGAAGAAGAACGCCGAGCGCGCCGGCATCACCAAGAGCGTGAAGCCGCACGGTCTCCGTCACTCGTTCGCCACCCATCTCCTCAGCGGCGGCGCGGACCTGCGCGCCATCCAGGAAATGCTCGGCCACGCCAGCATCTCCACCACGCAGATCTACACGGCCGTAGAGTCACGCCGCCTGCTCGAGCAGCACGCGAAGTTTCATCCGCGAAACAAATAGGGGCGAAGCGGAGAGGTGTTTTTTTGGAAACACCAAACGCCAATATGCCAAACGCCAAACAAGGTTCTAGCGGTGGCAAAGGTTGGTTTACCTCGGATCAGAAATTCCAAATCACCGGCGCGGTCCCTGCGGCGTTTGCCGTTCCGAAGGGCGGCAGGCCTTACCCCATACTCCTCACCTGCGCTGAAAGCTTGTTTGGCGTTTGGCGGTTTGGCGTTTGGCCATTCTCCCCCAAAGAACCGAAAGAACTCCAGCCGCTCCGTACCCTACTTGACTGTCTTCAGCACCTGCGCGAAGCGACCAACCCCGTAGAGCGCGAGGACGGCGCCGATCGGCACGAGGAGCACGCCGAGGCCCGGGTCGCCGTCGTGGATGATCAGGCCGCCGAGCAGGAAACCGACGGGCAGCAACAGCGAGCCCCAGACCAGGGCGAGCGAGGCGTCGCGGGGGAGCTCGAAGTTCTTCGCGCGCAGCGTCAGGCCGGCGGCGATGTTGACGAGCCCGAACAGCGCGCCGTGGGCGTGGGCCAGCGTGAACATCAGGCGCCGCATCTCGACGTCGACATTGAGGTACCAGCTGAGCTTGAAGCCGTGCAGGGTCTCCAGCACGAGCCCGAGGGCGAGGAAGGCAAACAGGGACCACCAGCCGAGGCGGAGATGTCGGTCGGACGTGTTCATGGGATAGGGGGGTTATTCGGCGAGGAACATCTTGCGGTTGCTGCGCTGGTCGAGGAGCCGGTCGAAAATGTCCTGCCGGAAAATTCCGCTCGGCTCGAGCACGACCGGCGTCTGGAAGCGGCCCGACGGCTTGCGGACATTCTGCCACCAGTACTGGTAGGCGAGAGTGAGCGCCTCCTTCTGGTGCGCGTCGTCCATCCGGTAATCGAACTCGTAGTTCGCGAAGCCCGGCAGCGTCTGCAGCGCCTTCCACGCGCCGAAGCGCACCGCGGCATAGGGGTCGTTCAGCTCGAAGATCAGGAAGGGATAGAACCACTCGTTGCCCGATGCCTTCTGCGCCGGCGCCCAGCCCATGCTCCACGCGATCAGCATCCGCTGGCCGGCATCACCCTTCAGCAGCAGCTGCACCGCCGCCGAGAGTTCGCGGTCGTCGGGCCCGAGCGCGGGCACCGGCTGGTTGTACCACTCGTTCAGCTTGCCCGCGGTCCAGGCGAGCGTCTGGTCGAGGTGGCAGAGATTGCACGCGTTCGGCCGGCCGGTCTCGAGGTTGGTCTTCACGCTCGGCGACGAGATCTGGTGGGCCCGGATCGAGCGCAGCAGGCCGTAGGTGGTGTGCGGCATGTGACAGTTGTAGCAGCTGCTGCCCGACGACTCCGGCGCGTGGTGCGTATGGGCGGCCAGTTTCACGCGCTTGTCCGCGTGGCACTGATAGCACGCCTCGTTGGTCTCCATCTTGGGCGCCATCTGCCGGGTCGTGCGCCATTCCTCCAGCGAGGCCGCCGACGTGTCCGTCGGATGCAGCTCGTGGCAGGAGATGCACGAGAACTTCCCGCCCTTGAAGCACGGCGAGGCCTCGGTCCCGTTGTACTCGCGGCCGGTCACCCGCACCATGCCGTCGGGCCAGAACCGGTCGCCGACATAGTACTTGTCGAGCTGGAAGAGCTCCTTGCGCGCCTCGGGATGATCGGTGCCGTTCGGCTGAACCACCCAGCGCAGGTCGAGCTGCTTCGCGCCCGGACGGTATTTTCCACCCGACTTGTCCCAGGTGACGTTGGCCGCCGCGTTGTCGAATGCCCAGATGCTGTGGCACTGGCCGCAGACGAGCGCCGCCGCGGGCCCGTCCATGCGGCTCGGGTTGGCGATCGTCGGGTCGGGCTTGCCGGACAGGTGCAGGCTGAACCGGCGCAGGGGATTCCGGTTGCGCTCGACGTGCTCGCGCCCGCCGCTGTGGCAGGCCTCGCACGAGATGCCGAACTCGACGGCTTGGGAGTCGAACTTGCTGCCGGCCACGAAGCGGCCGCGGCCCTGGGTCACGTGACAGTTGATGCAGCCGTTGTTCCAGTCGCCCTTCGAGTAGACCGCCGCATGCCCCGGCGGCACCAGGAAGGTCTGCACCATCGGCGTGAATTTCTTCTCAGCGATCATGTACGCGAACGGGAACTGCCCCAGGGTGCGCCCCTCGCGTGAATCGCCGGTCTCGGTCCAGAAGATCTGCAGGTGGTGCGACCCCGTGAGCAGCACGATCTCGTGCGGCTTGCCGTAGGCGGAGGCCGGCGCATCGATCGGCTTCGACCGCACGAAGTAGGCCTTTTCGCCGCGCTCGACGCGAAAGGCCGTGGTGCCGTCGTTGAGTTCCACGCCATTCAGGTCAGCCGCGAAATTCTCCGGCCGCGCCACCTGCGTCATCGTGCGATGGAACGACGCGTGCCAGCTCGCGTAATTCCCAGGGTGACACGAGCGGCAGCTGTCCGACGTCACGAAATCGGGCTCGAGCGGCGCCTCGATCGGGCGGTTCGGCGGCGGCTTGCTCGATGACTCATGACGGAACAAGAAAGTCCCGGTCACGAGCAGGGCCCAAGCGACGCCTGCCACCACCAACCCCGTGCGCCAGTGTCGCGACGGTGTGGACGAGGACGGGGGCACAGCCGATGGGGCGGGGGACACGCGCCGAAGAAACGGACGGATACCGTACAGGCAAAGCCTTTTTCCAGTGCTGCCTGCCGTTCGTCCCCGGAGGCGCCGTAGGTTTGGGGCCCGATTTGGTGAACCTCCGAATCTCGTTTCAGAGGGAGAAGATCGCCGTTTCGGTGCGACTGATCGCTCGGCGGAACCAACCGGACAATAATGATTTGGCTCCCTTGTTGCAGATGATCGGCGTTTTCAGGCTTTCCTGACTTCACCAAAGCTGTCTTATTCCGCCGCACTCCGATTCCGGCATGAACCCCACTGTCACAGTCCGCCGGATGCAGCGCTTGGCTGCGTTGGTCGCGGTCCTTCTTGTTGGCGCGCTGCCCGGCCTGCGCGGCCAGACGATCCTCTCCGGCGGCTACAACGGCCAGAGCATTACCGGCGACATCCAGATCAACCCGGGTGTCATGGCGACTTTCCTGGGCGGCACGACCTTCTCGGGCGCGAATGCGAACCTCATCGGCTCCAACTCGTGGCTGTACTGGCAGCAGGTCGGCACGCTGGCGGGCAAGACCCTGACCTTTGGCGGCAGCTCGTCCGGCATCTATGTGACGGGAATCAACAACGCCCTGACCCTGGATTCGGCGACGACCGCGACGGGCAACCTCAATTTCTACAGCGACGGCAGTGCCGGCGTGGTGATCACGAACCAGGGCACCCTCACCCACACGTCGGGCACGGGTTACCTTTATGCCGCGTCCTTCAACAACTCGGGCGCGATCACGGCCAACTCCGGCACGCTCTTCGTCGGCTCGCCCACGGGCGGCTACAATTCGTTCAACACGGGAACGATCACGGCCGACGGCTCCGGCACGAACGTGTACATCCGCGGGAATTTCAACAACACGGGCGCCATCATCGCCCAGAATTTCGCGATAGTCCGCTTCGACGGCACGAACACGTCGGCCAATCTCGGCAACGTGCAGCTGGCGACGAGCGGGCGCGCGCTGCTCACCGGCACGATCAACAACGCGTCGTCGACGCTGCCGACCCCTACGGGCGGGAGGTTCGAACTGGTGGGCGGCACGATCTCGGGCGGCACCGTGTCGCCGTCGAGCCTGCTGTTCACGTCCAACGGTGGTTACCTCAACGGCGTCAGCCTGACCGGCAACCTCGACCTGTCGCCGACCAGCGCGTACGTCTATTTCCAGGGCGGGACCAACTTCACCGGGACCACCGCAACGATCGGCAGCTCGGCCTTCGTCTACTGGCAGCAGACCGGAACGCTGACCGGCAAGGCCATCACCATCGCCTCGAGCGCCGGATTCTACCTCTCGGGCGCCAACAGCTCGCTGACGCTGGACTCCGCGACGACGGCCACCGGCTACCTGAACTTCTACTCGGACGGTAGCGTGAACACCTCGTTCACCAACCAGGGTAACCTCACGCACACCGGCGGCAGCGCCTCGATCTACGCCAGCAACATCACGAACGCCGGCACGATCACCGCGACCTCGGGCACGCTCTACTTCGGTTATCCGTCCGCGAGCTACAGCGGTACGAACTCCGGCAGCCTGGTGGCCGACGGGTCGGGCACGACGGTGTACGTGCGGGGCAGCATCAACAACACCGGCAGCATGACGGCGCAGAACTCGGGCCTCCTCCGCTTCGACGGCGCGACCAGCTCCTCGAACCTCGGCGGCGTCACCGTCGCGACCGGCGGCCGGGCGCTGCTGACCGGCACGGTCAACAATGCCTCCTCGACGCTGCCGACCGTGAGCGGCGGCGCGTTCGAGCTCTACGGCGGCACGATCTCCGGCGGCACGGTGGCGCCGGCCGCCCTGAAGATCACGCCGAATGGCGGCACGCTGAGCGGCGTCACGATCACGGGTGACTTGGACATGTCGACCTCCGGGTCCTATGTGTATTTCGGCGGCGGCACGACGTTCACCGGCGCCAACGCGCTGATCGCCAACTCGGCCTTCATCTACTGGAACCAGGCCGGGACGCTGACGGGGAAGTCGCTCACGATCGGATCCAACGGCGGCGTCTATTTTGTCGGCGCGAACAGCTCGCTGACGCTGGACTCCGCGACGACCGCCACGGGCAACCTGAATTTCTACTCGGACGGCAGCGTGAACACCTCGTTCACCAACCAGGGCAACCTCACGCACACCAGCGGCAGCGCCTCGATCTACGCCAGCACCTTCACGAATGCCGGCACGATCACGGCGACCTCGGGCACGCTCTATTTCGGTTATCCGTCCGCGAGCTACAGCGGCACCAACTCCGGCAGCCTGGTGGCCGACGGGTCGGGCACGACGATCTACGTGCGGGGCAGCGTCAACAACACCGGCAGCATGACGGCGCAGAACTCGGGCGTGCTGCGGTTTGACGGCACGACGAGCTCCTCAAACCTCGGCGGCGTCACCGTCGCGACCAGCGGCCGGGCGCTACTGGCGGGCACGGTCAACAATGCGTCGTCGACGCTGCCGTCGGTGAGCGGCGGCGTGTTCGAGCTGTACTCCGGCACGATCTTGGGCGGCACGGTGGCGCCGACCGCGCTCGGGTTTACCACCAGTGGCGGCTACCTGAATGGGGTGACCGTGACCGGCGATCTCAATCTCTCGCCGACCAGTGCGTACGTCTATTTCCAGGGCGGGACCAGTTTCACCGGCGCCAACGCGCTGATCGCCAACTCGGCGTTCATCTACTGGAACCAGGTAGCCACCCTGGCCAGCAAGACGATCACCATCGGGTCGAACGGCGGATTCTACCTGGTGGGCGCGAACAATTCCCTGACGCTGGACTCCGCGACGACGGCCACCGGGGCGCTGAACTTCTATACCGACGGCAGCACGAACTACTCCTTCACCAATCAGGGCACGCTGACCCACAACCTCGGCAGTGCCTCGATCTACGCCAGCCTGTTCACCAATTCCGGCACCATCACCGCCCTGGCCGGGACGCTCTATCTGGGCTATCCGTCGGCCAGCTACAATTCAGTCAACACGGGCAGCATCGTCGCCGACGGCTCCGGCACCACGGTCTACGTGCGCGGCAACTTCGACAACAACGGCACGCTGACCGCCCAGAACAACGGCATCCTCCGCTTTGACGGCAGCACCACCGCCGCCAACCTCGGCTCGGTCGTGCTGTCGACCGGCGGCCGGGCGCTGCTGAACGGCACGGTGGACAACACGGTCGGCTCGATTGCGGCCCCCTCGGGTGGGACCTTCGAGCTCCTGGGCGGCACCATCGTCGGCGGCAGCCTGAACCCGGCCGCGCTCACGTTCACGTCCAGCGGCGGTTACCTCACGGGCGTGACGATTGCCGGCGACCTAAATCTGTCCCTCGGCAGTTCGAGCGTGCGCTTCCAGAGCGGGACGTCGTTTACCGGGGCCAATGCGAACCTGGCCAACAGCGCCTACCTTTACTGGCAGCAGGTGGGGACGCTGACGGGCAAGACCATCACGATGGGCGGCGGATCGTCGTTCTACATGACCGGCGCGAACAACGCGCTGACCCTGGATCCGACGACGACCGTCACGGGCTCCACGAGCTTCTACACGGACGGCAGTACCGGCATCAGCTTCACCAACCAGGGCACGATCAACTTCACGGGCGGCTCGGGCTCGATCTACGCGCCGACCTTCACGAACTCCGGCACGATCACCGCGACGGCCGGCTCGTTGTACCTGGGTTACTCGGCTGCGGGATACAACTCGTACAACACCGGCAGCGTGACGGCCAACGGCAGCGGCACGATCGTTTACCTCTACGGGAACTTCGCCAACACCGGGACGCTGTTCGCGCAGAATTCCGGCCAGCTCCGCTTCGGCGGCAACTACACCACCGCCAACCTCGGCAACATCCAGCTTTCCTCGGGTGGCCGGGCCCTGCTCACCGGCACCCTGGACAACACCGCCAGCACGCTGTCGTCGATCACGGGCGGCCTGCTGGAGATCTACGGCGTCACGATCAACGGTGGCTCGGTAGCGGCCAGCGCGGTGGCGTTCAACAACTCCGGCACGCTCAATGGCGTGACGATCAATGGCGACTTCGCCTTTTCCGGCAGCAGCGCCTATCTCACCTGGCTCAACGGCACCACCTTCACCGGCGCGAACGCGAACCTGGGCTCCAACAACACGATTTACTGGCAGCAGGTTGGCTCGCTCATCGGCAAGACGGTCACGCTCGGCAGCGGCTCGTCGCTCTATGTGGTCGGGGCGAACAATACCCTGACCATCGACCCGACGACGACCATCTCCGGTGCGACGAACGTCTACAGTGATTCGAGCGTGGGCACCGCCATCACCAACCAGGGCACGATCACCCAGAACAGCGGCAGCGCGAGTCTCTACGCCCGCACGTTCACCAATTCCGGCACGATCACGTCCAACAGCGGTTACCTCTACCTCGGGTACAACTCCGGCGGCTACACTTTCGCTAACACCTCGGCCGGCTCCGTGGTCGTCAATGGCGGCAACGTGGTGCTGCAGTCGCCGCTGACCAACCAGGGCACGATCAACGTCCAGAGCGGCACCCTTTTGGCGGGCACCTATCTCACCAACGGCAGCACCGGCACTGTCATGGGTTCCGGCACGATCAACGGCAACCTGAACCTCGCCGGCGGCACGCTCGCCCCGGGCAACTCGATCGGCACCCTGACGTTCCAATCCAGCACTTTCCTGGTCTCCGCGCCGGCTTCGCTCGTCATGGAGGTCAGCGGTGCCACCGCCGACAAGATCACGTTCACGAATCCCACGGCCACGGTGGACATCGGCGCCGGCCTGCTGACGCTCAGCCTGCAGCTGCTCAGCGCGCCGACCCCGGGCTCGACCTACACGCTGCTCAACATCAGCGGCGGCAGCTACGGGTTTAGCGGCACGTTCGCCGGCCTGCCCAATTCTGGCGACCTGATCACGGCCACCTACGCCTCGCAGTCGTACACCTTCGCGGTGAACTACCTCGCAAACTCCATCACGATGGACTTCCAGGCCGTGCCGGAGCCCTCCACCTACGCGCTGCTCGCCGCCGGCCTCGGCGTCCTCGGTCTCGCGGTGCGCCGCCGCCGGCGCTGACGGGTCACTTCAGCGCCAGCGTCACCTCGACGCGGAGCGTGCCGGAGGTCCCGGCCTGCCGGAACGTGAACCGCGGTTGCGTCGGGGCGTGCGCCCAGCCGAACAGGCTACCCTCGCCGGGCCGGATCGTGTCCTGCCGACGGTTGCTCGCCCCGTGGTAAACCGTCTCCTGGCTCGCGCGCCGCGGGTCCTGCAGCGACAGGTCCTCGATCGCCACCTCGACCCCGACGGGAATCGCGACCGTGGCCCGGGCTCTGGCGCCCTCGATCACGATCGTGTCGCCCTCGCGCCGGATCGGCAGGCGCGTGGTCCAGTGGAAGATTACGCCCCGGCCGCGGACCACCGCCCAGTCGTCGGTGATCACCAGCTGCGTGGGGTGGGGCGACTCCCACGTGCGCATCCAGCGCGCGAACTGTCCCTCCCAGCCGGCGGCGAGGTCCATGCTCGCGTGGAAGCGGGTGGCGTCGCCGGTGCCGACTGGACGGATGTCGGCCGGGATTGGGTTGCGCGGGTGGGGTCGCTCGGTCTCGTCCCAGGGCGTCAGCATGCAGTGCCGCTGGGCCTGCTTGAGGAGGTCCGTGACCGGGTTGGCGTAGTCGAGCACGCCGAAGTCGAGCGCGAGGCTGTCGCCCGCGAACTCGAGGACGAAGCTGCCCTTGTCCTCATGCTGGTGGTCGCCGTTCGCGCGGTTGCCCATCACGAGCAGCTTCACCCGCTCGCCCGCGTGCTCGCGCACCGAGCACATCAAGCCGGTGTCGGGCATCTCGCAGAACGGCCGCAGGGGCGGCCCCTCCGCCGGGATCTCGCGGTCGAGCCGGAGCGGCAGGAGCAGGGGCGCGGCGCCGGCCCGGCGCGTGGACTTGCGGTAGAGGGTGACCCAGTGCGACTGCGGCATCAGCCAGGCGAGGAACGCGAGTCCCTCGCTCACCGGGAAGACCGCGTCGCCGGTGAGGATCATGTCCTGGTCCCGGTCGGTGGAGAGGAGCATCTCCGCCAGCCGGTCGGTGCGCAGTAGTGCCGGCGCGACCAGAGAGCGCGGATTTCGGCCCCGGCCGCGGCCGTAGAGTTGCGCGGCGAGGAACGCCTGCCGCGCCGTGTAGGTGAAATACGAGACGCCCTCGAGGTAGCCGCCGTCCGGCAGCAGGGCCTTGGCGAGGTTGTCCTGGAGGTTTTCCCAGGCGGCCTCGGTGTGCGGCTCGACCCGCGAGGTCGGCGGCTTGGGGTAGGGCAGGTGCTGCCACGGCATGTGCCGCTCGAGCAGCAGGAGGCCGTACAGGCGCGCGGGGGTGATCCACGCGAGCTGGTTGCCCTGGTACATGTACTCCCACCACCACGAGGCCTGGCACATCCGGCCGTGCGCCTCCGTCGCGATCCGCCGCAGGATGAGGTCCCGGCCGAGCGGCGTGAACCACTCGCCGCACAGGTCCAGGATCAGCGCGCAGTCCCAGGTCGCGATCGCCTGGACGAAGCCGCGCTGTTCCCAGGTGCTGCCCGGACAGTTGGCGTAGAAGACGTCCTCCCAGTGCCCGCAGTGGACGATGCTCATCGCGAAGCGCGCCGCGAGCCGGCACAGCGCGGCGTCGCGCCCCAGCACGCCGGCCTGCGCCAGGATCGGCCCGTGCAGGGACAGGAGCTTGTTCTGGTCGCGCTCACGCCGGAGCACGTTCGCGCTCCAGAAGGGCATGTGCTCGCCGATCAGGCTCTCGGGCCGCACCTGCCGCGCGGTTTCGGCGCCGGCCCGCAGCTCGCGGGTCATCGCCCGGTCGGCCTGGAAATCCTGCCGCACCGCCGCGAGCTCCTCCCGGTTGATCAGCAGCCCGTAGGTGGGCTCGAACGACGGCGTGAATTCCGGGGGCTGGAGGTATTTCTCCCACCGCTCGTCGTAGCCGGTCCACTGGGCCAGGTGCGCCGGCAGCCGCCCGGTGTGCTGGAGCCCGAACCAGAGCAGCCAGCCCGAACCGGCGGCGGGCCGCGCCTGGCGCACCTCCACCGTTAGGGAGTGGATCCGGGTGGCGCCCGCGAGGTCCAGCCACTCCTCCCGCCGGAGCGGCCCCGTGGGCTCGCCGGCGCGGGAGCGCGGGCCGCGGTCGGTCTCGGCGTGCAACGTGATCCGGCTGTCCTCCGGCGCGTTGATCGTCACGAGCAGCCGGTCGTACTCGCCGCAGTCGAGCCGCTCGTAGCTCCGCCGCATCCGCAGCACCAGGCCGTCGGGCGCGGGCCGCTCCCACTGGTAGATGGTGAACGCCCAGCTCGGCGTGAGCCGCAGGCCCGCGGCGCCTGGCGCGTCGACCGTCCAGTGCTCGAGCTCGTTCAGGCGTTCGTCGAAGAACGGTTCGAAGACGGCCTCGGCGCTGTTGATGGGCGTGACGCGCATGGCGCCAGCGTCGCAGGCGGCCCGGCCCGGGTCCAGCGGCGATTGCGGCCGGTCCCGGGCGGCGGCTTCACAGATTTTTCGCAGGCCGCGTACCCAGAAACAGACTACCGGGGCTCGCCGCGCGATTTTGAAATCGTTTTGACCAAAAGCGCGCGAACGAGGCTTGAGTCGCCGGGTCGCTACGTAATTCTCCGCCCCCGATTTTTATGCGATGCCCCTCGACAAGCGCGATTTTCGTCTCCGGCCGCGGCCTCCTGTTCGCCTCGCTCCTCTTCCTCTGCGGTCCACGCGCCGCCCGCGCCGAGACCAGCCTGGCGCTCAAGAACCAGTCCTGGCAGGAGACTGACGGGCGCGTGCGGGTCGACTCCCAGTACGCCCAGCTGGAGTCGGACCTCTCGACCAGCACGCACGTGAGCGCCATGGGCCTCATCGACGCGATCGCGGGCGCGACGCCGACGGGCGAGAAACCCGCCGCCTCCGGCGACCCGGTGCCGACGGCGCACATGCACGATCGGCGGAAAGCGTGGGACGTGACGGTCGCGCACCAGTTCACTCGCGTGAACTTGACCGTCGGTTTCGCCAACAGCCGCGAGAGCGACTACGTCTCCAATGGCTGGTCCCTCAACACGGTCACCGACTTCAACGAGAAGAACACCAGCCTGCTGGTCGGTTATGGGCGCACGGACGACCAGATCAACGAGGAGAAGCTCGGCTGGACCGTTAAGCGCCCGAAGGTGGGTGACGACTTTCTCCTCGGCGTGATCCAGCTGTTGGACCCCAACACGTCGGTCACCGCCAATGTCTCGATCGGTCTGTCGCGCGGGTTCATGAGCGACCCGTACAAGATCGTGTCGACCACGCGGCTCGACCTCGATCCGGGCTTTTACTACACGGTGCCGGAGAACCGGCCGCGGCGGAAGGACAAGGTCAGCCTGTTTGCCGGCCTGAATCACAACTTCGAGCGCCTGCACGCCGCGCTCGACGCCTCGTACCGCTACTACCACGACACGTTCGGCATCAACAGCCACACGGTCTCGCTGCTCTGGCTCCAGAAGCTCGGCGAACACGTGGTGCTCCAGCCCTCGCTCCGGTACTACCGGCAGTCGGCGGCGGATTTCTACTACTTCGACCTCGACCGCGCCGGGGTGGTGACCACCTACGAGCCGCTCTTGGGTGAGACGGGCACCGGGCAGGCGCCGTTCTATTCGTCGGACTACCGCCTCTCCTACATGCAGAGCCTCGATGCCGGCCTGAAGGTCATCTGGACCGTCCGGCCCTGGCTCGCGTTGGACGCCGCGGTCAATCGCTACGTCGCGCGCGGGCTGGACCACGTCACGCCACAGGACGCGTTCTGCCGGGCGAACACGATCACGCTGGGGGCCAAGTTCACCTTCTGAGCCCATGTCCGCCACCGCCACCCCCTTTCGGCGCGCCAGCCTGCCCCGCATTCGCCTGCGGCGATGGCCCGCGCTCGGCACGGAGTGCATGCTCCAGTACGCGACGACGGACGAGATGGCGGGACTTCGGTTCGAGGAGGCGGCCGTGGCGTGGGTCGAGTCGTTCGAGGCGAAGTACTCGCGCTTCCGGCCGGACAGCCTGGTCAGTCAAATCAACGCGTCGGCCGGGCGGCGGTGGGTGGAAGTGGATGAGGAGGCGGACCGCCTGCTCGACATCTGCGCCGCGGTCCATCGCCTGAGCGCCGGGCTGCTCGACGCCACCGCGCTGCCGCTGATGCGGCTCTGGGACTACCGGTCCGCAAACCCGCGAGTCCCGTCGGCCGCCGAGATCGAGGCGGCGCGGCAGCTGGTGGGATGGTCCAAGGTGCAGCGCACGCCGGGCCGGGTCTATTTGCCGGTGCCGGGCATGGCCATCGACCTGGGAGGGTGGGGCAAGGAATACGCGGTCGACATGGTGGCCGAGCTGGCGCGGCGCTTTGGGATCAGGAGCGCCTTGGTCGACTTTGGTCATGACCTGCGCGCGGTGGGCGCGGCCCCGGGCAAGCCCGCCTGGCACATCGGGCTCGAGGATCCGTTCGATCCGGGCGAGGCCTGCTGGGGCAGCCTGGCCATCCTGGACCGGGGCGTGGCGTCGTCCGGCGATTACCGCCGCGGCTTCACGCTCAACGGCGTCCGTTACGGTCATATCCTCGATCCGCGCACCGGGCGGCCCGTCGCGCATGGCGCGCGGCAGGTCACGGTCATCGCGCCCAGCTGCGTGCAGGCCGGCGTGCTCTCCACGAGCGCCTTCATCCTGCCGCCGGCCGAGGGTATCGCCTTCATCCAGAACACGGTGGGGGCGGAGGGCTGCATCGTCACGGTCGACGCCCGCTACCAGACCCGCGGCTTTTTCAATTATGTCGTACCTCACTAACCGCCTCCGCGGACTGGCCCTCGGGCTCGTTCTTCCCCTGTGCGCGTCGGCGCAGCTCAAGGTCGGCCAGCCGTTCCCGGATCTGGCCGCCTACGGGATCGAGGGCCGGCTCCCGGCCTGCGCCGGGCAGGTCGTCCTGGTCGACTTCTGGGCCACGTGGTGCGCGCCATGCAAGGCGTCGTTTCCGGCCTACGGCGAATTGCAGCGCGAGCTGGCGCCGCGCGGGTTTGTCCTCCTGGCCGTCAGCATCGACAAGACGGCCGCGCCTTACGACGAGTTCCTGGCGCGGTTTCGCCCGCCGTTCCCCACGGTGCGCGACGGCACCCAGCGCCTGATCGCGCAGGTCCGCGTGCCGGCGATGCCCACCTCGTATCTGGTCGACCGCCGCGGCGTGGTGCGCTCGATCCACAGCGGCTACCACGGCGAGGCCACGCTGCGCGCGCTGCGAGAGGAGATCGTGCGGCTGCTGGAGGAGAAATCATGAGCCCCATCCGCCGTCGGCTGATGCTGTTGGCCCTGTTCGGCCTTGGCTTGGGACTCGGTGGCTGCGCCACCGTCCAGCCCTGGGAGCGCGCGACGCTCGCCGACTACACCATGAACCCGGGCCGCGACCCGCTCCACAACACGATGTTCGAGCACATCTATTTCTCACGGGAGGCCTCGACGGGTGGACGCGGCGTCGGCGGCAGCGGCTGCGGCTGCAACTAGTCCTCCACCCGGCTTCCTCCGGACCATTCCGAGTTTCCCCCCGATCTCGCCATGAACCTCACGGCTATCTCCCTGCGTTTCCACTGGCTGCACGTACCCACCGGCATCCTGGTCACGCTGCTCCAGCGCACCCCGGCTCCGGTCGTCCGCGCGATCGCCCAGGTCGAGCTGTTCGTCGCAAACCAGTCGACCACCCTCCTGCGGTCCGGCGTCGCCGCGGCCGCGATGGGGGCCTACAATTCGGTCGCCGGTGCCACGGTGTTCAACGTCACTCCAGCCACGCCGGCCAGCGGCGCCGCCAACTCCACCTTCACGGTCACCGGCACTTCCGGCACCGCGATGTCCGTGGGATTCTCCGTCAGCGGCGCGCCCGGCAATCCGAAGTCGTGGAACGTGAAGAGCACGACGCCGCTGCCGGCCGGGCTCAGCGTGGTGGGCGGCAACCCGGTGAATGTGACTGCCCCCTACAAGATGACGATCTCGGGCACGCCGACGGCCGCGGGCTCGACCACCTGCACGATCTCGGCGTGGGACGGCACGAATGCCACCGGCAACACCGCCAAGATCACCGTCATCTTCAGCATCAGCGGCGGCGTCTCTGCCACCGCCCCCGCGATCACGACCCAGCCGTCGAGCCAGACGGTCAACGCCGGCGCCAACGTCACGTTCACGGTCGCGGCCAGCGGTTCGCCCGCGCCCACCTACCAGTGGCAGAAGAACGGCGCCAACGTGGCCGGGGCCACGAGCGCCACGCTTTCCTTGTCGAATGTGCAGGCGGCGGACGGGGGCACCTACGTGGCGGTGGCGACGAACAGCGCCGGCTCGGCCACGTCGAGTGGCGCGATCCTGACCGTCCAGTCCGCGCCAGCCAACGTGGCCCCGACCATCACCACGCAGCCGGCAAGTCAGAGTGTCACGGCGGGAGCCACGGTGACCTTTACTGGCGCGGCCAGCGGCACGCCGACCCCGACGTACCAGTGGCAGAAGAACGGCGCGAATCTCCCGGGCGCCACGAGCGCCAGCCTCACCCTGGGCCTCGTGCAGGTGAGCGATGCCGGCAGCTATGTGCTGGTGGCGACCAATGTCGCCGGTTCGGCGTCGTCCGCCGCGGCGACCCTCAATGTCCAGCCCGCGACTGTGGCGCCGACCATCACGACGCAGCCCATCAGCCAGACTGCCACCGTGGGTGGTGCGGTCAGCTTCACCACCGCCGCCAGCGGCACGCCAGCGCCGACCTATCAGTGGCGGAAGGATGGAGTGAATCTCGCTGGCGCGACCAACGCCACGCTCGCGCTCAGCAACGTGCAGAACGCGGACGCCGGATCGTACACCGTGGTGGCGTCGAACGCGGCCGGCAGCGTCACGTCGTCCGCCGCGACGCTCACCGTCCAAGCCGCGCCGCCGCCGAATACGGCGCCCACCATCACGACCCAACCCGCCAGCCAGGGCGGGACCATCGGGGGCTCGGTCACGTTCAGCGTCAGCGCAGCGGGCAACCCCGCGCCCACGTACCAGTGGCAGTTCAACGGCGCCGCGATCACGGGCGCCACGGGTGCGACGCTGACCCTTTCGAACCTGCAGGCCTCCGATGCGGGCAACTACCGCGTGGTGGTCACGAACAGTGCGGGCTCGGCCACGTCGAATGCCGCCGCCCTGTCCGTGCAGGCGGCGACGGCGGCGCCGACAATCACGACCCAGCCGGCGAGCCAGACCGTGACCACCGGGGCGAGCGTCACGTTTGCCGTGGGCGCCACCGGGAATCCGACGCCGACCTACCAGTGGCTGAAGGATGGGGCGGCGGTGGCTGGCGCCACCGGTTCCACCTTGGTGATCGCGGCGGCGGCTGCCGCCGATGCGGGCACCTACGCCGTCCTCGTCAGCAACCCCGCCGGAAGCGCCACATCCGCCGGAGCGATCCTCACCGTCAATGCGCCGGCCGCCAACGCACCGGCCATCAGTGTCAGTCTCGCGGCGCAGTCGGTGGCGACCGGACACGGCGCCTCATTTGCCGCCCAGTCCATCGCCGGCGCCACCTACCAGTGGCAGGTGTCGACCGACGGCGGCTCGAGCTGGAGCAACGTGGCCGACAACGGGACCTACCGCGGTTCGACGTCCTCGACGCTGGCCGTCACCGGCGCGAGCCCGGGCATGAACGGCTACCTTTATCGCTACGTGGCCACGACCGCAGGAGGAACCGCCACGAGCAATGCCGCCCAGCTGACCGTGACCACCCCGCTGCTGCCGAATCCCGCGGCGATCACCCTGTCGTCGGGCGGCTTCCTCATCCTCGCCGATTCCACCAGCAATCTCATCCAGCGCGTGACGTTGGCTGGTGAGGTCAGCACGCTCGCGGGCGCAACCGGCAGCGCGGGCTCGGCCGACGGTGCGGGCACCGGGGCGCTCTTCAACCAGCCGGCGGGAGTTGCCGTGGCCAGCGGCGGCGTGATCTACGTTGCTGACAGCGCCAATGCCACGATTCGCCGAGTGGGGACCGACAACGCCGTGACGACCTGGGTGGGTTCGGCCTCGGCGCGCGGCAACATCGACGGCTCCGGCAGCCAGGCCTGCTTCAGCTCGCCCCAAGGACTCGCGCTTGATGCGGCGGGAAACCTCTACGTGGCCGACGCCAGCAACCACACGATCCGGCGGGTCAGTCCGGCCGGCGCCGTGACGACGCTCGCGGGCGTCGGTGGCCAGCCGGGCACCGCGGACGGCACGGGCGGGCTGGCCCGCTTCAACTCGCCGTCGGCGGTGGCGGTGGACGCGGCGGGCAATGTCTTCGTCGCGGACCGCGCGAACAACACCATCCGCCGGATCACGCCGGCGGGCGAGGTGACGACCCTCGCCGGCTTGGCGGGCGTGAGCGGCGCTGACGACGGCACGGGCGGCGCGGCGCTGTTCAACCAGCCGGCGGGATTGGCGATCGACAGCGCCGGCAACCTCTACGTCGCCGACACCGGCAACAACGCCATCCGGCGGGTCACCCCGTCCGGCGTGGTCACCACCTTCGCCGGTCTGCCGACCATCGCGGGCTTTCTGGATGGCACCGGACTGGGGGCCCAGTTCAGCCAGCCGAAGTCCCTGACGATCGACAGCGCCGGCAACCTTTACGTCGCCGACTCGGGCAACTCGGCGATCCGCAAGGTGACTCCCGCCGGCGTCGTCACGACGCTGTCCTTGCAGGCCGCGGCCAGTTCGCCACCGGCGGGGGGCAACATCGGATCGAGCACAACCGGCGGATCCGTCAGCGGCGGAACGAGTGGCGTGTCCGCCAGCGCTGGGCCGAAGGAGACCGGCGCCGGGGCGATGGATGGCGTGCTGGTCGGATCGTTGGCCTGCCTGGCTCTGGTGGGTCTGACTCGGCGATTGGCCGGCAAAAAGGTCTCCTCATGATCACCTCCACCAATCCGATGGATGAGGCCGCACTGGCGCGCACGTTTGGCTGGCCCGCGGTGGTGCGAGGTCCGGCCGAGGCCATTCCGCGGGGTCCGCACCTGCCTCTCACCCAGGCCGAGCGACGCGTGCTGGCCCTCCTGAAGGAAGGCCTGAGCAACAAGGAGATCTCCAGCCTGCTTGGCCGGGCCGAGCCGACGATCAAGCACCAGGTCTCATCGTGCCTGCGCAAATTTGGCGTGCCGAGCCGCTCGCGGCTCGTGGCGGTCGTGCGCTGACGGCCAGGCGCCCTACCGGAATTCCGGTAGTCGGCAGGGTTCATGGCCGGGAATAATTCTGCACGCTCGGGGGGAACCATCCCCCGTCCATGGCGCGCATCCTCGTGATCGATGACGAGCCGGCCTTCTGCGACCTTTGCGCGCAGGTGCTGCGTGAGATTGGGCATGCGGTGACGACTTCCTTGGACGGCAACGACGGGCTGGCCGCGTTCCGGGCCGAGCCGAGCGACGTGGTGATCGTGGACCTTCACATGCCGCACAGCGGCCTGCAGGTGGTGCGGGTCCTCCGCGAACTGCACCCGCGTCTGCCGCTGATCGCGATGACGGGCCACGGCCGCTGGCGCCTCGACCTCGCGGGCGGGCTCGGGGCGGACTTCCTGCTCGACAAGCCCTTCACGGCGGAGGCGCTGAAGAACATCGTCACCTCCGCGCTGCCGGCCAAGGGGAAGTAGCCTCCCGCCAGGGCGGGCGCCATTGCCGGATTGCCCTTTGCCCGGGAGGCCCGAGTGTTCCGGGCATATGACTCCCACCCGCCAGGGCTCGTTCCGGCTCTTTCGCCTCTGGGGCATCGACGTGCACCTGCACTGGACGTGGTTCGTGCTCGCCATCTACTCGATCTCGGAGCGCATCCCGCGGTACGCCAACCCGGTTTGGGCCGTGCTCGAGTACGGCGCGCTCTTCCTCATCGTGCTGATGCACGAGTTCGGCCACTCGCTGGCCTGCCGCAGCGTCGGCGGCGAAGCCCGGCAGATCGTGCTGTGGCCGCTCGGCGGCGTGGCCTACGTCAGTCCGCCGTCGCGTCCGGGAGCGACCCTCTGGAGCATCGCGGCCGGCCCGCTCGTGAACGTGGTCCTGGTGCCGGTCATGCTGATCATCGGGCTCGTGTGCAGCCGCACCGGCTTGACTGCTGCGCATCCCGACCTGGAGGTCTTCCTCTGGATCGTCAGCGTGCTGAATATCTTCCTGCTCGGCTTCAACCTGCTGCCAATCTACCCGCTGGACGGCGGCAAGATCCTGTGGTCGCTCCTGTGGTTTGTGGTGGGCAAGGGCCGCAGTCTCACCTTCGCTTCGCTCGTGGGCTTCGTCGGCGGCATCGGCTTCGCCGTCTTCGCCCTGGTGGAGGCGCAGATGTGGTACGGGGTCCTCGCCCTGTTCCTCCTTATGCAGTGCTGGCAGGGCTTCCAGGAGGCCCGCATGTTCCGCCGGCTGGAAAAGCTGCCGCGCCGCGCCGGCTTCTCCTGTCCGGAATGCCACACGTCGCCGCCGATCGGCCCGTTCTGGCGCTGCCAGGGCTGCGGGCATCCGTTCGATTTGTTCGAGGGCGGCTCGTTCTGCCCGAAATGCGGCGCGCACCAGGCGGTCGCCCCCTGCGTGGACTGCGGTGAGATGCCGCCGATCCAGGCGTGGGATTCCGCCACGCGCCCGAACTAGGAGCCGCATGGACGCCGGTCCCGCCTCGCCGCGCCGGGAGGTGCATTGCGCCGACGCCCTGACGTGGCTGGCCGGGTGCGGCGTGCTCGCCGGGACCGCAGCCGTGACCTCGCTGCCGGATGTGTCGGAGGTCTCGTTGCCGCTGGCGACGTGGCGCACGTGGTTCCTGGGCGCGGTGGGCCGGGTCATCGACGCGGTCCCGCCGACGAGCGGGGCGGTTTTCTTCCAGTCGGACATCAAGCGCGACGGGGCCTGGGTCGACAAGGGCGCCCTGGTCCTGCGGGCGGCGGAGGACGCCGGGGCGCGGGTCCTGTTTCACAAGATCATCTGTCGCGGCCCGCCTGGGCGGCTCACGCCGGGCCGGCCGGGCTACACCCACCTGATCGCCGTCTCGCGCGCCGCGAGCTGCCCGAATGAACTGCCGATCCCCGACGTGATCACCGATCCCGGTCCTGCGCCCTGGGTCCGGGCAATGGGCGTGCGCGCGGCGGGACACGCGGTGCGGTTCGTCCGCGACCACCTCGGCGCGCGGACCGTGCTGGATCCCTTTTGCGGGGTCGGCACCGTGCTGGCCGCGGCCAATGCGGCCGGCCTCGACGCGGTCGGAGTGGATTTGTCGCGTAAGCGCTGCGAGCGGGCGCGTGAACTGGTGCTGCGTCCGGACGAGATTTGAGCGGCCAGCCGCTTCCGGTTGGAGCGGCGGCGAGGTGGGGTGGAGGCTGTCCGTCATGGTTCGGGCTTTCCGCGGCCCGGCGGGAACGATAGGCTGGAGTCATGGCGACGTTTTTTCTTCGGGCGGTGGCGGCGAATCTCCTGCTGCTCGGCAGCCTCGCGGCGGGCGCGACCCGGACCTCCGTCCTGCTGCCGGGAGTGCAGCCGGACGGTTCCGTGCAGCTTCCGAACCAGTGGTCGCTCCGCCCGGTCGGGACGCAGATCAAGATGGGCGACCTCCCGTCCAACCTCGCGCTGCACCCGGACGGCAGGTTTGTCGCGGTGCTGCATTGCGGCGACGGCCCGCACGAGGTGCGCATCCTCGACCTGCGCCGCGAGACGGTGGTGTCCCAGGTCGCCGTCGCCCAGGCGTTCTACGGCCTGGCCTGGTCGCCCGACGGCAAGCGGCTCTATGTCAGCGGCGCGGCGAACGAGGTGATCCATGTCTTCTCGTTTGCCGACGGCTACCTGTCGGAGCCGCGCGACCTGCGGGTCGGCCCCGAGGCGGACGAGGGGGTGCCGGCCGGCCTGGCGGTTTCGCGGGACGGCTCCGCGCTCTATGTCGCGGAGTGCTGGGGCCAGCGGGTCGTGAAGCTCGGCGTCGATGGCCGGATCCTCTGGGCTCGCGCTCTGGCGGAGGCGGTCGTTTCCACCGCCACCAAGCACGACGAGGCGCGCCAGCGGCCTTCGGACCGGCCCGATGCGTCCTATCCCTACACCTGTGTCGCGGACGAGGCGCACGGGCGGGTCTATGTCAGCCTGTGGGCGCAGTCGGCGGTGCTGGTGCTCGACGCCGTGACCGGCGAGACCCGTGCGCAATGGAAGGTCGGCTCCCATCCGAACGAGATGGTGCTGGGCGCCGGTGGGCGCCTCTTCGTCGCCGAGGCGAATCTGAACACCGTCAGCGTGATCGACACCGCAACGGGCAAAGTGACCGAGACCCTGAGCGCGTCGCTTTACTCGGGAGCGCCGCCGGGTTCGATGCCCAACAGCCTCGCGCTGACGCCCGACGGCACGGTGCTTTTTGTCGCGAACGCCAACAACAACAACCTCGCGGTCTTTGATATCCGGGTGCCGGGCCGCGCGCAGTCGCTGGGTTACATCCCGGTGGGCTGGTTCCCGACGAGCGTGCGGATGACGGCCGACGGACGGACGCTGGTGGTGGCGAATGGCAAGGGCCTGGTCTCGCTCGCGAACCCGCACGGTCCTGAAACCCACGCGCCCAAGAGCGTCGACGAGTACATCGGCCGGCTGCTGCTGGGCACAGTCTCGCTGATCCGCTGGCCCAAGGAGGCGGACCGGGCCGCGCAGCTCGGGGCCTGGAGCCGGTCCGCGTACGCGTGCTGCCCGCTCGATGCGGCGGCCTCGGTCCGCGGCGCGCCCGCCGCCGGCAACCCGATCCCGACGGCGGTCGGCGGCCGGTCGCCGATCCGCTACGTGATCTACATCGTGCGGGAGAACCGCACCTACGACCAGGTGCTCGGCGACCTGCCCGAAGGCAACGGCGACCCGCGGCTCTGCCTGTTCGGCGAGAACGTCACGCCGAACGCCCACGCATTGGCGCGGGAGTTCGTGCTGCTCGACAACTGCTATGCCGACGGCGAGGTGAGCGCGGACGGCCACGAGTGGTCGCTCGGCGGCCAGGCGACGGACTTTGTGGAGAAGGCCTGGCCCCTCAACTACGGCCATCGCGTGGGCGGTAAGATCGACTATCCCTCGGAGGGGCGCTATCCCGTCGCGTCGCCGGCCAACGGCTACCTCTGGAACCGCGCCGCCGAGGCGGGCGTGAGCTACCGGAGCTACGGTGAATTCTGTACCACGCCCCGCGAGAAGGAGGGATCGCTGGTGGCGGAGCCTTCGCTGGCGGTGCTGCGGGGCCACATCGACCCGCATTACCGCACGTGGGACCTGCTTTACCACGACGTCGACCGCGCCGCGCGCTTCATCAGCGAGCTCCATCGCTTCGAGGAGGAGGGCGACATGCCGCGGCTCCAGGTGGTGCAGCTGCCCAATGACCACACGATGGGAGCCTCGGTGGGCAAGCCCACGCCGACGGCCCTGGTGGCGGACAACGACCTCGCGCTGGGCCGGATCGTCGAGGCCGTGTCGCGGTCGAAATTCTGGGGCGAGACGGCGATCTTCGTCCTCGAGGACGACGCCCAGAGCGGCGCGGACCACGTGGACGCGCACCGGATGCCGGCCTTCGTGATCAGCGCCTGGGCCCGGCGGCACCACGTCGACTCAACGCTCTATTCCACCACCAGCCTGCTGCGCACCATGGAGCTGATCCTCGGACTCCAGCCGATGTCGCAATACGACGCGGCCGCGATGCCCCTGTTCGCGTCCTTCGCGACCCAGCCGGACCTGACCCCGTTCACCGCGGTGCCGGCGCGCGTCGACCTCGACGCGAAGAACCTGCCCCTGGCCTGGGGCGCCGACGAGTCGCAGCACATGGACTTCTCCGCGCCCGACCGGGCCGACGACATCCGCCTCAACGAGATCGTCTGGCGCAGCGTCCGCGGCGCCCGCAGCCCGATGCCGGCGCCGGTCCGCGCCGCGTTCTTCCGCGCGCACGCCGACAGCGACGACGATGGTGACGATGACGACGGCTGAGTCCTGACGGGAAGTTGAGGGACCCGGTCCGCCATTCCCGTTTGAGCCGTTTGGCGGATTGCCGGCCGGCGGGGTGGTCACCTAGGGTGGGGCATGCGTTTCCTCTCCCTTCTCACCATCGGCCTCGCGACCCTGACCCTGGCGCGGGCCGCGGACACCCAGCCGGAATTTGTCACGACCGCCTCGGGCCTCCAGTACCGGATCACCAAGGCCGGCAACGGCGCGCAGCCCAAGCCGGGGCAGGTGGTGATCGCGCAGTACACGGGCACGCTGCCGGACGGCACCGTGTTCGACACCTCGAAGGGCCGCCCGCGGCCGTTCGCGTTCACGCTGGGCCGCAAGCAGGTCATCAAGGGCTGGGAGGAAGGCTTCACGCTCCTGCACGTCGGCGACGAGGCGACGCTGCTGATTCCGCCGTCGCTCGCGTACGGCGACCAGGCCCGCGGCAAGATCCCGGCCAACTCGACCCTCCGGTTTGACGTGGAGGTGGTCGGCGTGAAGGACCGGTCGCTGGCGGACGTCCTGCGCGACGCGATCGACCACCAGGGGCTCCAGGTGGCGCAGAAGCAGTTTGCCGACCTGAAGGCCGCGTCCTTCGGCGACGCCTACGTGAGCGAGGACCAGCTGAACATGCTCGGGTACCGTTATCTCCAGCGGGGACGGCTGGAGGACGCGATGGCGGTGCTGCGGTGGAACGTCGAGCTCTTCCCGGAGTCCGGCAATGTCTACGACAGCCTGGCCGAGGCCTACGTGCGCGAGGGCAACCGGGCGGAGGCGCTGGCGAACTACGAGAAGTCGCTGAAGCTCGACCCGACCAACAAGAACGCCGAGCGGATGCTCGCGGCGATCCGGGCGACGCCCGAGGGCCCGGGGGCGCTGGCCGCGATGCAGGCCAAGATGCAGCTGGACGAGGAGTTCACCGCCTTTGACGACGCCCTGACCGCCGGGAAGGCCGGCAGCATCGTGGCGCTGCGCGGCAAGCTCGACGCGTTCCTCAAGAGCCACCCGGACTCGGCCGATGCGCCGGGCCTGGTGCGCGACTATTTCTACCTCGTGGAGTCCGCCGACCTGAAGCAGGCCGCCGCGGAGTGGCGGTCGTTCGTCGGCAGCACGAACCCAAAGATCAAAGCCATGGCCGAGTCGAAGATGCAGCTGGCCGAGCTCATGGAGAAACCCATGGAGCTGAGCTTCACCGCGGTCGGCGGCCGGACGGTCGACCTCGCCCAGTGGCGCGGCAAGGTGGTGCTCATCGATTTCTGGGCTACCTGGTGCGGTCCCTGCCTGCAGGAGCTGCCGAACGTGAAGGCCGTGTACGAGA
Source organism: Opitutaceae bacterium (assembly GCA_035334485.1). Classification (GTDB taxonomy): domain Bacteria; phylum Verrucomicrobiota; class Verrucomicrobiia; order Opitutales; family Opitutaceae; genus Opi-474. Next base: position 57,523 of record DAOQKI010000007.1, read on the forward strand.
AGTACCACGGCCAGGGGTTTGAGATCGCGGGCATTTCCTTCGATCAGGCGCACGACCCGGCGCATCCGGCGAAGCGGCAGAAGTCCGCCGACGAGCTGCTCGCGTTCACCGTCGAGAACCAGATGCCGTGGCCGCAGTATTACGACGGGCTCTACTGGCAGAACGTCTACGGCAAGAAGTACGGCATCCAGGCGATCCCCGCGATGTTCCTGCTCGACCGGGAGGGCAAGCTGGTCTCGACGAACGCGCGCGGCCCGAAGCTGGAGAAGGAAGTGAAGCGCCTGCTTGGGCTTTGAGCCGGAGTAGCCGGTTGAAAGTTGACGGTTGAACGTTGAAGGGGCGGAGGGCGCCACGGCGAAAAACAGCATGGCTTAGCCGCGTGAGGTGGCCCAGCATGCCCGGGTGATTCCAACCTACGGGCTGCTGGCGCTGGCGGTCTTGGCGCTCTGGCTGGGCGGTCAGACCTCGCCGCCGTGGCGCCGCTGGGCCTGGATGGTGCTCCTTGGCGCGGCCGCCGTCGCCGGGTTTGTGGCCGACATCGTCCAACTGGCCGGGATCGGCTGGCTCGTCCTGCTCGGGCTGGCGCTGTTCGTGTTCACGCGGCCCAGCCTGCCGTTCTGGGGCCGGATCGTCGCGGCCGCGGCCATCACCGCGCTCGGGCTCGGGCTGATGATCCACTGGCTGCCGGGATTCAACAATCCCCGCGTGATCCGCGCCGTCGCCTTCAGCCCGGATGCCGTTCCGTTCACGCTCTTCCTCAATTTCGACAAGACCGCCGCGGGTCTCCTCCTGATCGGCTGGACCCAAGACCGGATCACGCGCGCGGCCGACTGGGGCCGGATGTTCCGCGTGATGTGGCCCACCGCGCTGGCGACGTTGGTCGCGATTCTGGCGCTCTCGATGCAGGTCGGCTATGTCCGGTTCGACCCGAAATTCCCACCCGAGGCGGGTCTCTGGCTCGGGGTGAATCTGCTGTTCACGTGCATGGCCGAGGAGGCCGCGTTCCGGGGCTTTGTGCAGGGCCAGCTGCAGCGCGCGCTGCCGTACGTGCCGGGCGGCATGTGGCTCGCGATTGTCCTGGCGGCCGGGCTCTTCGGCCTGGCCCACGCGCCGGGCGGCCCGACCTACGTGGGACTGGCGGCGGCGGCGGGGCTCGGCTACGGCTGGATCTACCACCGGACGCAGCGCATCGAGGCGAGCATGCTCGCGCACTTCGGCCTCAACGTGCTGCACTTCTTCCTGTTCACCTACCCGGCGCTGCGCCGGTGAACCCGACGGCGGTCAGCCGACCCAAGCCCGGGCATTGTAGAACAGGCGCATCCAGGGCGAGTCCTCGCCCCAGTCGGACGGCGACCAGCTCATCGCGACCGAGCGGAAGACGCGCTCGGGGTGGGGCATCATGATAGTCACGCGGCCAGTCGTGGTCGTGAACGCCGTCATGCCCTGCGGCGAGCCGTTGGGATTGAGCGGATAGACCTCGGTGGGCCGGTGGTGATTGTCGACGAACCGCGCCGCCACGAGTCCCGAGGCGCTGCAGGCGCTCATCGCGGCCTCGTCCGGGAACTCCGCATAGCCCTCGCCGTGCGCGACGGCGATGGGCAGCACGGCGCCGGTCATGCCGGCGAACAGGATGCTCGGGTTCGATTCAACCTGCAGCGACACGAACCGGCCCTCGTAGCGCTCGCTCTGGTTCTGCACGAACCGGGGCCAGTGGCCGGCGCCCGGGATGATCGCCTTGAGGTTGCTGATCATCTGGCAGCCGTTGCACACGCCGAGCGCAAAGGTGTCCTCGCGCGCGAAGAACGCCGCGAACTCGTCGCGGGCCCGCTGATGGAAAAGCACGCTCTTGGCCCAGCCCTCGCCGGCACCGAGCACGTCGCCGTAGCTGAAGCCGCCGCAGGCCGCGAGACCGCGGAAATCCCGCAGCGACACGCGGCCGCTGAGGATATCCGTCATGTGCACGTCGACCGCGCGGAAGCCCGCCCGGGCGAACGCCGCGGCCATCTCCACCTCGCCGTTCACGCCCTGCTCGCGCAGGATCGCGATCGGGGGACGGACCCCTTTTCGCTGCACCGCGGCCCGGTGAGCCGCCGGCCGGATCTCGAAGGTGACCTTGGGGGTGATCCCAGGGTCGCGGGGATCGAGCCGCACGCGGTGCTCCGACTCGGCGGATGCCGGGTTGTCGCGCAGGCCCGCGATTCGGCGGGTCACGTCGGACCAGATCGAGCGCAGGGCGAAGAGATCCTCGCTGAAGAGCGTCTGGCCGTTCTGCGAGATCCGGAAGGTAGGTGCGGGGTTGAGCGACCCGACCTTGGTGGTGAGGCCGTCGAGCCCATGGGTGCGCAGCACGGCCCGGACCGCGTCGGTCTCGGTGGTGCGCACCTGAATCACGGCGCCCAGCTCCTCGGCGAACAGCGCGGCGAACGGATCGACCCCGGCGGGCAGCGTCAGGTCGACGCCAGTGTGGCCCGCGAAGGCCATCTCGATCGCAGTGACCAGCAGGCCGCCGTCGGAGCGGTCGTGATAGGCCAGAAGACGGCGCTCGCGGCCGAGTTGCTGGATGGCCGACCAGAAGGCCTTCAGGGTGGCGGGCTCGTCAACGTCGGCCGGCGCGGTGCCGGTCTGGGAGACCACCTGCGCCAGGATCGAGCCGCCGAGGCGGTTGCGGCCCCGGCCGAGGTCGATCAGCCACAGCTCGCTCGGCTCCGGGCGCAGCTGCGGGGTGAGGGACAGGCGGACATCGGTGACCGGCGCGAAGGCCGAGACGATGAGCGAAACCGGGGCGGAGACCCGACGGGCGGCGCCCGTGGCGGGATCCTTCCACGCCGTGCTCATGCTCATCGAGTCCTTGCCGACGGGAATCGTGATGCCGAGCGCGGGACAAAGCTCGAGGCCCACCGCGCGCACCGCGGCGTACAGGTCGGCGCCGTCGCCCGGCAGCGCCGGCGCGGCCATCCAGTTGGCGGAGAGGTTGACGCGGCCGAGGTCGCCGACCGCGGCGGCGGCGAGATTGGTGATCGCCTCACCCACGGCGAGCCGGGCCGAGGCGGCGGCGGAGTTCACCGCGACGGGAGTGCGCTCGCCCATCGCCATGGCCTCGCCGGTGTAGACGTCGTAGGTGGCGGCGGTGACGGCGCAGTCGGCGACGGGCACCTGCCACGGCCCGACCATCTGGTCGCGGACAATGCAGCCCCCGAGGGTGCGGTCGCCGATCGCGATGAGGAACGTCTTGTCGGCCACCGTGGGGTGCACGAGCACGCGGCGCACGGCCTCGGCGAGCGGGATCGTCACCGCCAGCGGCGCGAGAGGGCGGGGGAGCGTCCGGTCGGAGCGGTGCATCCGCGGCGGCTTGCCCAGCAGCACCTCGAGCGGGAGGTCGATCGGGCGGTTCTGGAAATGGGAGTCCTCCAGCACGAGGCGCTTCTCGGCGGTGGCCTCGCCGACGACGGCAAAGGGACAGCGCTCGCGCTCGCAGATCTGGCGGAACACCTCGAGGCGCGCGGCCGGCACGGACAGCGCGTAGCGCTCCTGCGACTCGTTGCACCAGAGCTCGAGCGGACTCATGCCCGGCTCGTCGTTGGGCACGGCCCGCAGCTGGAACCGGCCGCCGCGGCCGGCGTCGTTCACCAGCTCGGGCAGGGCGTTGGAGATGCCGCCGGCCCCGACGTCGTGGATGAAGGTGATCGGGTTGTCGTCGCCGAGAGCCCAGCACCGGTCGATGACCTCCTGGCAGCGACGCTCCATCTCGGCGTTGTCGCGCTGCACGCTCGCGAAATCCAGGTCCTCCTGGCCCGCGCCGCTCGCCATGGAGCTCGCCGCGCCGCCGCCGAGGCCGATGAGCATCGCCGGGCCGCCGAGGATGATCAGCTGGTCGCCCGGGTTGATCGCGCCCTTGCCCACGTGACCCGGCCGGATATTGCCGAGGCCACCCGCGAGCATGATGGGCTTGTGATAGCCGCGCAGCTCGTGGGAAATTGCGGATTGCGGATCGCGAATTGCGGATTGCGAACCCTGCTCCGTGCTCCCTGCTCCCTTTCCCAAAGCGGCCGGAACGGACGCCTCATAGGTGCGGAAATAGCCGTTGATGTTGGGCCGGCCGAACTCGTTGTTGAACGCCGCGCCGCCCAGCGGTCCCTCGATCATGATGTCGAGAGCGGTGACGATCCGGCCCGGCTTGCCGTGGTCGGTTTCCCAGGGCTGGACGGCACCGGGCAGGCGGAGATTCGAGACGGAGAAGCCGGTGAGGCCGGCCTTCGGCTTGCCGCCGCGGCCGGTTGCCCCCTCGTCGCGGATCTCGCCGCCGGAACCGGTGGCGGCGCCCGGGAAGGGCGAGATGGCGGTGGGGTGGTTGTGCGTCTCGACCTTGCAGAGGATGTGGATGTCTTCCTCGTGGGAGCTGTACTCCTGGGTGCGCGGGTCGACGAAGAACCGGCCGCCGCGCGAGCCGGCCAGCACGGCGGCGTTGTCGCGATAGGCGGAGAGGATGCCCTCGCTGTGGAGCCGGTGGGTGTTCCGGATCATCTGGAACAGCGAGTGGTCCTGGCTGGCGCCGTCGATTTCCCACGAGGCGTTGAAGATCTTGTGACGACAGTGCTCCGAGTTCGCCTGCGCGAACATCATCAGCTCGACGTCATGCGGGTCGCGCTGCAGCTGCGTGAACGCCTTCACGAGGTAATCGATCTCGTCCTCGGCCAGCGCGAGCCCGAGGGATGTGTTGGCCGCCACGAGCGCCGCGCGCCCCTCCTTCAGCACCGGCACGCTGGTCATCGGCCGCGGCGTGTCGTGGTGGAACAGCACGCTGGCATCCTCGAGCCGCTCGAACACCACCTGCGTCATCCGGTCGTGCAGCCGGGCCCCGAGGGCGCGGCGCTGGTCGGGGCTGAGGGTGGTCCCGGGTGGGAGTTCGACGGAGTAGGCGATGAGGCGCTCGATGCGGCGGACTTGGTCGAGGCCGCAGATCCGGGCGATGTCGGTGGCCTTGGAGGACCACGGGGAGATGGTGCCGGGCCGGGGCGCGACCACCTGCAGCAGGCCGGCGGCGGTGGTGGCAGCGCGGCGCGGACCGTAGGTGAGGAGCTGGTCGAGGACGTGGCGCCCGTTGGCGGACAGGTCGGCGGCGAGGTCGACCACGTGGACAAACTCGGCGGCGACCGACCGGGCCGGCACCCCGGCCGTCACGAGATCCTGCAGGAGCTTCTGGAGGCGGAACGGGGAAAGGGCGGAGGAGCCGCGGAGGATCAGCATGGTGCGGGCCGCGATGCTTCCGAACATCCCCGCAGTGGTCAAGGGGACTGACGCGGAAAGCCGGTAGTTGGTAGCTGGTAGACAGTAGCTGGTAGGCCTGACGGCGGACAGATCATCCGCGTCTATTCGCGCTATCCGCGGATGAGATAGGATGCATGCTGGCTACCATCTACCAGCTACTGACTACCAGCGCGCAGGCCGCCTGCGCCTGAATGCGCCGAAAAAAACGGCAATTGTCGTCATGATTTGAGAAAGCCGTTGACCAAAGCTCTGGTGTGCCCGAAATCAGCGCCTTCCCTAGCACGTGCGGACTCTCCTCGACCCAACAGCCTGCGAGCCCTCCCGGGCGAACCTCCCGGAAGACCAGCGCAGTGTGGGCCGCAGCCGGAAAGGACGGGTGAACCCGTGAGCGAGCAGATCGGCCACGAATGCGGCATCGCCCTCGTCCGGCTGCTGAAACCGCTGGCCTACTACCAGGAGAAATACGGGTCGCCGCTGTGGGGCTTCACCAAGCTCTTCCTCCTGATGGAAAAGCAGCACAACCGCGGCCAGGACGGCGCGGGCGTCGCCTGCGTGAAATTCGACATGCCGGCCGGGGAGCCGTACATGTTCCGCGAGCGCAACACCGAGCCGAACCCGCTCGACCGCGTGTTCAAGGCGCTGCTGGCCCGGTACGAGGAGCTGGTCGCCGACGGCCGCGTGCACCCGGAGTTCCCGGACACGGTCAAGCAGCACTTCGACTTCGGCGCCGAGCTCTACCTCGGCCATCTCCGCTACGGCACGTCCGGCGGCTACGGCGTCAGCGCCTGCCACCCGTACTTCCGGCGCAGCTCCTGGCCGACCCGCAATCTCGCGCTGTGCGGCAATTTCAACCTGACCAACACGCGGGAGCTCAACGACAGCCTCATCGCGATCGGCCAGCATCCCATCTTCTCGTCGGACACCCAGGCCGTGCTCGAGAAGATCGGGTTCTTCCTCGATGAGGAGCACGAGGACGTCTACCGCTACCTCCGCACTCGCGAGCTTTCCGGCCCCGAGCTCACCCGCCGCATCAGCGAGGATCTCGACCTGGCGCGGGTCGTCACGCGCGCCTCGGCCAAGTGGGACGGCGGCTACGCCATCGCGGGCCTCGTCGGCAACGGCGACGCGTTCGTGGCGCGCGACCCGTCCGGCATCCGGCCGGCCTACTACTTCCAGAACGACGAGGTCATCGCCTTCGCCTCCGAGCGCGCGCCGCTCATGACGGTGTTCGACCTCTCGCTCGAGCAGGTGAAGGAGGTCGAGCCCGGCCACGTGATCGTCCTGAAGCGCAACGGCGCGCTCAAGGACAGCGCCTTCACCGCGCCGATGCCGCGCTCCGCGTGCTCGTTCGAGCGGATCTACTTCTCGCGCGGCAACGACATCGACATCTACCGCGAGCGGCAGGCGCTCGGCGGCGGGCTGGCCGACCAGGTCATCCGCTCGATCGGCCACGACTGGGCCCACACCGTCTTCAGCTTCATCCCGAACACCGCCGAGGTGGCCTATTACGGCCTGATGTCCGCCCTGCGCTCGCGGCGTCGCGACGAGGTGAAGGCGGCGATTCTGGCGGCGCAGGCCAAGGGCGCGCTGGACGAGGCGCTGCTTGACGAGCTCATCCTGCGCAACTGGCCCCGCGGCGAGAAGGTCGTCAGCAAGGACATCAAGCTCCGCACTTTCATCGGCCAGGAGAATCTCCGCAACCAGCTCGCCAGCCACGTGTACGACATCACGTACGGCTCGGTGCAGGCGGGCGACAACCTCGTGTGCGTCGACGACTCAATCGTCCGCGGCACGACCCTGCGGCGCTCCATCCTCCGGATCCTCGCGCGGCTGAATCCGCGGAAGATCGTGATCGTGTCGACGGCGCCGCAGATCCGCTACCCCGGCTCGGAGCTCGTCGGCGCCTTCCCCGGCGCCA
>DAOQKI010000008.1:0-64583 GCA_035334485.1 Opitutaceae bacterium
CGTGTGGCACCAGTAGCCGTTGTTGCGGAGGTCTTTTTCCCGGTCGCGCAGGAAGGGCTCGCGGACGCGGACGAACAGGTCGGAGTCAATGCCGTGCTCGACGAGGCGGGCGATCTCGTGGCGGATGACCTGGGCTGCCTTCACGCCCTGGGCAGGCGGAACGTCGGCGCGGAGGTAGAAATAGCTGAAGGACGGCCAGCCGTCGTACTGGACGAAGTCGGCCGCGGGCGTGTAGGTGGCGCCGAGTTCCTCGCGCAGCCGCACGAACAACCGCTCGGCCAGCACGCTGGCCAGCATCCGGCAGCGGCGTTCCTGCTGCACGTCCGCCAAGTCCGGCACCGGCCAGTACCAGGCCAGCGCCGTCTGCCGGAGCGTGGGGTTCAGGGGATACATCTGCGGGAAGCGGTAGGGCGCGGCGAAGGAGAACCTGGCCTCGCGCGACTGGCGCGACGGATCCTCGCGCCGGCCCAGTGCCCCCAGCGTCCGGGCGGTGGCGTCGCTCGCCTCGGCCCAGGTGGCGTCGCCGACGATGCTCATCTCAATCGGGCCGCTGGCAAACTGCGGCCGGAGCCACAGGGAGAGCTCGCGGAAGGTGCGGGCGTAGGCTTCGTCGGGCTCGGGCGGGCCGATCAGCCGGGAGGCGTTGGCCAGGATGCGCTCCGCGTGCAGCGAAATCGGGCCGCCCGGCATCGCGTCGAAGGTGTTGTAGAGCGTGCCGAAGGAAGCTCGGGACTCCTCCATCGCGGACGGCCGGAACGCGGGATCGGTGAGGTACGCGGCCACGACCTGCAGCGCGAGGAGGAGGTCGCGCCGCGCGCAGCGGACGTAGAACGCGCAGGCGTCGGGCTCGATGCCGAAACCGACGCTGAGCACGTGACGCGACAGCAGCGCGTCGAGCTCCTCGTTCGAGTGCAGGACGACCCCGCCGCGGACGAAGCCGTAGGCCGCCAGGTAGTCGAGGCCCGGCTGGTCGCGCGGCTGCGTGAGCTTGCCGGTGCCGACCCGCACCGTGATCGACACCGTGTCCGCCTCGAACGTGGTCGGCTTGAAGTTCAGCCGAACCCCGTTGGCGAAGCGGGCGAGGTGGACGTCGAGGTCTTTCTCGTAACGGTCCTTCTCGATCTGGCCGGTCGCGCCGAAGTAGTGGTACGCGAATTTCACGTCGCCCGGCGGCACCCGCAGCTTTACCGGCAGGGCGCGGCTCGCGTTGAGAATCCCGCCGACGACTGTGGCGGACGACGGGAAGGAACTGTGGGCCGTGACCAGCACGTGGGGCGGGGCGCTCGTCCAGGCCTCGCGAAAGGCCGCGGTGCACTCCGCGACGGTCGTGGCCTCGACGACCGGGGCGAGCTCGCGCTGGACGTCGGCGGGCGCCACCAGCACGCCGCCGTACAACAGTGAGCCGGCGATGAGGGCGGCCATGGACTCGGACCGTCTCGTCGGTGCGGTGCGCGTGGCCTGCTCGTAGCTGTTGAGAAGGCTGGCCTTGGCGAGGCTGAGCTCGTCCTCGGTGAAGCCGAGGAGATAGGCCCGGCGATGCTCCTGCTCGAGCTCGGCCGCCAGGCGGGGCCAGTCGCTGATCCGGCCGGACGCCGAGAATGACACCGCTTCCCAGCCGGCGACATAGGTGTCGGTCTGCACCGTGGGTGCGACGAACGAGCCGCCGCGGCGCTGCACGTCCCAGTCGAGCCGCTTGTTGAACATCGCGAAAGCCAGCGCGCGGTGCACCGCCGCCACCCGCTGCTCATGCGTGTCGGGCGGGCGCGGCTGGCGGTGCGGATGGGTGAAATAAAACCGGACACCGGCGAAGTTGGCCTCGCGATAGACCTCCACGTTGGGCGGGGCTGCCTTTTCGGGCACGATGTCCGTCGGTTCCGGCAGCGCCGGGGCCCGGGCCTGGAGCGGGCCCAGCACCTCGGTCAGGAGCGGCTCGACCGCGGTCGGGTCCACGTCGCCGACGACGATCACGGCCAGGCGTTCCGGCCGGTACCACGCGTCGTAGAAGGCGACAAACTGCTCGCGCGTGAAGTGGCCGACCGTGGCCTCCACCCCGATCGGGTTGCGCAGGCAATAGCGCGAGTCCGGCCAGATCGACATGAGGTTGGCGAGGTTGATGCGCTCCTCCGGGGTGTTGCGCGTTTCCTTCTCGCTGAGCACGACCCCGCGCTCCTTCTCGATGGCGGCCGGGTCAAACGTCAGGCCATCGGCGTACTCGCGGAAAACCGTCAGACCGAGGCGCAGGGTCGCGGCCTGGGTGTCGGGCAGCTCGAGATGGTAGACCGTGTAGTCGTAGGACGTGAACGCCGTGTTGTCGGGACCCAGGCCGATGCCGGCGCGTTCGAGCGTGGTGGTGAGCTGGTTGCCCGGGAAGGCGCGGGAGCCCCGGAACGCCATGTGCTCGATAAAGTGGGCGAGGCCGCGTTCCTCGTCGTGCTCGACCAGCGAGCCGGCGGCGACAAGCAGACGCAGCGACACCCGGCCCTTGGGCTCGGCGTTCGGCAGGATGACCCAGCGCAGGCCGTTCGGCAGCGTGCCAGTGCGGAGGCTAGGCTCGGGGACCCGGTCCGACGGCACGTCGGCCCAAGGGGTGGCGAAGCAGGCCTGCCCGCCACCGAGGACGAAGGCGGCCAACCAGAGCCATCGGACGAAGCGCGGCATGGCCGCTAACATCGTGCCGCCGCCGAAGCTGTCACGCGGAAAACGGCGACCGGTCGCGCTCGCACGCCGTACGGAGATGAAGCCGTAGCGGAAAGACAGGAGCGAACATCGAACATCGAACATCGAACGTCGAACGCCGAACATCGAAGGGTCGACATCTGCCTTCGACGTTCGACTTTCAACGTTCGACCCGGTTCCGACGCCCGGTCTGTCCGGTTCGCCAGCGCCTACTTCTTCGGCAGGATCGTGACGGTCGAGGCGCGGTCGCGGCTGAGGTACTGCTTGGCGAGCGCGCTCACCTCGGCGGCGGAGATGGACTCGACGTCGGCGATGCGGTTGCGGCACCAGTCGAGCACCTCGGGCTTTTCCTGGGCGCGGGAGAGGACGCTGCCGAGCCAGTACGGATTTGCGCGGAGCGACTCGCGAAGCGCGGTCAGCCCGGGCTGCTTGGCGCGGGTCAGCTGATCCTCCGTGACGCCGTGCTGGGCGAGATCGTCGGCGGCAGCGAGGACGATGCCGGCCATCTTTGCGGCGGCATCCGGGGCCACGTCGACGCTGGCGGCGAAATAGCCGTAGCCGGGGAAGGTGTCGCTGGCGTTGCTGCCGGCGCCGGGGCTGTAGGTGCCGCCGACCTCCTCGCGGACCTTCACGCGCAGCCGGTCCTGGAGGACGGCGGCCAGCATGTTGAGGCGGCGGGCGCGGCGGGCCTCCATCCCGTCGGAGCTCGGCCAGTAAAGGCGGACGACGCCCTTCGGAATTTCCGACTGAATCGAGTAGTCCTTCGTGAACGACTGGGCCGGGAACACGAGGTGACGCCACTCCGCGTGCTCGACGCGGGCCTCGCGGGCGGGTAGGGCGCCGAGCGTGCGGGCGACGGCGTCGATGGTCGCCTCGACATCGAGATCGCCGACGATCGCGAGCTCGAGCGGACCGTGGGTCAGCTGGGGCGTGAGCCAGGCGCGGGATTCCTCGAGGGTGCGCGAGAGCATGACTTCCTTCGCGGGCATCCCGAAGCGCGGGTCGCCGCTGGCGACCAGGCTGGCGACCTCCGTGGCCAGCGGGCCCTGCGGGGTGTGCGCGAAGGCGATGTAGGCCTGCTCGAGCGCCTTCCTGGCCTGGCGCTGGGCCTCAGGCCGGTAGCCCGGGTCGGTGAGCTTCGCGGCGAGCAGCTGCAGCTCAAGCACCAGCTCGTCGCGGGTGGTGAGACCACCGAAATCGATCGCGTCTGGTCCCATCCGGAGGCCGACGCCGACGGTGTGGCCGGCGAGGATGCGGCGCAGGTCGTCGACGCTGTGCTTGCCGAGTCCGCCGAGGTCGAAGGTGTTGCCGGAGAAGAGCGCGAGACCGCGCTGATCGGCGGGCTCGGAGAGAAGCCCGTAGCCGACGCGCGCGCTGAGGCGGATGCGGCCGGCCTCGAAGTCGGTCTTCTTGAGGTTGAGGCGGACGCCGTTGGCGAACTCGACGAGATAGAGGTCAAGATCCTCGACATGCTTGCGCTTGGTGACTTGGCCGGCGGGGCCGAAGTCGGTGTAGGCCCATTTCTGTTCCGCGGCCGCGGCCGGCGCGGCGACGGCGACCTGCTGCGACTGCGCGTAGGCAGCGGCGATCGCGGCATTGGCGTCGCCGGGGATCTTGGCGTTGCCGGCCACGAGGACATAGCGGCCCGGGGCGGAGAAGGCCTTGCGCAGGGCGGCGAGGCAGTCGTCGACGGTGAGCTTGGCGAGGGCCGGGGCGTAGAGGGCCTGCTCGGCGGCGGGCGTGGTGAAGACCTCGCGGTGCAGGATCCCCTCGGCGATCTCGTTCGCGAGCCGGTCGGAGTGGCGGGTGGACGCGGACTTCACGGACTGGTCGAGACCGTTCAGGTACGATGCCACCACCTCGTGCAGCTCGGCGGCTGAGAAGCCGTGCTCGAGCGCGCGGCGGAGTTCCTGGTCGCCGACGGCGAGGGCGGCGGTCCATTGCTCGGGCTTGCAGTTGACGTCGATCGAGGCGGAGCGGAACAGGTCGAAATTCTCCGAGGCGGACGCCGAGGCGTCCGTGAACGGCGCGTTCTCCTTCTTGGCCAGCTCGGCGAGGCGACGGTTGAGCATCGAGATCGCGACGCTGCGCGGCAGGTCCTTCAGCCGGTTGGCCGCAGTGTCGGGCTCGAAGGCGTAGGGCGTGACCATGGTGATGGACACCGAGGTGTTGGGGGCCTCCGGCTCCGAGCAGAAATTGGTACGAACGCCGGTGAACTCGGCGACCTGGCCGCGATCCGGCTCGGGCCGGGCGGGGGCGCGGGCGGTGATGCGGGAGAAGGTCTCCGTGACCATCCGCTCGACCTGGGCGACGTCGACATCACCGACCACGATGACCGCCATGCGCTCCGGGCGGTACCACGTGTTCCAGAAGTCGACGAAGCGCTCGCGCGGGGCGTGCTCGATCACGTTGACATCGCCGATCGGGACGCGCTTCGGAAACAGCGTCGTGCCGAGGGTGGTCTCGAACTGCGAGAGGAAGATGCGGAATCCAACCGAATCGCGGGCACGCTTCTCGCTGAGGATGATCCCGCGCTCCTTCTCCACCATCTCGGCCGGCAGGAGGAGACCGCCCGCATCGTCGGCGAGGACCGAGAAACCCTCGGCGAGGGTGGCTTCCTTGGTGTCGGGCAGCTCCAGCAGGTAGAGCGTGCGGTCAAACGACGTGTTGGCGTTGGTGTCGCCGCCGAAGCTCATGCCCATGCGCTGGAAGAACTCCACCAGGGTGCCGGGCTTGAAGTGGTCGCCGCCGTTGAACGCCATGTGCTCGAGGAAGTGCGCCAGCCCGCGCTGCTCCTCGGTCTCGTGCAGCGAACCCGCCAGCACGAGGAGGCGGAGCGACGCACGTCCCTTCGGCTCGTGATTCGGCAGGATCACATAGCGGAAGCCGTTCGGCAGCGTGCCGAACTTGGCGGCGGGGTCCGCGGCGAGGTCGCTGGCGGCCTGCGCGAAAGTCGGCAGGGCAGGCGTCGGCGGCGTAGAGGGCGTGACGGCGCGAACCAGCACGGTCAGCGCGAGGAACGGCAAGAGGCGGGGCAGGAGGGACAGGCGCATGGCGGGACAATGAAACCAGGAGGAGAAACCAAAAGCCAAAAACCGGGTATCCCGGGCTTTGGTCCATTTGGACTATGGTGGGTACCTTCCGACCGCGGAAAGCCGGCGATGATCCCCGCGGCGGCCGCCGGATTCTCATTGGCAGGCGGGGCGGGAATCCAGTGTGATGAAACCGTGCGGGCCCGACCCGCCGACCGAATGCTCTGGCTTTACCGCATCCTGTTCCTGCCCGGCCTGCTGGTCTCCGCCCCCGCGTACCTTTGGCGAATGCGCCGTCGCGGAGGTTACAGCGAGAATTTCGCGCACCGGTTTGGGGCGCATGACGGCCTCCCGGCCAAGCAGCCCGGCGTGCGCCGGATCTGGCTGCAGGCGGTCAGCGTCGGCGAGATGCTCGCCATCGCGCCGCTCCTCGAGGGGCTGCGCCGTGCCGGCGGGGTGGAGGTCTACCTCACGACAACGACCAGCACCGGTTACCGTCTCGCCCTGGAACGCTGCGCAGCGCTCACGATCGGGATCGGCTACTTCCCGCTCGACTGGTGGCTGTTCTCGCGCCGCGCGTGGCGACGGATCGACCCGGACCTGGTGATCCTCACCGAGGGCGAACGCTGGCCCGAGCACATTCACCAAGCCGCCCGCCGCGGGGTGCCGGTGCTGGCGATCAACGCCCGGCTGTCCGACCGCAGCTTCGCCCGCATGCAGTGGCTGGGCAGCGGCGCGCGGATCATGCTGCGGGAAATCTCCCGCGTCCTCCCGAGCTCCGCGCTGGATGCCGGGCGCTTCCGCGAACTGGGCTACCCCGACGAACGCATCACCCCGACCGGCAACATCAAGCTCGACGTCGCCATCCCGCGGCTCACGGCCGACGAGCGGGCCGCGCTGCGGTGCGAGCTCGGCCTACCCGACGGACAGGTTTTGATGGGCGCCTCGACCTGGGCTGGCGAGGAAACCGCACTCGTGGACACCCTGCGCGCCGCGCGCGCCGCCGGTCACGCCTGCTCGCTGCTGCTGGTGCCGCGGCATTCGGAACGGCGCGGCGAACTGGAACGCCTGCTGTCGACGTCCGGCCTGCGGGTGCATTTCCGCTCGCGCGGCGCGGCGCCGGGAGAGGTCGACGTGAGCGTGGCGGACACGACGGGCGAACTGCGTCGCCTGCTGCAGGTCGCGGACGTGGTGTTCGTAGGCAAGAGCCTGCCGCCGCACACCGAGGGACAGACCCCGGTCGAGGCCGCCGTACTGGAACTACCGATTCTCTTCGGCCCGGGCATGGGCAACTTCCGCGAGATCTCCCGCGACCTCCTCGCGCGCCATGCCGCGGTGCAGGTGGCCGATGCCGCCGCGCTGATGACGACGGCCACGGATTTGCTTTCGAATGAGAATCATCGTCGCGACCTCGCGCTCAACGCCGGCAAGTGGCACCGAGACAACGCCGGCGCCGTTGAGCGTACCCTGGCGGCCATCCGCGAGGAATTGGTGAAGCTCAAGTGAGGGCGCAGCGCCCGATCTGAGCCGGAGACCGCCAAGGTCCCGCATATCGATTGCAGTGCGCTTTTTGGACCCATGGGTGGGTCGTCTTCCTCAGAATCGGAGCTCTCTGATCGCCACCTTACTGCGGAAGTCGTTGGCGGCCTATTATCTGCAATACATGCGTGATTAGCGCAGATTTTGATTGCCGCAAAAAACGCGTGGTCTACGGTGGCCGCTTTTATACCGGATGCAATCGCACGGTCCCAAGCGCGTCTATACTCCCGCGTCTCTCGAATCGTGGTTCGACCGTTTGGAAAACGATTGGTCTGCGGCGTTTAGTGAAACCCAGCTGGAGGAGGGTCGCCGCATCTACCGCGAAGGCGAGGTCCGGGAACTCGAGCTTACCGCCAAGGATGCGATTATCCATCGCCGGGTGGAGAAGCGTGACGAGTACGTCGTCATCGAATGGGAGGGCGAGCAGCTGGCGGTCCGGTCTTCGACTACTGATCTTGATGTAGCCCACGCACTTGCGGTGGCAGGGCTCCACGAGATCGAGGAGCTGGTGGCCGACGAGATTTCCCCGTTGCCCGACGAGGCACCGCGTTCGTCCCGGGTCAGTCCCAGTTCGAACGGCAACGGCTCGCTGTCCAAGGTCGGCGGTGGCATGGCGGCGCGGGCCAGTGCGACACCGTCCAGCAATGGTAACGGCGGCGCGGCGAAGCCGGCGGCTCCGGCGAGCAACGGCGCGATCCGGCCCCTCCTGCTGGCGTTCAAGACTAAGACCGCGGGCCTGACGTTCCAGGCGTTCTGGGCGGATGCCGACGGCACGCGTCATCCGGCGCTCGGCGCGGCCGCGCACGCGAACGGCAACGGTCACGTCAGCTCCAGCGAGCGCGCGAAGCTGATCGGACTAGCCGCCTACGCGCGCAAGGCGCACTTCCACTATCATCAGGACACCGGCCTCTACGTGCTCGAGTCGCTGGTGGAGATTCCGAATTTCCTGAAGACCACGCTGCCGGCCTGGCGGAAGATGTTCACGGTCGAGCTCGACGAGAAGTCGGCGCACCTGCTGAAGGGCACGCGCACCGTCGAGATCGAGGCGGTCGCGGAACAGTCCCAGACTCCGGGCCGCGCGGGCGCGCCGGACGGCACGGGCCTGAACCTCCGCTGGATCTTCCGGGCGGGCGAGCGGATGCTCACGGACTCCGAGGTGAACACGCTGCTCAAGCGCGGCGGGTCGCCGGTGATCCTGCCGAACCTCGGCATCGTGACGCTGACGGGGGAGCGCTGGGAGACCTTCAGCGCGTGGCGCCGCAACCTCGCGGAGACGCACGCGAACGGCGCGCTCTCGCCGTACCTGATCTTTTCGCTGTTCAACGACGCGCGGCTGAAGCTCACGCTCTCGCCGGAGATCGAGGCGTGGCGCCAGAAAGTGCTCGCGCCGCCGGATGCGCCGCCGGAGCTGCCGGAAATCCTGCGTCCGTACCAGCGCCGCGGCGTCGAGTGGATGATGCACCTGTGCGACGTGGGCTGTCATGGGCTGCTCGCCGATGAGATGGGCCTGGGCAAGACCCTGCAGGTGCTGACCGTGCTCGCGCGGCGGCGGATTGCGGACCGGCCGACCCTGATCGTGTGCCCGGCGAGTGTCGTGCCGGTATGGCGCGAGGAGATCGCGAAATTTTACCCGGAGCTGGCGGTGGACGTGCTCAAGACCGGCCACGACTTCACGCACCGGACCGATTCGGTGGTGTGGCTCGCGAGCTACACGCAGCTGCGCAAGCACCGTCACCTGCTGGACGCGCACGAGTTCGGCTACGCGGTGCTGGACGAGGGCCAGTTTATCAAGAACCCCGACGCGAAGATCACGCAGACCTGCTTCGCGGTCCGGGCGCACCACCGCATCGTGCTGACCGGCACGCCGCTGGAGAACCGCCAGTTGGACCTGTGGAGCATTTTCCGCTTCCTGCTGCCGGGCCTGCTCGGCTCGCGCAGCGGCTTTGAGGCCGCGCTGGCGGCGGACCGCGCGAACACGCTCGAGCGCCTGCGGGCGCAGCTCGCGCCGTTCATTCTCCGCCGGACCAAGAACGAGGTTGCGACCGAGCTGCCGCCGAAGGTGGAGATGGACCTGCTCTGTCCGATGACCGACGTGCAGCGCGCCGAGTACGCGCGCATCTGCGCCGAGGGCCTCGAGCGGCTGGGCGACGACGTCGGCACGGCGATGCGGGAGAAGTCGTTCGGCTTCCTCGCGCTGCTGACCCGCCTGCGGCAGACCTGCTGCGACCCGGACATGCTGCCCTGGCTGAAGGCGCCGCTGAACGACTCGGGCAAGCTCAACCTCCTGGTCGAGAAACTCGCCGAGGTCGTGGGCAGCGGCCACAAGGTCGTGATCTTCTCGCAGTTCGTCATGCTGCTCGAGCGCGTGCGCGCGGCGCTGACGGCGAACTTCCCGGACCTGCCGCTGTACGAGCTCACCGGCATGACGCTCGACCGCCAGAAGCCGGTGCAGGCCTTCCAGGGCGCGCCGGGCGCGGCCGCGATGCTGGTGTCGCTCAAGGCCGCCGGCACGGGCATCACGCTGCACGCCGCGGACTACGTCTTCCTGCTCGACCCGTGGTGGAACCCGGCGGTGGAGGCGCAGGCGGTCGACCGCGTGCATCGCATCGGCCAGAAGAGCACCGTGTTCGTGTACCGCATGGTCACGGCCGGCACGATCGAGGAACGCATCCAGGCGCTGAAGGCGTCGAAGAAGGACCTGTTCGACAAGCTCGTCGGCGGCCTCGGAGGCGACTTCGACCTCAGCCAGCACTTCACGTCGCTGCGCGGCCTCGTGCAGCTCACGTCTCAGGTGGTCGCCGAAATCCCGCCCGAGCCCGTCGAGCCGGCTCCCGCCGCGCCCGCGACCCCGCCGCCCGAGCCGCTGTCAATCGAACTGCTCACGCAGGCCCCGTTGGCCGAGCCGTCCGAGCCCGATCCGACTGCGCCCGCCGAGTAACGGGCGAAGACGTACGGCGACGCCGCAGGATCGCGGTTGCGCAAGGTGCCACGAAGCGCACGAAGGGCACGAAGACCGATCCGGACAGCAGGGTGGGTGTGCCGAGCTTCGGTGTGTTCCGTGTTTTCCGTGGGCGGAAAGGACCGGATCCGAAGTCTCTTGCTGGGGCCGGCGATTGACCGCGCAACGCCAAGGCAAATTGATAATCAAGTGGCAGACCCCGGTGCCCGCCCTGTTCGACGCCATCACGTCAGGCGAGGATGAAGATTTTCAGTTAGTGCTCTGCTGCCTCGCGCCAGCGAGTCCTTGAATGGCTCATTGATATGCCAGTTCTTTTACGACGCTTCGTTTTGATGGATCATAGTGCAGCTCAAATGACTTCCCGCCGACGCCAACAGGTCTCTTTGCGTCAGAAAGGAACACGATCGCAAAAGTGATGACATCCGAATTTCGACTGCGCTCTTCAATCCGATACTCGCTTATGCTCCACCCCCGGGTCTTGCTAATGTAGTCGTTGATAACACTCGCAATATCCTGGGGCATGTTAATGGACTCCACGTGGGTCTGGGGAGGAACTGCTGGATTACACCCAGTCAGCAAAAGCGAAGTGAAGAGTAGCCCGATAGTTCTCATATTTCTTGGGCGAGGTGCATGGGGTCGGGCCTTTGATGTTTGATTGCCGACCGTTCTTCCAATCTTGGAGGTAGCGAAGCGGCATCGGAGCGGTTTCGGCGCATGAGGTAGGTTGCGCGAGGTCGATTGAATCAAGGAGGGTAGGCACGACCCCTTGGTTTAACCCTTTTCCTCTTTGTCTTCAGAGAGACCAAATCTGAAGCGGCATTCTACTACGGTCGGGAAAGTTGAGTTCTTTGCCGCTGGCGCGAGCGAAAAGGCCCACTGTTTTACCGCAAGTTTCGCCGCGTCAGCAAATGCCGGTAATGTCGCCCCCGTCACTTCCACTTGTTCCACCCTTCCTTCTCGACTCACGGAAAACCGAATCGACGAAGCGCCGGAAACGCCCGCCCGCATCAACTCGGGCGGATAGATGGGAAGAGGCATCGACAATGGCTCCAAATAGCCCGCAGCCCGAGAGTCTATCGGATAGAACGCCACACTTACCGAGTAGCGATAGCCGAGCCAGAATCCAGTCCCGCGAGCATCAGCCACCAGCGAAGCAATGGCTATCACGGACAGAAACATCCACCGGTACGCTTTGAATGACTTCACGACATTTAGGGTTTTTTCTTGGTTACGGACCATATGTTACCAGGGGCTCCACGTTCAGAATGAACGGTAGGCCAATAATTAGGTGCCCGATCTCGTAGCTCGGCCTTTGAGTTTGTTATACCCGAGCAAGGCGCCACGCGCTAGGCAGTACCACAAAAACCCATTGGCAGCTGCGCTGCATAGAAACCAGGTGACGTTCATCCACGTCGGCAAGTTGCCAGCGATCACCTCCCTGAGCTTTATCGTCGGCCATGTGGCAGGAACGATGAATACCGACCACATTGTTCCAGGCCACGAAAGAGCAAGGACGGTCAACACGACAATGGCAGCGTAATAGCCAAGTAATAACGCGCGCAGTAGTTTCATGTGCCGGCTGCTTGGGGTCGGGCCATCACTGTTTGATTGCCGACCGTCCCACCAATCTTGTCGGCAGCGAAGTGGAATCGGAGTGGTTTCCGTGCATGAGGTAGTTCGCGCGAGGGAGGATTATTCAAGGAGTGAGGGCGCGATCCCCTCTGTTTGCCCGCATATTCAGTCCAAGAACTTCGCGTCTCCTTGCATCCGTCTTACGGCTTCCCACACCGTCATCTTCTCAAATAACCCGCCTTCATCGTCTAGCGGCCCTACGTAGACAATTTCTACATCACCTTTTAGTATATCCACTGCTTCCTTACGGTACGACGAAGTCGGACATAGAATACACTTCGCCGCCATCAAACGCACAATCGGGCAAGGGTCTTTGAGCATTTTGAAAACGTCCGCCGGCGTGCTCCTGCTCCTAACATAAGGAAACAGCAGCGAAAAAGCTCCGGAACGTCCTCCATAGTTGACTGACCTCCCTTCCGCCTTCCATACGCCTGCCTCGTCATGCTCCACACGCAGCTGCTCAATCACGTATCTGATGGGTTCACTATATCTGACGCTCTTCGTCTCTCCCCGGCCGGGTAGGGCGACTATCGTGAAAAGACAGATCAGAAAACACTCAGAGATCTTCATAGTTTTGGCTGACTGGCAGAACTCATCCGAGGTACTTGGGGTCGCGCCTTCACTGTTTGATCACTGACTGTCGTTCAAATCTTGAGGGCAGCAGTGAGTAAACGGAATCGGAATACTCTCGGTGGAGGGCTCAAACTTTGCGAGGGCGAATGAGTCAAGGAGTGAAGGCCCGACCCCTTTTACTTGCCGGTTTTCTTGCCCACGGAACACACGAAAGACACGAAAACGGATCCTGCTTCGTGAGCTTCGTGCCCTTCGTGGTGAACCAATGCCCTAAATGACGTGGGGTTGACGCGGCACCATCCGGGGACCTCTCGCGCCGACGGACACGAAACATGACGGAAAATTCATGAACGCCGGCCAAACGCGGCTTGTTTCAAGGTGACGCCGGGGTAAGGTGGCGGCGGTGGACCTTCCGTCGCAACTTCTCGCCAAGCCCGACGCCCTGATCCTCGACTTGGCGGCGAACTCCCGTGAGGCGGCGCTGTCCGGCCTGCATGCCGCGCTGTCCCGCTGTCCCGCCGTGAAGGATGCGCCCCGGCTGCTGCACGGCCTGCTCGAACGGGCGATGCTCGCCCCAATCTGCATCGCGCCGGACGTGGCGCTGCCGCATGCGCGCACCGACGCGGTCGAGCGCATCGTGCTGGGCGTGGCGCGACTCGCGGCGCCGGGCGTGGGCTTCGATGCGGAGCACCCGAATGTCCGGCTCGTCTTCATGGTCGGCACGCCCAAGCCGCAGGTGGACGAGTACCTGCTCGCGGTCGCGGCGATCACCCGCGTGCTGAAGGCCGAGGGGATCCGTCCGGGGCTCCTCGCGGCGAAGACGGAGGCGGATTTCCGGGAACTGCTGGCCCGCGGCGTGAAACGATGAAGGTGGCGACGGATCCCGCGACGGAACTCCTGCGGCGCCTGCAACGGCTGCTGCGCTGGCGCCTTTGGATTCAGGAGAAGATGCAGCTGACCGAGTGGCAGGTGACGCTGCTCTGGGCGGCCCTGGCGGGTTTCCTCGGCTGCCTGGTCTCGCTGATTTTCTCGGCGCTGGCCGAGGGCGTGCACGAGATGCTGACGGGCACGAGCGCGGGTGTGGTGGAGTCGATGCGCCAGCTCCCGTGGTGGGGTTGTCTGCTGGTGCCGGCGATGGGCGGCGCGGCGGCGGGTCTGGTGCTCCATTACGGTCAGCGGCTGACCCGCGCGCAGAGCTCAACCGACTACATGGAGGCGATCGCGATCGGCAACGGGCGGATCCCGGTGCGCGCGAGCCTGGTGAAGAGCGTGGCGGCGCTGTTCTCGATCGGCTCGGGCGGCTCGATCGGACGCGAGGGCCCGATGGTGCAGCTCGCGGCGGTGGTGGCCTCGCTGGTGGGACGGTGGCGGCTGTTCACGGGACCCCAGCTGCGCCTGATCGTGGCCTGCGGCGCGTCGGCCGGCATTGCCTCGGCCTACAATGCGCCGATCGCCGGGTCGTTCTTCGTGGCGGAGATCATCCTGGGCACGATCGCGATGGAGAGCCTCGGGCCGCTGGCGGTTTCGGCGGTTGTGGCGGCGCTGACCATCCGCGTGCTCACCTCGGCGCAGGTGATGTACCACGTGCCGGCGTTCCAGCTGAACTCGGCGTGGGAGATGGGACCGTATGTGGTCCTCGGGCTCGTGACGGGCTCGCTGGCGCCGGCGTTCCTCCGCTCGCTGAAGCAGGCGGAGGAGTTCTTCCTTTCGCTCAAGCTCCCGATCGGCTGGCGCCTGGCGCTCGGCGGGGCGCTCGTGGGCGCGATGGCGATCAACGTTCCCCAGGTCTGCGGCAACGGCTACAGCGTGGTGGTCCAGATTCTCAACGGACCGGTCGCCTGGCGCGTGCTGCTGGGCGTGTTCGCGTGCAAGTGGCTCGCCACGATGGCGTCGTTCGGCTCGGGGGCGCCGGGCGGCGTATTCACGCCGTCGCTCTTCATGGGTGCGAGCGCCGGCTACCTGTTTGGCGCGGCGGTGCACGCGGTGTGGCCGACGGGCGCGGCCGACCCGGGGGCGTTCGCCCTCGTGGGCATGGGCGCGTTCCTCGCGGCGGCGAGCCGCGCGCCGGTGATGGCGATCATCATGCTGTTCGAGATGACCCTTAGCTACGACATCATCCTGCCGCTGATGCTGTGCAGCGTGATCGCGTACTACACCGCGAAGGGCATCCAGGGCAGCGACTCGCTCTACAGCGACGCGTTGAAGCGCAAGGAAGGCGAGTCGGCGGCGCCGATGGTTCCGGTCGGTCGCGTGCGCGAGCTGATGCGGACCAATCCGCCGGTGCTGTCGCCCTCGGCCCGGTTCGAGGAGATCGCGCAGCTTTTCCTCGGGGTGCGGGTCAACAACCTGTACGTGTGTGACCCCGCGGGCGGCCGGTTCATGGGCGCGGTCTCGCTGCACGACATCAAGCCCTACCTGGCCGACGGCAATTTGGCGGGCTTGGTGCTGGCGCGGGACATCCTGCGCGAGGATTTTCCCCGGATCGGACCGTCGCAGTCGATGAGTGATGCGCTGGGCCTGTTCCTGGCGCATCCGGTCGAGCGGCTCCCGGTGGTGGATCCCGAGACGGGCGGCCTGCTCGGCAGCCTGGCAAAGACGGACCTGCTGCTGGCGCTCGTGGAAAAGCGCCGCCGGCCCACGGGCGAAGTCGCCTAGGGCGCGTGGCGCCGCAGGCGGCGCGGGTGGGGGAGAAAGTGACCGCCGAGGCGGCCAAAGGGGCCGTTTTGCCCCTTTGTCACGCCGCCGCCACACGATCGTAACATTCGGCGGGCATCGTGGGTGCGTTCCCAAACCAAACCTCGAACGCACTCATTATGTTCAATCTGAAATTCAAGTGGCTCGCGCTGGTTGCCGGCGCTTTTCTGGCCGTGGTTGCGGCCCAAGCGCAGGACAGCGGTCCGCTCATCGATTTGCTCGTCAAGAAGGGCCTGATCAACGACCAGGAGGGCGAGGAGCTCCGCGCCGAGCTGGCCCGCGACGCGAGCGCGGCGGTGACGTCGACCATCTCCGGCGGCAAGAGCACCGCCAGCCTGTCGATCGCCGGCCGCATCCAGGTCCAGTACGCCGGCCTCTCGACCGACATCAGCGGCACCGCCGCGGACCCGGTCGCGACCAATCACTTCTTCCTCCGCCGGATTTACCTCGGCGCCAAGGCCAACCTCGGCGCCGGCTGGACCTCCAGCATCAACTATGACTTCGCCGGCTCGACCTTTGACGAGGCGAAGATCACCTGGACGCGCGACGACGCCCTCGCCGTCGATATCGGCTTCCGCAAGGTGCCGTTCGGCCTGGAGGAGTGGTACACCTCGTCCGGCAGCCTCAAGGCCATCGAGCGGTCGCCGGCCACCCGCTACTTCGTCGAGGCGAACAACGGCCGCCGGCTGGGCGCCGGCAGCTACCGCATCGGCGTCTTCGTCGGCGGCAAGGCGGACAACGGTCTCTTCTACAATGTCGCGGCGACGAACCCGGAGCGCGACGAGTCCGCGGCGGGCGTCGCCAGCGCGGGCACCAACGCGAACAACAACCTGGCCTACTGGGGCAACGTGGGGTTCAAGGGCAAGTCCGGCGAGGACCTGACCTACGTGCTCAGCGCCTCGGTCGGCCTGCTGCCCGACCAGGGCGGCAAGACGCTCGGCGTGGGCGACAATCTCACGGTCTACAACACCTTCGCCGAGGTCACGAAGGACGCCTTCGATCTCCAGCTTGAGTACTTCGGCAGCTCCAACGAGCACGGCATCTCGGCCACCCAGGACTCCAGCAGCTGGGGCTATTCGATCCAGCCGTCCCTCAAAGTGGGGGAGAAGCTCGAGTACACCGTCCGTTACACGTACGTCGATTCCGACGGCCGCGGCGTGAACATCAGCGACGGCATCCGCTCGGCTCCCGGCGGCGGCACGATGAACACCATGTCCGAGTGGTACGGTGGCTTCACCTACTTCTTCCGCGGCAATGATGTGAAGTGGCAGCTCGGCTACATCTACGGCGAGTCCAACGACACCGTCACCGGCGCTTCCGCCAAGGCCAAGACCCAGGGCGTGCGCAGCCAGATGCAGGTCAACTTCTGAACCCAATCGTAACCAAAACCGTATCCGTCATGAAGCAGCTCTCCATTCTCCTCGCCGTTGCGGCCCTCGCCGCGACGTCCGCCTCGGCCCAGAAGCTCGTGATCAAGGGCTCCGACACGCTCGGCGCCAAGCTGGTCCCGTCGCTCGCCGAGGCCTACAAGGCCAAGAATCCCGGCGTCTCGTTCGAGATCGCCGCCGAAGGCTCGACCACGGGCATCGCCGCCATCATCGACGGCACCGCCCAGATCGGCATGTCGTCCCGCCGCGCCAAGCCCACCGAGATGTCTGCGGCCCAGGCGAAGGGCGTCACAATGAAGCCCACGATCGTGGCCTACGACGGCATCGCGGTCGTTGTGAACGCCAACAGCCCGGTCTCCACCCTGACCAAGCGTCAGGTGGAGCAGATCTTCGCCGGCGACATCACCGACTGGTCCGCGGTGGGCGGTGCTCCCGGCCCGATCTCGATCTACACCCGCAACACGTCGTCGGGCACCTACTCGGACTTCAAGGACCTCGCGATGAAGAAGCGCGACTACGCCGGTTCCTCCCAGAAGATGGCCGGCAACGAGCAGATCGTCGCGGAGGTGGCCAAGAACCCGAGCGGCATCGGCTACTGCGGTCTCGCCTACATGAACGAGCCGGGCGTGAAGGTGATCTCGATCGAGGGCGCGACGCCGAGCAAGGAGTCCGTCCTCGCCAAGAAATACCCGTACGCCCGCCCGACGTTCTACTACACGAACGGCGAGCCGACCGGTGAGGCCGCAAAGTTCGTGGACTTCACCCTGAGCGACGAGGGCCAGGCCCTGGCCTCGAAGATCGGCTTCGTGCCGGTGCGTTGACCCGGAGTTTTCCTCCTGCCGCCCGCTGGCCCCGCCAGCGGGCTTTCCCATCCCTGACCCACATGGCTGAAACCGCGCCGTCCCGTCCCCAGAGCCATTTTCTCTCCAACCGGAGCCGGATCCGCCTGTTCGGACTCAGCCTCGACGACTGCATCCGCGTCTTCTTCGGCGGCAACGCGGTGGTGTCGATCGTGGTGCTCACCCTGATCACGATCTTTCTCTTCCGCGAAGGCGCCGGGTTTTTCGGCCAGAACCGGCAGAACCTTCTGGTCTATCGGCAGGCCGGCCTGGAATACGTCGACTTCATGCGCGCGCAGGTCGACGACCACACGGCGCTGACGCGCTATCTCTCGGATCTCCGGCTGCGGCAACTGCAGCACCTGACCCGGGACGAGGGCCTGAGCTTGGCGGCGGCGAACGCCCGGCTGGCGGCCTTCGATGATTTTGCCGCCAAGTTCGGCGACTCGGTCGAGCCGCTTCGGTCGCTCGTCTCGGACCTCACCGACCAAGCCACCGAGATCAAGACCCGGTTCACCGTGGCTGAGGACAAGCGCGAGGAGCGGCGTCAGCTCGAGGCCGCCGGACGCCAAGCCGAGGCGGCCAAGGTGGTGATCGAGGAGGTGGACTTTGCCGCCGCGCTCCAGCCGATCACGGGCACGCTGCCGGCCTACAAGGAGCTCAACGCCGCGTTCGCCCGGGAGGTCGAGCAGGTTTTGGCCGGCGCGCCGGCGCTGGCGAGCCCGGAGCTGCAGGCGCGGATGGAGCGCTTCAAGGTCCTGACGCGGGAGTACCTCGCCGGATTTCCCGGCATCGTGACGCAGCTGGAGACCTGGGATTACCGGAAGCCGGTGCCCGCGTCGCAGGCGCTGACGTCGTTCGTGTTTGGTCGGCAGTGGCTGACGGCGAGTTTCTGGCAGGACTGGTACGGGGTGATCCCGTTGTTCGTCGGCTCGCTCCTGGTCTCGCTCGTGGCGCTCGCGCTGGCCGTGCCGCTCGGCGTGGGGGCGGCGATTTACGTGAACCAGATGGCGAGCACGACCGAGCAGCGGTTCATCAAGCCGTGCATCGAGTTCATCTCGGCCATTCCGTCGGTGGTGCTGGGCTTCTTCGGCATCGCGGTCCTCGGGCAGGCGCTGCGGGCGCTCTCGCAGGTTTCGTGGCTGTCTTGGGTCCCCGGCTTCCCGTATAGCGAGCGGCTCAACATCCTGACGGCCGGGTGCCTGCTGGCCCTGATCGCCATCCCGACGATTTTCACGCTGGCCGAAGATGCGCTGAACAACGTGCCGCGGGCGTTCAAGGAGGCCTCGTTCGCCCTCGGCGCGACGCGGCTGCAGACGGTCATCAAGATCATCGTGCCTGCCTCGCTGTCCGGCATCATCTCGGCGGTGCTGCTCGGCCTGGGCCGGGTGATCGGCGAGACGATGGTCGTGCTGCTCTGCGCGGGCAACCGGATCGCGATCCCGGACTTCACCGCGGGCCTGGCGGTCGTCGCTCAGCCGGTGCACACCATGACGGGCATCATCGCGCAGGAGATGGGCGAGGTGGTGCAGGGGAGCATCCACTACCGGGCGCTGTTCGTGGTCGGGCTGGCGCTCTTCTTCCTCTCGCTCGGCATCAACTACCTGGCGCAGGGCATCGTGCGCCGGTACCGCATCGCGATCGGCTGAACCATGGCTGCCACCCGTCATCCCTTCCAGACCGTCCCGACCGTCGCCCGCCGCAGCGAACGCTTTGTGCTCGGCCTGTTCCGCGGTGCGACCTACCTCGTGCTGCTCTGCGGCGCGCTGGTGTTCGGCACGATCGTCTTCAAGGGCGCGCCGACGGTGTTCCAGACGAAGGCACCGTTCGTGAACGTGTCCTTCCTGACCGACGCGCCGGAGTCGCTCCACGTGCTGGACTGGCAGGGGAAGAAGCTCGAGCTCGGAGACCGCGAGTACCGGGCCTTTCTGGCGTCCCATCCGGAGGCCGCCCGGGTCCACTCCGAGAGCTACGTTTATTCGGCCGGCGGAATCTTCCCGTGCATCGTCGGGACGGTGCTCCTGGTGCTGGGCTCGATGCTGATCGCCCTGACGCTGGGAGTCTCCGCGGCGGTTTACCTGAACGAGTACGCGCGGGACGGCGTGTTCATCCGCTTCGTCCGGCTCGCGATACTCAACCTGGCGGGCGTGCCGTCGATCGTGTTCGGACTCTTTGGCTTTGGGATGTTCGTGATCTACTTCGGTTGGAACGTCTCGCTGCTGGCCGGCTGGTTCACGCTGGCGTTCATGGTGCTCCCGGTCGTGATCACGGCCTCGGAGGAGTCGCTCAAAGCGGTGCCGAAGGGCTTTCGCGAAGGCTCGCTGGCCCTCGGGGCGACCCGGTGGCAGACGATCCGGAAGAACGTCCTGCCGTATGCGATGCCCGGTATCCTGACCTCGTCGATCCTCGGCATCGCGCGCGTGGCGGGGGAGACGGCGCCGATCATGTTCACGGCGGCGTATGTGGTCCGCGACAAGCTGCCGTGGGAGGTCGAGCGGACGATGGACTTTTTTTTCCAGGGCGTGATGGCGCTCCCGTATCACATCTACGTCGTCAGCTCGAAGATCCCGCAGAACGGCTACACGGAGCGCGTCCAGTACGGCTCGGCCTTCATTTTCCTGCTCATCGTGGCCCTCATTGCCACGGCCTCCATCCTGCTCCGGAACCAGCTCCGGAAACGCTACCAATGGTAACCGCCCCCACCACGCTCATGGACTCCCGATCCGACGCCCCCGCCCCCACGCTCCGGTCCCCGGTCAAGCCGGAGCCCGCCGCCGCGGCCACCGCCGAGGCGCCGAAGCCCGCGGCGGAGGCGCTGATCGACATCTCCCACGTCGATTTCTTCTACGGGGCGTCGCAGGCCCTGCACGACGTGACGCTCGGCATCGATGCGCGGAAGGTCACGGCCTTCATCGGCCCCTCCGGCTGCGGCAAGTCGACGCTCCTGCGGTGCCTGAACCGGATGAACGACCTGATCGACGGCACGCGGGTGGCCCGCGGCCAGATCCGGATCCACGGCGTGGACATCCACCGCCCTGATGTCGACGTCATCGAGCTCCGCAAGCGCGTCGGCATGGTTTTCCAGAAGTCCAATCCCTTCCCCAAGTCGATTTACGAGAACATCACCTACGGCCTGCGGCTGCAGGGCGTGACGAGCAAGTCGCGGCTCGACGAGATCGTGGAGAAGTCGCTCCGGGGTGCCGCGCTTTGGGACGAGGTGAAGGACCGGCTCCACGCGAGCGGGCTGGGCCTTTCTGGCGGCCAGCAGCAGCGCCTGTGCATCGCCCGGGCGATCGCGGTGGAGCCCGAGGTGATCCTGATGGACGAACCCTGTTCGGCGCTGGACCCGGTGGCCACGGCCAAGGTGGAGGAACTGATTCAGGAGCTGCGCACGCGATTCACCATCGTCATCGTGACCCACAACATGCAGCAGGCCGCCCGGTGCTCCGACAAGACGGCCTTTTTCTACATGGGCCGGCTGATCGAGTACGCCGACACCCGCGACATCTTCACGAAACCCGCCAACCCCCAGACCGAGGCCTACGTCTCCGGCCGCTTCGGCTGATCCACCCATGCCCCGCATCGACACCACAGTGAGGTCGGCCAAATTCGAAACCGGATTTGCACAGGAGGTAACGGAGAGAACCAAATACTAGGAACTGGAGACGGTGCCATGATCCGCCCGATTGACCCTCTGTTCCCTCCGTTGCCTCCTGTGAAAAGTCCCCCCGCCCTAAGCTAACCGTTTCCCAATTTCCGCTTTCCCCAATTTCCCAATTTTCCCCCATGACCCACTACAGCGAAGAAATGAACAAGCTGAAGGACACCGTGCTTGCGATGGCCAGCCACTCCGAGTCGGCGGTGGCGCGCAGCATGCGGGCGCTGGTCGAGCGCGACGACGCGCTCGCGCTCAAGGTCCAGGACGACGACAACATCATCGACCAGTTCGAGATCGAGGTGGACGACCTCGCGCTGCACCTGCTGACCAAGGCGCCGCTGGCCACCGACCTCCGCTTCATCACGGTGGCGATGAAGATCTCCCAGAATCTCGAGCGGGTGGGAGACGAGGCCTGCACGATCGCGCGGCGGGCCCACGACCTCGGGAAGGAGCCGCAGCTCAAGCCCTACATCGACCTGCCGCGGATGGCGACGCTGGCGCTGGAAATGCTCCGCGACGCGCTGTCGGCCTTCGTCGAGCGCAAGCCGGAGCTCGCGCGCAGCGTGATCCCGCGGGACCAGCAGGTGGACGACATCAACCGCCAGCTCCACCGGGAACTGTCCAGCTTCATGGTCGAGCGCCCGACCACCATCTCGCGCTGCCTCGGCCTCATGGCCATTTCCAAGGCGCTGGAGCGGATCGCCGACCACGCCACCAACATTGCCGAGGAAGTGGTCTATCTTTACGAGGCCCGGGATATCCGGCATGCTGGCCTGAAGGAGAATCATGAAACCGAAAATCCTGGTCGTTGACGATGAGCCCGACGCGCTCGAGCTGCTCGGCTTCAAGCTCCGCGAGGCGGGGTTTGCGCCGATCTTCGCGACCGACGGCCTGAAGGCCCTGGCCGCGGTGCGCGCCGAGCGGCCAGATTTGGTCGTGCTCGACCTGATGCTCCCGGAACTCGACGGCCTCGAGGTCTGCAAGCTGATGCGCCGCGACCCGGCGACCGCCGGCATCCCGGTGCTGATGCTCACCGCCAAGGCGGCCGAGATGGACCGCGTCGTGGGCCTCGAGCTCGGGGCCGACGACTACGTCACCAAGCCCTACAGCCCCCGTGAGCTCGTCCTGCGCATCCGCAAGCTCCTGAAGCGCACGCAGGGCGTGAACGAGGCGGCCGACCAGCTGACGATCGGACTCCTGACCATCGACGTGCCGCATCATGCCGCCACGGTGGAGGGCAAGCCCGTCACCCTGACAGCCACCGAGTTCAACCTGCTTGCCGTCCTGGCGAAGCGCCGGGGCCGGGTTCAGACGCGCGAACGCCTGCTGCAGGACGTGTGGGGCTACGAGACGGCGATCGACACCCGGACGGTGGACACGCACATGCGGCGGCTGCGGGAGAAGATCGGCCCGGCGGCGGAGTATCTCGAGACCATCCGCGGCGTCGGCTACCGTTTCAAGGCTGGCACGTAGGCGGGCCGCGGGCTTTGCTCCTGCCGTGACCGTTTTCCTCCTGCTCCTCGTCCTCGGACTGGCCCTCGCGTGGCGCGATTCGCACCGTCGCCGGCAGGCCGAGGT
Organism: Opitutaceae bacterium; assembly: GCA_035334485.1. Classification (GTDB taxonomy): domain Bacteria; phylum Verrucomicrobiota; class Verrucomicrobiia; order Opitutales; family Opitutaceae; genus Opi-474. Next base: position 22,569 of record DAOQKI010000008.1, read on the forward strand.
CGTCGCGCATGCGCAGGAGCTCGCGACCCTGAAGGCGGCGCACCATCAGGAGCTGGAGGATCACCTGCACCGGCTGGAGACGCTCCTCGACAGCATGATCGAGGGACTCATCGTGCTCGACCCGCAGGGTCGGATCGCCCTGACGAACCAGGCGGCGGAGACCCTGTTCGGCTTCTCGCGGCAGATGGTGGGCGGCACTCTGCTCGAGGCGGTGCGTCACCATGAGGTCGCGGCCCTCGCGGCGCGCCTCGCCACCGAGCGTGCAATCCTCGACCATGAGCTGCGCCTCGAGGGCCCGCCGCCGCGGATTCTCCAGGTGAACGCGGTGGCGCTGCATGACACGACCGGCGTGGCGGCGGGATCGATGCTGGTGTTCCATGACCTTACGCGCCTCCGCGAACTCGAGGGGGCGCGGCAGGAATTCGTGGCGAACGTGAGCCACGAGCTGCGCACGCCGCTGTCACTGATCAAAGGCGCGGCCGAGACCCTCCTCGACGGGGCGAAGGCGGATCCCGCAGCGCTCGAGCGGCTGCTGTCGATCGTCGACCGTCAGGCCGACCGTCTGACCCTGTTGATCGACGATCTGCTCCTGCTCGCGAAACTGGACTCGGGTCGGATGGAATTGCGATTCGAGACCGCGCCCCTCTACGCGGCCGTGCAGGAAGTCTTCGGGGACCTCGCCAAGCGAGCCGAGGGACGAAACGTCCGGCTGGAAAACCAGGTTCCCTCCGGGCTGGCCGCCCACGCCGACCCGAACCGGTTGCGGCAAGTGCTCTCGAACCTCGTGGACAACGGAATCAAGTATGGGCGCGCCGGCGGCCAACTGACGGTCACCGGCCGGTCCATCGGTAACTCCCGGATCGAGCTCTGCGTACGCGACGACGGCCCGGGCATCCCGCCTGAGTCACTCTCGCGGGTCTTCGAGCGATTCTACCGCGTCGACAAGGCCCGCTCGCGCGAGCAGGGCGGCACGGGCCTGGGCCTCGCGATCGTAAAGCACGTCGTTCAGTCGCACGGCGGCCAGGTGCGCGTCGAGAGCGAGCCAGGCCAAGGCGCCGCATTCTACTTCACACTGCCCGCTGCAGAGTGACTAGGGACAAGTGACGAGTGACGAGGCCGAACCGTAGCACCTCGGCCGGTCTGACTCGTCACTTGTCACTCGTCCCTCGTCACTGGCCGCAAATCACTTTGCCATATTAATGGCGTGGACGAAAAGGTAACCGAGGAGGCCGGTCACGGGTAGGGTCAGGACCCAGGCCCAGACGATGCGGCCGACGAGTCCCCACTTCACTGCGCTGAAGCGCTTGGTGGCGCCTACACCCATGATGGACGTGGCAATCACGTGGGTGGTCGATACCGGCACGCCGAGAGTGGATGCACCGTGAATGATAGCGGCGGCGGTGGTCTCGGCCGCGAAGCCGTGCACGGGCTGCATCTTCACCATCTTGTGGCCCATGGTACGGATGATGCGCCAGCCGCCGGCCGCAGTGCCGGCCGCCATCGTCAGGGCGCAGGTGAGCATCACCCAGTACGGGATATGGAATTGCGGGGTGCGGAGAAAGCCGGCCCAGGCGGGCAGGTCGTTGAACGCGCCCTGAGTCGTGCCGGTGAAAAGGGCGAGGGCGATGATGCCCATGGTCTTCTGCGCGTCATTCGAGCCGTGGCTGAAACCCATGAAGCCCGCGCTGACCAGCTGAGCCTTGCCGAAGATGCGGCCGACGGTCCGTGGAGTCAGCCTTCGCAGTGCCGCCATCAGGAGGTACATCAGGACCAGACCTCCCGCGAAGCCCAGCAAAGGCGAGGCGATCATCGGCAGGACGATTTTCGGCCAGAGCCCCGTGGCCACGCCCTTCGAGTCGACGATCGACCAATGCAGGACCTTCCAGTCGCCGCTCGCCGTGGCCAGCGCGGCGCCGCAGAGACCGCCCACCAGCGCATGGCTCGAACTGGACGGCAGTCCCAGCCACCAGGTGAACAAGCCCCAGATGATCGCCGCCAGGAGTGCCCCCATGACGGTTCCCATGGTGACATACTGGGTGTCGACCAACCCCTTGCCGATCGTGGTCGCCACGGCGGTGCCCATCAGGGCCCCAACTAGATTGAAGACGGCGGCCCACACCACGGCCCAGCGCGGTGGCAGGACTTTGGTCGACACCACCGTCGCGATCGCGTTGGCCGTGTCGTGAAAGCCGTTGATGTACTCGAAGACCAGCGCGGCCAGCAGTACGAGCAGGAAGAGCGTCATGGCGCGGGGGCGTCAGGCGGCTCAGGAGTGCTTCAGGACAATCTGGACGACGATGTTGCCGGCGTTGCGGCACCGGTCCACGGCCTGCTCGACCATCTCGTAGATCTCCTGGAGAATGACCAGCTCCTTGGCGTCGTAGGGTCCGTGGTAAAGGTCCTTGAGCAGCGTGAGCATGACCTTGTCGGCCTCGCCCTCGGCGTACTGCAGGCGGTCGTTAGCCTCGCGGATCTTCTCCATGTCGGTGCCGCCGCGGAGTTCCTTGACCATGAACACGACGGCGTCGGCCGCGAGATTGAGCAGCTCGGCCTGGCGTTGGAAGGCGGCGTGCGGGACGCGGCCCGGGTAGATGGAGAGACGTTCGACGATCTTCTCGACGGCCTTCGGGATGCGGTAGAGGGCGAAGGAGAGGGCCTCGATGTCCTCGCGCTCGAGCGGCGTGACAAATGTGCGGCTGAGCTGCTCGGTCATCTCGTGCCGGATGCGCTTTTCCTTCCGGCGAGACTGCACGAAGTCGTCGAGGTTGGCTGGCGGGCCACCGGTGCCGAGCGTGTTGAGGTACTGGGCCAGCAGGTTCACGCTGGTCTTGGCCTCACCGGCACCGGCTTCGAGCAGGTCGAAGAACTTTTCCTCTTTTCCGAAGAGTTTCTTTAGCCACTCCATAAGGACTCAGGGGTATCTGGGTGCCCGAGGGATGGGAAGTGGAAAAGTCGATAGCTGGGCGTTGAGCGTTGAAAGTTGAAGGTTGAAAGATGACCAGGCCGGGCCAACGCGGGTCTTTACACCCCGCTTGTCATTCTGAACGCAGTGAAGAATCCAGTGGGACGTGGCCGAAGCCCCGGACGCCCGCCAACTGGGTTCTTCGCGTTGCTCAGAATGACAGGCAGAAGGGTCAGGATTGATGCCCCGCCAAAACCCGGGGCCCTGGTACCGGTGGGGTGGCGTTTGCCGGGACGCTGCCTGCCCTTTCAACGTTCAACCCTCAACCTTCAACTCCCAAAGCGCTAGATCTTCCCCTGCAGGCGAGCCCAAAGCGTCCCGAGGCGCTCATAGACCGCCCAGGTGCTGCGCTCGAGGCCGGACAGATCGCAGGTCCAGTCGCTGAAGCGGAATTCGGGGTTGGGCTTGGTCAGGTAGTCGGTCGGGCAGGGGACCGCGGTCATGCCGGCCCGCCGCATCAGGCCCATTGCGCGGGGCATGTGCCAGGCCGAGGTCACGAGCGCCAGCGGGACGGCGGGACCAAACCGGCGCTTCAGTTCCTGCACCTCGTCGTCGGTGTCGCGGGCCTGGTCAATCAGCACCAGTCTTCCAGGGGCGACGCCGAGCGAAACCGCCGCCCGGGCCAGCACCACCGCGTGGGTCTCGCCCGCGCCATCGGCCGGACCGGACAATACCAGGGTCGCGTCGGGCAACATCCGCGCCAGCCGCACGGCCTCGGTGAGCCGCGCCAGCGCCGAGGAACTGAGCCGCTGGCTGGCAGCCAGTCCCGGTGTGTCGGCGTGACCGCCACCCAGCACCACGATCGCCCGGCAACCGGCGAGGGCCGGCGGCACCGGGGCACCTGGTGCCACGTCCGGAATCGCCGCGTACTGGGTCTCCAGCGGCCGGAGCAGCGCCTGTCCCACCTGCTTGTTGCTCAGCACCGCCAGCAGAATCGTCCCCGCGATCACAAGCGCGCGTCCCAACCGAACCCGCCGCTCGTTCCGCATCAACCACAGCCCGACGACCATCAGGCCCAGCCCGAGCGGCAGCGGCATCAGCCAGTAGGCGATCGCCTTCTTCAACCAGAACAGCATGAGGCATACTGGGAGTGACGAGGGACGAGTGACAAGTGACTAGACGAACCAACTCTCGAACTGGCCGACCCGCTGAAATCCAACTCGTCCCTTGTCACTCGTCCCTCGTCACTGCCCCCGGCGTTCCGCCGGGGCCAACGTCTGCTTATCGTTCGGCAAGAACTGCGGAGGTTACGGGCTAGCTTACGGGGGCGGGTGGCTCTTCGATTTGAGCCGACGACCCCATGAAGTTTCACCGCGACCAGTATCTTGAGCTGATGACTTCAGCTGCAGCGCCGCGGCAGATGTTCATCGAGCTTTTCGGGCCGCTGGTGGGACTCGAGGACGAGTGGCGGGCGCAGGGTGCGACCGAGGACGAGATCAACCTGACGGCCTTCGACTGGGACTACGTGCCGATCGTGGACTTCGGCGGTCACCCGCTGCCGCGCGGGCCGGCGCCGGTCACGCTGGAGGACACGCCGGAGAAGCTCGTGCAGCGCGACTTCCTTGGCCGGACGCTGATGCTGTTGAAGAAGACGGCGACCCACGCGCTGCCGATGAATTTCCCGGTCCGGAACATGGACGACTGGCGGCGGGTGAAGCCGTTCTACGAGTTCGCCCCGGATCGGATCAACTGGGACGAGGTGGCCGCGGCCCAGAAGGCGCGGGAGCAGGGCGCGCTCATCCGGGCCTACATGCCGGGGGCGTTCGACATGCCGCGCGACCTGATGGGCGAGGAGATCGCCTGCCTCGCGTATTACGAACAGCCCGAGCTGGTGGCCGACATCATGGCGACGCTGCTCGACACGACGCGCCGCGTGCTCGAGCCGATCAGCCAGGTGCTGAAAATCGACCAGTTGTCCGTGCATGAGGACTTCGCCGGCAAGTCCGGCCCGCTGGTCGGTCCGCGGCAGATCGAGGAGCACTTCCGCCCGTATTACCAGGCGCTGTGGGAACCGCTGGCGGAGCGCGGGGCGCGGATCTTCCAGATGGACACCGACGGAAACGTCAACGCGGTCATTCCCGCGCTGCTCGACTGCGGCATCACGTGCATCTACCCGATGGAACCCGCGGCGGGCATGGACATGGTCGAGCTGCGGCGGCAGTACGGGAACCGGCTGATGATGCTGGGCGGAATCGACAAGTTCTGCCTGCTCCAGGACAAGGCGGCGATCCGGCGCGAGCTCGAGTACAAGCTGCAGCCGCTCATGCGCACGGGCGGCGTGGCCTTCGGCATCGACCACCAGATCCCGAACGGGACGTCATTGGAAAACTACCGGTACTACGTCGACCTCGGCCGGGAAATCCTCGGCCTGCCGCCGCGCGATCCTTCACGCCGCGGCTGGGAGCGGATGGGGATGTGAGGCGGGCGGCGATCGAGTCGAAAGTCACAGGTCGAAGGTCGAAAGCGGGCTAGCCTCCTTCGACTTTCGACTTGCGACCTTCGACCCCCGTCCCGCCCGGCGGGGCGGGCTACGGCCGCGAGGCCGACGTCGTGATGAACTCGAGGATGATCGGGCGAACCGCGGCCTCGAAGTCAGCGTAGGCCATCTTGATGATCTCGGTGTGGGACCCGGCGTTGAAGGCGATCTCGGGTTCCTTCGCGAGGCTCGGCTCCACGTAGACGGGCAGGCCGTAGAGGTTGCCGAACGGCGGCATGGCACCCAGCTCGCAGTCGGGGAAGAGGTCGCTGAACTCCTCCTCGGTTGCGAGGCGCGCCTCGGGCGAGTCGAGCAGCTCGCGGAGATCGTGGAGCACGATGCGCCGGCTGGCTGGCAGCACCACCATCGCGGGCTTCCCGCCGATCCAGACGATCACGGTCTTGGCAAAATCGCGTCCGGCCACATGGGCGGACGCGGCGACTTCGGCCGCCGTGACTGCCGGCGAGTGCCGGATCGTCACGTACTTCACGCCGCGGCTGTCGAGGTACTCCCTGACTTTGTTCGCTGGCATACGTCCTCCTTGGTTGGGCCCGCCGGGCGGCCGGAGGAGTACCGGTCAAGATCCGGTGGGTCGTTGACCGGATCGTAGCGTTTTCAGCGCAAAAGTAAACTGCCCGCTGAACCCGCGTGGAGGGAGTTTTTGCCCACGGAATACACGGAACACGCGGAAGCCGAACCGATCCGAATCGGCCGGCCTCCGATTTCCGCGTGTTCCGTGTATTCCGTGGGCAACCTCCGGGCCTTAGGGCACGGAGCCGGCGTTGTTGGGCCGGCGGCCGCTGTTGCCGGTGGTCACGGCCTCGGCGGTGCCGAGCGGCAAGCCGAGGGATTGGCGGACCGCCTTCTCGCGCTCGGCGTAGTCGGCCACCTTCAGTCCACCGGCGAGCCAGACGGTCGCGAGGCTCCAGCCGACCTCGCCATTCAGCGCATCGGCATCGGCGCCCATGTTGCCGGACACGACCTTGAAGGTGCCGTCGGCGACGGACTGCAGCAGCTGCTCGCGCTGGGCGGCCAGGCGTTCGGTCAGCCCGCGGCCCAGCCGGTCAACCACGGCGGACTTGTCGAGGTAGCGCGGCCGGATGGGCGCGGCCTTCAGGCGCGAGTCGCCCGGGGACTCCTGCGTCGTGTAGCCGAAGTCGGAGGTCCAGGTCCGCGAACCCGCCTGCTCGCCGTTCACGAAGACCGTGGTGGTCAGGGTGACGCGATGGGCGATGGTGTGGGTGGTGATCTGATAGCTGGCCTCGGCGTACACCGGCTTCTGCAGCACGCTCGGCGTCTGGGCGAGCTGGCTATTGAGCTGGTTGATCCGGTTCTGGGCGTCCTGCATGCCTGCGGCGCCGACGGCCGACGACACGCCGGCCAGCACCGCACCGAACGTGCCGAGGTTGCTCGAGTTGTTGCTGTAGATGTCCTGGGTCTGCGCGTTGGCCTGCGCGATCTGGTTGTACTCGTTCTGTGCCACCTGGAGCTGGTTCTGCAGCTCGTAGTAGTCGGGGTTGCTCTCGTTGCGCCAGCCGCTCTGGTACGTCCCCGTGATCGTCTGGTCGGCATGATCCTGCGCGGTCTCGATGCCCGAGAGGGTCGTCCGCAGCTCGATCTGCGCCGGCGGCGCGCCGGCCTCGCGCGGGGCCTCGTCGAACTTGATGCCGCCGCCAACGCGGCCGAGGAGCTCCTTGATGGTGTTGCGGCACGCGGCGGTGAGCCGCGGATTGTCGCCCTGCTCGCTGGCGGTGGGCGGCAGGTAGAGCGAGAACGCGTAGATCTGGTTGATGCCCTTGCGGAGATCGGTCTCGAGCGCGGGGTTGGTCCGGCCTGACACGCGCTTGGCGAGCTCGAGGGTGTAGAGTGCGGTGCCCGGCAAGTCCTTGTGTGCCAGGTCGCCGGCCCAGTCGAGGTAGCTGTCGCCGAGGAAGCGCACCACCTCGTCGCGCTCCTTGAAGCGGGAACGCAGGTGCTCGACGATGATGAGATCCGCGCGGTTCGTGCGCTCCGCCTCGTTGGCGGGCCGGATGCGCAGGTCGGTCAGCTGATCGAGGAACCGGGGGAAACTCTTCTCGTTGAGGAGATCGTCCGCGTGGACCGCGAGCGTCTGGTTGGTGAGGGTCGCGTAGTTGTCGAGCACGTCCTGCACCTTGGCCGCGTTGCCGCCGGCCAGCGCCTGCGCCAGCTGCGCGCCGGTATGCTGGACGATGTTGCGGCGGATCGTCCGCTGGCTCTCGGCGACCTTCTTCTCGAGGTTCGCATCGCCGCGGCGCGCGGCCGGGAGGTCGGCCACGGCGCGGTTGTAGGCGGACATGAAGGCCGGCGTGGCGGTGAGCTGCTTGAGGAACTTGCCCGCCTCCTCGGCCGCGGTGTTGGCGCGGGCGAACTCGCCCTTCTCGGACAGCTGGACGGCTTCCTGCAGTCGGTGCATCAGGTCCATCACCTGCACGCCGCACCGGGCGTCGTCATAGCGGTCGCGGATCAAGCCGGCGTTCAGCTTGACCCGGTCGAGGGCGGCGTAGGCGTCGGTGAAATTGTTCGCCTGGGTGAGGTGATCCGCCTCCTCCATGCCGGCGACCACCTCTGCGATCTTCACCTTGTCCTCGCGCTCCTTGAACTGCGGGTAGAGCGCGGCCAGCGGGCGGAGCTTTTCGATCGCCGCGTAGGCATCCTTGAACTTCTTCTCGTCCGACAGCGCCATTGCGGCATCGAAGGCGCGGGCGACGTTGGCGCGGACCTTCTCCCGGTTCTGGTTCACCAGCGAGCGGAACTGCGAGGCGAACGGCTCGGTGAGCATCGGGCTGTAGCGTGGCGCGTCGGTGCCGAGGCGCTGGAAGGCCTCCTCCGCGGACAGGCCGGCGAGGCTGTCGCTCTGGGAGCGCAGCCAGCGCTCCTGCATCGTCTCGTAGTCGCGGCGGTAGTCGAAATCCGTCGGCCGGGCCAGCGTGGCCTCCTTCAGGGCCTCGAGCGCGCCGCTCCAGTCGGAATTGAGGAAGGCGCGCTGCCCGCGCTTGGCCCACTCGGAGGCCTTGTAGCGGTTCGTGACATCACCGGCCCAGAGACCGATCAGCACGACCGCCACACCGGAGCCGATGAGCACCCAGCGGTTCTTCCAGAATGGAGTGCCGGTTGGCGCAGCGACCGGCGCAGGCGCGGGGGCCGCTGCCGGGGCCGCCACTGGGGCGGCCACAGGGGCGGCGGGTGGCGGAGCCACGACCACAGGCTGAGGGGCAGCAACGGCGGCCGCGGGCGGAGGCGTGCTGGCCGCAGCGACGACCGGCGGTGCGACGACCGGGGCCGCAGCGACCGCCGCGGACCGGCGGAAATTCACGAATGAAAGGCCGAGGGCCACGACGCCGATCGCAAGCACGGCTAGGCCCAGCGAACCCAGCGGGGCGGCCACGGCCCCGAAAATCGGCGGCAACTTGGCCTGTATGCTCTCAGGAAGCTGGGCGGCATAGCCGGCCATCGTGAGCGAAAGGACCGATTTCATGAGGAACTGGCAGACCCAAAGCCCAGTTCCAGCCACGATCCCCACCGCGCCCAGCCAGCGCAGCGATCCGGCGAGGACCAGCAGCACGGCCAGCACCACCGCGAGGCCGATGGCGACACGATAGAGCAAGAGGAACAGCTCCACGCGCTCCCGGGCCTCGCCCAGGGCCTTCACGAGGCCCTTGATGCCTTCGTCGCCGGCCACCGCAGCAAGCGTGATCCGCTCGCCGGGCTTCACGAAATGCCGGATCTCTTCCTCGAGGTGCTGGACAATGCCGGCGATGGCTTGCTCCTGCTCCGCGGGACTCGCGTTGCGCAGCGCCTCCGGCGGGTGCTCGCGCAGTTGGGCCGGAAGTGCGCGGAGCAGACTTTGCACGATCGGCTCGGCATCGATCGAGAAATCGAATTTGGGCAGATCACCGCGGAGATAGCCAACCGACGACCGAAGCACCGACTGAACCTGCTGATTAATGTGGCCCCGCTGTTCGGCCAGGATCGCGTCCATGACGGCCTGCGCCGATTCGCGCATCTCCGGGGCCAAATCCGCCAGGACTTTGTCGCGTCCCAGCGTGAGCAGATCGAGCCGCTGGATCTGCTCCGCGAGGAAGTCGGCGTTGAGGGCGGTGCGGTTGAGCTGATGGGCCAAGCCGCCGAGCAGGAGCACGACGAGCAGAAGTCCGCTTAGCACGATAGCTGCGAGGGTACGGAGGACGCGCATGTTGTGGGGTAGGTTCGTAGGAGAGGGCAGAGTCGCCGCGGGTCAGCCGGAGCCGACCCAGCGTGGCGTGGGACGACGTCGCTCCCCGTGCCAATGGCCGCTGGACTCAGCGGTGAGGCTCGCGCGGGAGGCAATCAAAGCGCTGGACGCCAATGAAGTACCCATGCCGTGCAATGACCCATAAGGACGCCGAATGGGGTCGCAAGAAATAATCATGGTAACTGAACGGATAAATCCGTCGGGCCGGCGCGGCTCGCTTCGCTTCATGGTTCCTTCGTGGGGACGTCGCCAGGAGCGAGGTTGGCCGGGAGGTAGCCGAGTTGCTTGGCGACGTCGAAGCGCATGCGCTGTGGCTGGGCCTTGCCCTTCAGCTTGACGTAGATGATGCGGCTGCCGTCGCCGTAGGCGGTCGAGTTGCGGTCCCACACGTTCGTCGGCTCCGCCCAGAAATCCTCCACGGTGAGTTCGCGGTCGTTCGCGGGCTTGGGCGGGTCTTTGACGAACGGGCCGTTCGTGTAGCCCACAGGTTCGCCCTGGTGCGTGGATGCGGAGGTGTAGCCTACGGGTTCGCCTTGGTGCGAAGATGCGGAGGTGTAGCCCACAGGCTTCAGGCGCGCGTCCTCATCCGAGAGATCGCCATTGCCGGGGCCGGACTTGACCGGGGCGTTCGGCCGGGCGGACGGTCTGGGCGCGGGCGCGGCGGGAGCCTGCTTCGGCTGGTCCTCCTCCTGATAAAAGGGACCGCTGGTGTTCTTGACCGGAATGCCGCGGGCTCCGTCCTCGGATAGCGGACCGTTGCCCGTCCACGGCTGACTCGCGGGGGTGGCGGGCTGGGGTGCAGGAGTCGGCGGCGGTTCCTCGGCCGGTGGCTCCTCCTTGGGATCCTTGGTGAGGTTTGAAACCCGCACGTTGGGGAGATTGTAGATGTCCGGGAGAGTCGAGCCGGGAACGTGGTGGAAGTGGACGATCATCTCATTTTGGGACAGCGCCGTGTCTCCGGCGGCTCCCGCGGCCTGGAGTTGCTGCATCATGGTGCGGAGCACCTCGCGCCACTCCGCGGCCGTGAAACCCGGCGGCCGCTCGAACACATACGAACCGCTATAGGTCGCATCCGGGTCGATTCCCGGCGGCATCGGCGAGGCCGAGGCCAGGGCGCAAACGGAGACAAACACCGCGAGAAGGAAGACGCGATTCATGGGGGGCCGACAAGGCCGGTGCGGACTCAAGGCGCCGGCGGGGGGTAATCGGTGACAGATTCGGATATCAGCCTAAGTCCGAAGCACAAGCCAATGCCGCTAATCCATTTCGGAAGTGCGGAACGGGTGGGAGCGGAGGCCTTCGCGAAGAAAATCGACGGACTCCGCTCAAACCGGAGGAAGGGATTGACAGCATGCGGCCCGGTCGTGAGCGTTTTCGGCTCTTTACGGCGGCCATAGCTCAGTTGGTTAGAGCACAAGATTGTGGATCTTGGGGTCGCGGGTTCGAGTCCCGTTGGCCGCCCCATTTTTTCGCCCTGCGAAAAAATGCCCTCCGAAGCCTCGGCGAAGGAGGGCCCAACCGCGGCAGTGGCTCTTCCCGCCTTGCGTCGCGAGCGCGCCATCCCGATTCCCATTGCCCCTCCGGCCGCCCAGGTTAGCCTGTAGCTGCGACATGCAGCGGGTTCGGCTCCTCACTTTCAACATCGCCCATGGCCGCGGACTGAATCCCATCCAGGGGCTCACGTCCCAACGGAAGCTGCGCCTCAACCTGCGCAAAATTGCCCGGCTGATCGAGCAGTTGAAGCCCGACGTCGTGGGCCTGCAGGAGATCGACGAGTGCTCCCGCTGGGCGGGCAACTTCGACCATCTCGAGTACCTGCGCCTCCATTCCGGTTACAAGCACGCCGTCTTCGGCATCAACACCCGCCGCCAGGGCCTGCTCAATCTCTCCTACGGGAACGCCTTCCTCTCGCGTCACCCGATCATCGCGAGCGAGACCATCGTGTTCGGCCAGCGCAGCGTCGGGGAGAAGGGTTTCCTTTACGCCGAGTTCGACCTCGAGGGCCGCCGCCTGCCGATGGTGAATCTCCATCTCCACTTCAGCTCGCGCGCCCACCGCATCCGTCAGCTCGGCCGCATGCTCGCGTGGCTCCGGGAAAAACACCACGGGCGCCGGCAACATTGGGACGTGCCCCCGATCATCTGCGGCGATTTCAACAATCCCGGCACCAGCCCCGACGCCACCGCCACGCTGCTCTCCCACTTGTCCGACTACCACGACTACGTGCTGCATCCGCAGAAGGGCCGGACGTTCCCGTCGCCGCTGCCCAGCCGGCTGCTCGACTTCGTGTTCCTGCCGCCCGCGTGCCTCGACATCCGCAGCGAGATCGTGCGCACCTTCATCTCGGATCACCGTCCGGTGCTGGTGGATTTCTCGCTGGCGCGGACGGCGAGAGTCGGCGGAACGGTGTCATGACCAAAACCACCGTTGCACCGCGGCGGCTTTGCCTTTGAGGTGAGAACTCCCATGTCCCGCCTTGCCGACACTTTTGCCCGCGCCCGGGCCGAGAATCGCGCCGCCTTCGTTGGCTACGTCTGCGCCGGCGACCCGGATTTCGACACGTCCGTCGAGGTCTGCCGAACGCTCCTGCGCCACGGCGTGGACGTCCTCGAGCTCGGCGTGCCGTTCTCGGATCCCCTGGCGGACGGCACCACCAACCAGCTGGCGGCGCAGCGGGCGCTCGAGGCCGGCATGACCCCGGCCCGGGTGCTGGAGCTGGTTCGGAAACTCCGCGCCGAGTTCCCGGCGGCACCGCTCGTTTTCTACACCTATTACAACCTGGTCTTCGCGAACGGGGTCGAGGCCTACATCCGCGACGCCAAGGCCGCGGGTCTCGACGGCCTGCTCACGCTGGACCTCCCGCCCGAGGAGGCCGGCGAGGTGCTGACGGCCTGCCGCCGCAATGGGCTGGAGACGGTTTTCATCGTCGCCCCGACGACACCGGATTCCCGCCTCGGCACCATCACCGCGGCCGCCACCGGCTTCATCTACTATGTTTCCCGGGAGGGTGTGACGGGTGTGCGCCAGGATTCCGCCGGGGGCATCCCGGAGGCCGTCGCCAGGATCCGGGCGCGGACCAAGCTCCCGGTCGCCGTGGGTTTCGGCATCTCCACCCGCGCCCAGGTCGCGCAGGTCGCGGCGCAGGCCGACGGCGTGGTCGTGGGCAGCGCCCTGGTCAACTGCATCAAGGATCACCTCGGTTCGCCGGCCAAGATGCTGGCGCGGATCGCCGCGGTTGCCGGAGAGCTGGCCGCAGGCGCGAAGCGCTGATCCCGGCCACGTTTTTCACGCGCATGACGCGGGCTTGCTCCGCCTGAATCCAGCCACCTACTGTCCTGCCATGGCCACGATCCTCGTCACGGGCGCCGCCGGTTTCATCGGCAGTCACACGACGGACTTGCTGCTGGCCGAAGGCCATCGGGTGGTGGGCGTGGACAACTTCCGCACCGGCCGCCGCGAGAATCTCACCGGGGCGTCCCGTCAGTCCGGGTTCGAGTTCCATGAGCTCGACGTGGCGGTCCCGGGCGCGCTGGCCGGCCTCGTGGCGCGGTCCCGCCCGGAGGCGATCATTCACCTCGCCGCGCTGGTGAGCGTGCAGGAGAGCATCGCGAACCCGGAGCTGAACTTCGTGCTGAACGTCCAGGCGACCCAGCTCGTGGCCGAGGCGGCGCGGCTGCATCAGGTCAGGCGGATCGTCTTTGCCTCGTCGGCCGCACTCTACGGCGACACCGCCGACCTGCCGGTGCGGGAGGGCGCCGTGAAGCGCCCGGTGAGCCCGTACGGCGCCGCGAAGCTGGCCTCCGAGGACCTGCTGCTGGGTCATGCGGCGACCTACGGCCTGACCGTGCGGTGCCAGCGCTACTTCAATGTGTTCGGCCCGCGGCAGGATCCCTCGTCGCCTTACTCGGGCGTGATCTCGATCTTCGCCCGCCGCTATGCCGAGGGGAAGCCCGTGATGATCTTCGGCGACGGGCAGCAGACCCGGGACTTCATCGCGGTGCGCGATGTCGCCCGCGCCAACCTGCTGGCGGCGACCCGGCCGGGCCTGGCCTCGGGCGCGGCCAACATCTGCACCGGGCGCTCGACCTCGCTGCTGGACCTGGCGGCGGTGTTCGGCCGCCACCATCCCGGGGTGCCGGGACCGCTGCACGCGCCGGCCCGGGCTGGCGACATCGTGCACTCGCTCGGTGCGCCCGACGTGGCGGCGGCGGAGCTTGGTTTCAACGCCCGGACCACGGTGGCCGACGGCCTGGCGGAACTGGCCGGGACCCCGGCGCACGCGCTTTCCTCATGAGCCGCAAAATCCTGATGATCGACGATGACCGGATGCAATTCCGGCTCACGCAGGCGCATTTCCAGAATTTCAGGGGGGAGCGTTTCGAGCTCGAGTGGGCGGCGACCTACGAGGAGGGCATGACCAAGTTGCTCGAGGGCTCGTACTCCGCGTGTCTGCTGGACTATCAGCTCGGCGACCGCAACGGCCTCGAGCTGATCAAGGCGGCGGTCGCGGGCGGCTCGCGGACGCCGATCGTGTTCCTCACGGCCGAGTCGTCGGAGAAGGTCGACATCGAGGCGATGAATGCCGGCGCGCTCGACTACCTGGTGAAGGGCGAGATCACCTCGCGCTCCCTGGAACGCTCGCTGCGGTACGCGCTCAAGCTCGGCGAGACGCTCGAGGCGCTGCGTCGGCTCGCAACGCGCGACCAGCTGACGAGCCTGCTGAACCGCCGCGAGTTCGACCGCATCATGGCCGAGGAGCACGAGCGCTCGCGCCGGTTCGGTCATCCATTCGCCCTCGTGCTGATCGACATCGACCATTTCAAGTCGGTCAACGACACCTACGGCCACCAGGTCGGCGACCGCGTGCTGCAGGAAGTGGCGGCCCGGCTGACCAAGGGTCTCCGCGACGTGGACCGCGCCGCGCGGTTCGGCGGCGAGGAGTTCGCGCTGATCATCATGCAGGCCGACGCCAAGGTGGCGTTCGACGCCGCCGAGCGCGCCGTCGCCGGCATCCGGGCCACCCCGCTGTCGCTCGACGGCGTACCGGAGCTGAAGGTGACCGTGAGTGCCGGCGCCGCGTCGATCCCGGCGGACGCCGGCTCGGTGGAGGCGCTCGTGGCGGCGGCCGACAAGGCCCTCTACGCCGCGAAGTCGCGGGGCCGCAATCGCGCCCTGGCGTTCAACGCACTGTGACGGCGCGGATGCCGCGCCGCCTTCCGGGGCGAGCATGAAACCGATCCTGCACGTGCTCACCGGCTGCACCGCCGTCGGCAAGACGGAGCGGGCGCTGGCGTGGGCGGAGCGCCGCGGCGCGGAGATCGTGTCCTGCGACTCGCTCCTATTCTACCGCGGCATGGACCTCGGCACGGCCAAGCCGACCGCCGCCGAGCAGGCGCGCGTGCCGCATCACCTGATCGACATCCTCGACCTCACCGAGCGGATGGATGTCACGCACTACGTGACGCGGGCGCTGGCGGCGGTGCGGGAGATCACGGCGCGGGGCCGGGAGGTGCTGGTGACGGGTGGCAGCGGGTTTTATCTGAAGAGCTTTCTCGCCCCGGTGGCGGATGACGTGGCGGTGCCGGCGGCGATCCGCGCGGAAGTGACGGCGCACGCGCCGGCGGAGGCGGTCGCCCGGTTGCAGGCGTTGAACCCCGGCGGCCTTGGAACGCTGGACGTGGCGAATCCGCGCCGCGTGGCCCGGGCGCTGGAGCGCTGCCTGGCGTCGGGTCGGACGGTGACGGAACTGGCCGCGGACTTCGCGCGTCAACCGGGACCGTTTGCCGACTGGACCGTGGAGATCACCCTGCTGGAGCGAACCGCGGACGACCTGAACGCACGGATCGAGCAGCGGGTGGCCGCGATGCTGCGCGCCGGGTTGGTGGCGGAAGTGCGCCGACTCGAGGCGACCGGGCTGCGGGACAATCCCAGCGCGGCCAAGGCGATCGGCTATCGCGAGGTGCTGGACCTGTTCGACGGCAAACTGCCCGAGGCGGACCTGGCGGCGACGATCGTGAAAAACACCCGGGCGCTGGTGAAGAAACAGCGCACGTGGTTCCGCACCCAGCTGGTCGGCGCCAAAGTCACCGTCGAACACCTGACAGGCTAGTCCAGTGGGGTGGCCGCAAAGAGGCGCAGATTTCGGTTCGCGCCCGAATTACTCCCAAGGCGAAGGGATCGGTGTCACCCGCACCACGCAGGCTCAGGTCCGACGACCTGCCCTTAGTGCCCTTCGTGATCTTCGTGGCAACCTAACCTCACCGCGAAAAACCAATGCCAAGCGTCATTCAGCCGCGGCAAACTCGCGGCGGGTCCGGACGTAGATCAGCAGGTGGGACGCGATGATCAGCGGCACGAGGAAAGTCGGCAGCAGGCTGAGGGGCAGGACCGTCAGTTCCCGCATCGAGCGCGGGTCGGCCAGGCCCAGGCGGGCGGCGGTGGAGACCACGAGGAGGATGTCGAGCAGGCCGACCACGTTCCAGATCGAGATGGCGTGCAGGCGGGTCTTGGGCGCGAGCGGGATGGCGACGACGGCGAGCGCGAGGACGGCGACGATGATGTCGCCAATGCCGCCGGGCACGGCGAAGGCGTACGGGAGACGGTCACGCTCGTAGAGATAGAGGAAGTAGAACCCCACCAGCCGGGTGAGGTGCAGGCCCACGACGAGGCGGAGATTGAGGCGGTCGGCCCAGTCGCGACATACCGGCCAGTTGCGGTAGGCGGCGATCTGCAGGAGCACGAGCCCGAACAGGACGCCCTGCACGGCCGGCATCGGGAGGCGCTGGAGCAGCGCGAGGCGGCCGGCGGCGAGGGCGGCGATCAGCCAGCACCAGAGCGTGGTGCGGATGGCGAGCGGCGGGGTCAATCGGCCAGCGTGATGTGGTACCGGTCGAGGGAGCTGCTCTCGAGCTGGTGGAGGTTCGCCAGGGCGGTGCGGAGATTGACGCGGGCGAGGAGCTCGTTGACGCGGGCGGCCTCGAGGTCGTCCTGATTCTCGAGCACCTGGCGACTCGTGGAGAGGCCGGCCTTGAAGCGGGCGAGCTGGAGCTCGTACTGCTTCACGGCGAGCTCGGTGGCCTTGGTGAAGATCTCGACGCTCTGCTGGCTGGTCTCGACGGCGCGGACGGCCGAGCGAACCTGCACGACGAGGTTCTGGTCGAACTGCTCGAGGCGGGCCTGCTGCTGGCGCATCGTGGCGAGCGCGCTGCGGTAGCGGGCGCGGTCGGCGTGGAGGCCCCACGGCACGCTGAGGGAAAGGTCGACCTGCCAGCTGCGGCCGTCGCCGTCGCGGGTGCGGTCGAACGAGCTGCCGTAGGTGCGGTCGGTGCCGTTGAGCCCGACGGCGCCGCCGAGGTTGAGGCTCGGGAGGGCGCCGTTCTTCGCCGTGTTGGCGTCGATCTGGGACTGCTTGATGGCGGCCTCGGTCGAGCGGTAGTCCGGCTGGTTCTCCCGGGCGAGCTTGTAGGACGCGTCGAAGGACGGGGTCGGATCGGCGATCTCGGGCAGGCTGACGGCGCCGACGGCGGTGTTGAACTCGGTCTGGCCGGTGAGCGCGAGCAGCGCGTCCTCGCTGTTGCGGACCTGCTGCTCGGCGGTGACCACGCCGTTGCGGGCGGTGGCGACGCCGACCTCGGCCGTGAGCACGTCGAGGTCGGTGGCGACGCCGGTGGACCGGCGGGCCTTGTTCTCGTTGTAGAGGGCCTGGGCGAGTTCGAGGCTGTGCTGCTTCACGGCGAGCTGGCCGCGGGCGAACACGAGATTGTAGTAGGCGACCTCGGTGTCGCGGACGACCTGGAGGACGCTGCCCTTGTAGCTCAGGTTGGCGATGCTGACGCTGAGGCGGGTGCGCTCGATCGTGGCGCGGTTGACCTCGCTGCCGGCGCCGCGGAGGAGGGGCTGCGAGACCGCGAGCGAGACGTCGCTGTTATAGGCCGGGTTGAGCGGCACGCCGGCGGGGTTGGTGCTCGAGCGGTTCAGGCTGGAGCTGAGATTGACGGTGGCGCCGGAAGTGAGCTGCTGGGCGACGCCGAGGCGGGTATCGGTGCTGTCAGCCCGGACATTCGGGCTGGTCTGGATCATCGTCCGCTGGGTGCTGGCGGTGAAGGTCGGCTCGAATTCGGCCTGCGCGACGTTCAGGGCCTCCTTGGCGACATCCTTGCCGAGACCGGAAATCCGCAGGGCGAAGTTCTTCTCCAGGGCCCGGGCGATGCAGGTCTCGAGGGTGAGCGCCGGGGCGGCCGCGGCCGCCGGTGCGGCGGGGGCGGCGTCCTGGGCGCGGAGGCCCGTCGAGAGGGCGAGGCTGAGCGAGAGCAGGCAGGCGCGGGCGAGGTGGCGGGACATGGATAAAAGGGGGCGGTCGGGGAATGAAAACGAGAACACGGCGACTGTCGAAAAGTTACTGGAACGCGGCACGGAAAATCTCCCGCGGCGCACCCGGTGGAGTGACGCCCCGGCGCCGTGAAAGTTTCACGGCATCCGTGATTTGGGTTGCGGGAAGGGGACCGGTCGGCATGCCGCCACCTTCGCCGCGCCGGGGACGGGCTTCGAGGCGAATCGCGTTGAACGGTCCGACCCGGGGATGAGCGGTTGGACCGGCCCGCGCGTGGGCTACTTGGCGGCCGGCTCGGTGCGCTTCAGCTCCTGCTCGACCATGGCGGCGAGGCGGGCGCTGGCGCCGATGCGGCCGTTGACGGCGGCGATCTGGGCGCGCATCGCGGCAAAGCCGGGGCTCGATTCGCTGAGGTCCGGCAGCTTCTTGTCGACTGCGTAGACGAAAAGGCCGTGATCCTTGGCGATCACCATGTCGGACAGCTGGCCCTTCTCGAGGCGCTCCATGGCGCCGGCGACCGAGTAGTCGAGGTCCTTCGGCGGATTGCGGCGCGAGAACGGCGCGAGCGACTTGCACTCGATCTTGACCGAAGTGGCACTGGCGGCCGAGGCGACGGCCTTCTCGAACGTGTCGCCGGCCTTGAGCCGGTTCTCGATCAGGCTGCGGAGGGTGCGGCCGAACTCGACGAAGCGCTTGCCCTTCTCGTTGGCCGTGTAGTCGGCCGCGACGCGGTCGCGGACTTCGGCCAGCGCGGGCTGGCGGGACGGCAGGGTTTCCTTCCAGAACAGCACCACCGCGCCGGCGGGGGCCGCGAGGGCGTCGGAGTAGGAGCGGCTGGCGCCGAGCTTGAACGCCTCGGCGGCGATGTCGGGCGAGTGGCCGAGCTCGGCGGGGCCGTCCTCCTGGGTGAACGGCGCGAGCGACTGGAGCTGGACCTTCTGGCTGGCGAGGAGGCTGGTGAACGCGGGCGTGCCCGGATCGATCTTGCCGTCGTAGAGCGCGAACGAGAGATCGGACGCGGCCTTCACGGCGAACCGCTGGGCGCGCTCGAGCTTGAGCGCCGCCTCGACCTGGCCGCGGACGGCGACGTAGTCGGCGGCCGGATCGGCCTTGGCGCCGGGCTTGGCGGCCGGGTTCGGGAAGCGGCCCGGATTGGCGTCGTAGTAGGCGCGGACCTCGGACTCGCCGACCGCCACGTTGGCGGTGTAGGCCGAGGCCGGGAAGAAAGCGACGGACACGACCGCGCGCGGCGCGATCGTGTAGCGGAAGGAATTCTCCTCGTAGAATTTCGCCAGGGCGGCGTCGGCCACCGGGATCGACGGGTTGAAGGTCCCGAAGTCCGCGGTCGCGGTCGCCAGCGTCCAGAGCGAGTCGGCGCGGTCGAGCTGGGCCTTCACGTCGTGGGCCTGCACGTAGCCCGGGCCGGAAAGGATGCGCTGCACCTTGTCGGTGCGCACGTCGTCGGCGATCACGCGGCTGACATCGGCCTCGGTGAGGCGGGAGTTGGACTTGAGGTTGTCGCGGAACTGGCCGTACCGGACCGCGTCGAACTGGCCGTCCTGGCCGGCGAAGGCGCGCAGGTTCTTGATGTAGTCGGCGATCTCCTGCTTGGTGGTGGCCGGGACATGGAGCTCGTTGGCGAGCGAGAGCGCCGCGACGCGCTGGAAGGCGTAGTTCTGGAGATCGGCGCCCTCGAGGGCGTTGAAGCCGGACTGGAGATTGGCGCTGAGGCCGGCGTCGCCGACGATCCGGCCCTGGTCATCCTGCGAGGCGAGATTGTAGCCGAAGAACGGCCGGGTCACCGCATTCCGACGCTCGGTCTTGCCGAAGTTCGAGCCGGGGGCGAACGCGATGATGAACGAGATGATCGTGCTCGCAAGAATCAGGGCGAAGATGATGCGGAAATGGTGCTGAAAGTAGCGCTGAATCCAGGAAATCATGGAGGGAAAAGCGCTGACGCTAGGTCACCCGGGGGTGGTGGCAAGGGCGAAAAGTCGCAGGTAGCGGACCTGCCCAAAGGCCCGCCGACTTCCTGGTTTGTCCTTCCGGAATCCGGAATTACCTCACCGCCTGGACCGGTCGCCCATGGCGAACGGCGGACGGGATTCGTCGAACTCGAACTCAGCCAGCAGTTCCTCGAAGTTCTTGCGCAGCAGGGATTCCCCGGCGAGGCGCTCGATGGCGCCGTTGTAGTGGGGCAGGATGGGGTCGATGCGCTCCAGGTTCTGGCCCACCGGGTCGTGGCCGAGGTTCTCGTTGAGGCGACGGAACTCCGCGAGGGTGATGTGGCTCAGCGGACGGGCCGGCTGGTAGAAGTAGTCGGTGGGGCCTGCGTCCGGCGGCGGCGGGATCGGCGTGAGAAGCTGCATGTCCACGAGTCGGTTCAGGCACTCGTTGAGCAGCTGGGTCGGGACGCGCAGCAGGTCGCCGAGCTGGGCCGCGGTCACGGGCGGCAGCGCGACGCGGAATCGCCGGCAGACCGTCAGGAGCACGATCAGGGACAGCCGCTCCCGCATCGCCTCGCTCAGCTGGCCCCAGGCCGCCTGGCTGTTGCGGAAGTTCGCGTTCTGGACCGCGTAGCTGATCTGTCCGCCGATCAGGACGAACACCCAGAACACGTAGAGGCCGAGCATCAGGATCGGCAGGATGCCAAGCGAGCCGTACAGGCTCTTCTCCAGGTAGACGCGGCGCAGGTAGAGGAACGCGAGGAAGTTGTTCAGCAGGAGCAGCGCCGCGACGACCATCGCGCCGGTCAGCGCCGCCCGCCAGTAGACCTTGGTGTTCGGGATGAACCGGTAGAACAGGGTCAGCAGGCAGACCATGGCGATGATCGAGAACACAGGCAGCGCCCAGCGCAGGGCGCCGAGCAGCTCGCGGCCGAACGGCAGCCGCTCGAGGAAGACGTTGATGAACGCGCCGGCGCCGAGGAGCGTCAGCGCGGCGAAGAAGAGCACCGCGCCGAGCGTCAGCACCGTCCAGTACAACATCACCCGCATCGCCAGGGTGCGCCCGGTGCGCACGCCCCAGATCTCGTTGAAGGCGTCCTCGATCGACTTGAACAGGAGCAGGACGATCAGGATCAGCGTGAGCGCGCCGACGGCGCCGGCGGTGCCGGACCGCGAACCCTCGATGATGCCCTGGATGAGCGAGGTCAGCCCCGCATCGGTCGCTGCGGCGGCCGAGGGCGTCTGCAGGCTCTCCAGCTGCTGGAGCTGCGGGGCGACGCTCTTGATCATCTGGCTGAGCTGCTGCGCGAGGACGGCCGGGTCGCTGTTCTGGCCGAGCATGAAGCCGCCGACGAGCACCGCGGCCCCGATCAGCGGGCCGATGCCGAGGAGGGAGCTGAAGCTGAGCGCCGCCGCGCGGCTCGCGGCCTTGGTCTCCGCGAAGACCGTGCCGGTGATCGAGATCACGCGGAGGACCGCGTAGAGTCGGGCGCGGAGCGAGCGCTCCCGGAAAAGGTCGGGCGCCCAGATGTCCCGCTGGAAAAATCGGGCGAGCCGGCTGCCGGGCTGGTCGGGACTGGCCATGGCCGGGCCGCGACGGTCAGGACAACAGGAACCAGGACACCGCTCCCAGCCCGACGATGCCGAGCGCGCCGAAGAACAGCACCGGCGCGTAGCTCACGAACACCGTCGACACGTAGAGGCCGAGCGAGCCGCCCGCGAGGGCCAGGATCGACATCGGCTGGCCGTGGACCCAGAAGATGAAACCAAGGAAACCCAAGCCCAGGGCGGCGCGGAAGCGGATGAAGGGGTAGATGCTGACGACGCCGAGCGCGAGGACGACGGCCAGGATGAGGTCAACCGCGCCGAGCGCGACCAGCGGGTGGCCCATGAGCTTGGCCACGTCGACCGACATGATCGCATCGACCGAGGGCAGCGCCTCGCCGGCGGCCGCCAGAATCAGCATCAGCACGATCGCCCAGCGGCCGATCGCCGCCGCGCGGGCCATGGCGATCATCGGGTCGGCCCGACCCGCCGTCTCGGCCGTCCGGCCCTCGGCCGCGGCCAGCATGTCGTCGACGGTGATCGGGGCGGCGCTCTCGCTCTCCTGGTTGAGCGACTCCATCTTCACCTTCGTCTTGATCTTGAGCTTCTTCTTCTGCGGGAAGACCTGGCCCAGCATGTCCTGGTTCGAGCCCAGCGCGACCCACTGCTCGGTGCCCGCGTCGTAGTAGAGCGTCTCGGCGGTGACCTGGCCGTTTTCGGCGAGGGTGACCAGCTGCTCGAGATTGAAGGGGCCGCGAGCTTCCGTCTCCGTCTCGTTCCGGATGTAAATTTCCTCGATGGCCATATGCGCGGGAATCTGGCCGCGCCGCCGGGGAGCAGCAAGAGTAATAGTGCCTTGTAGGGCGCTACATGCGGGTCAGCGTGCGCAGGCCCAGCAGACCGAGGCCGTTCTCCATCACGAGCAGCGTCCGCGCGCAGAGCAGCAGGCGCCGGGCCCGCACCGCCGGGTCGTCCACCGCCACCTTGTCGGCGGCATAGAACCCGCTGAACTCGCCCGCGAGCTCGTACAGGTACAGGCAGAGGAAGTGTGGCCGCAGGGTGTCCGTCACGAGCCGGATCGCGTCCGCGAACTTCACCAGCTTGCGCGCCAGCGCCAGCTCGGCCGGCGTCTCCAGCGGGGTGCCGGCCGACTCGCCGGCGAGGTCGCCGGCGGTCACGCCCAGCTTGCGGAAGATCGAGTGGATCCGCGCCACCGCGTAGAGCAGGTACGCGGCGGTGTTGCCGTCGAGCGAGATCATCTTGTCCCACGCGAACACGTAGTCGCTCGAGCGGTTCTGCGAGAGGTCGGCGTACTGCACCGACGCCACTCCCACCACGCCCGCGATCGCCCGGCGCTCCTCCTCGGAGAGATCGGAGCTGCGCTCGCTCACGAGCGCGTAGGCGCGGGCCTCGGCCTCGGCCAGCAGTTCCTTGAGCTTGATCGTGCCGCCATCCCGCGTCCGCAGCGCCTTGCCGTCCTCGCCCGTCACCGCGCCGAACGTGACGTGGTGCATCTCCGGCAGGCGGTGGTGCTTCGCGGCAAACCACTTCTTCACGGTGAGGAACAGCTGCTCGAAATGGTCGGCCTGACGGAAATCGGTGACGATCACGATGCCGTCGGCATGGAAATGCAGGGCGCGGTAGAGCGCGGTGGCGAGGTCGGTCGAGGCGTAGTTGCTCGCGCCGTCGGCCTTGCGCATGATGAAGGGCTGCGTCTTGAAGCGCGGGTGCTCGGGATGGAACACGACGAGCGCGCCCTGGCTTTCCTCCGCGATCTTCGAGTCCGTCAGCTCGCGGTACACCTGCTCGACCTTGTCGTTGTAGAAGCTCTCGCCCAGCGTGACGTCGAAGCGGATGCCGAGCAGGTCGTAGATGCCCTGGAAGGCCTGGAGGCTGGCCTCATTGATCTGGCGCCAGATCGCGAGATTGGTGGCGTCGCCGGACTGGAGCTTCACGAGTTCCTGCCGCGCCTGTTCCAGCACGGCCGGGTCGGCGTCCGCGGCGGAATTGCCCACCTTGTAGAGGCGCTCGAACTCCTCGATCGGGTCCGCGGCCAGCGCCGCCTCGTCGCGGTGATTCTTGTACGCCCAGATGAGCTTGCCGAACTGCGTGCCCCAGTCGCCGATATGGTTGTCGCGAATGACCTTCGCGCCGCTGAACTCGAGGATGCGGCAGATCGCCTCGCCGATGACGGCCGAGCGCAGGTGGCCGACGTGCATCTGCTTCGCCGTGTTTGGCGCCGAGTAGTCGACGACCCAGGTCTGGCCGTGCTTGGCCGACGCGGCGTTCGTCCGCAGGTGGTCCTTGGTGTCATGGGCGCGCAGCCAGCCGAGCAGCGCGGACGGCTTGAGCGTGAAGTTGATGAACCCGGGCCCGGCGATCGCGACGGCGTAGCCCTCGGTCACGTCGGCTGGCAGCGCCGCCACGAGCTTCTCCGCGATGGCGCGCGGGTTCTGCTTGCGCGCCTTGGCGTAGCCGAGGACGCCGTTGGCTTGATAGTCGCCGTGCCGCGGGTCCGCCGTGCGCACGTCCGGCGCAAAGGCGTCGGCCTCCAGTCCGGCCTGGACGGCGGCGGACTTGAGGGCCGAGTTCAGGGCGTCGGCGAGATGAAAGGACACGGGCATCCTGTCACTTCACAGTCGGCGCCGGGGACCCTGCAAGCGCGGAGTTCGGGCCTGGCGGAACGCGGCGGCCAGCTCCGATCCCGGTGCCGTCGTGCCGGACTGGCCGATGGAGCTCCGGAACTGTCGGGTTATTAACCGCTTGGTTATCAGCAAGCTCGACCGCCGCCAGTTGGGCCGGACTCGCTGCGGGAGGTCCGCCGACAGGGTGTTATCCGGGGGTGGTTCTGGGCTGTTTTGGCTCGACAAATTCTGTGTATCGAGTGTGATGGCAAACTTTTCCGCGACGCGGCGCTCCCGCGCCCCTTTCCCTAATTCACAATGACCAAACGCAACATTCCCACGCGCCGCTTCATCAAGCCGACGTTCGAGTTCCTGATTGAGAAGAAGCGGGATGGCGGCGAGTTCACGCAGGAGGAGATCCGTTACATCATTGACAGTACGCTGGATGGCGAGATGCCGCAGCACCAGCTGGCCGCGCTCATGATGGCGATCTACTTCTCCAACATGTCCGCGCAGGAAACGGCGGACCTGACCGAGGAGATGATGCTCTCGGGTGAAGTGATCGACCTGTCGAACATCGCGAAGCCGAAGATCGACAAGTACTCGACCGGTGGCGTGGGCGACAAGACGTCCCTCGTGCTCGTCCCGCTCGCGATGGCGAGCGGCGTCGTGGTCCCGATGATGTGCGGCGTCGAGCACGACTACGTCATCAACACGCTCGACAAGCTCGGCTGCTTCCACGGCTTCAAGAGCCACCAGTCGATCGAGCAGTTCAGCTCGCAGCTTTCCCGCATCGGCGGCGCCATCGTCGCGCAGTCCGAGGCCCTGGCCCCGGCCGACGCCAAGTTCTACGCGCTCCGCAAGGAGACCGGCACGATCCCGAGCCTCCCGCTCATCACCGGCAGCGTCCTCTCCAAGAAGCTCGCCGAGGGCTCCGAGGGCCTCGTCATCGACGTGAAGTGGGGCAACGGCTCCTTCATCAAGGATCTCGAGCAGGCCAAGCAGCTGGCGCGCTCCATGACCCGCGTCGGTCGCTCGATGAAGCGCCGCTGCGTCGCGCTCGTCACCGACATGAACCAGCCGCTCGGCGACACCGTGGGCACGTCCCTCGAGGTCAAGGAGGCCATCCAGCTCCTCAAGGGCGAGGGCCCGGAGGACATGAAGGAGCTCGTGCTCAAGCTCGGCATGGAAATCGTCCGCCTCGCCGGCGTCGCCGGCTCGACGCTGTCGGCCAAGCAGACGGTCCAGCGCCATCTCACCGACGGCTCGGCGCTCGCGAAGTTCAAGGACCTCGTGAAGGCCCAGGGCGGCGACACGACCTTCATCGACCACCCGGAAAAATTCCCGACGGCCCGCCACATCCGCAAGCTGCCCGCCCCGAAGCGCGGCTACGTGCACACCATCAATGCGGCGATGATCGCCCGCGGCGTGCACCTGCTCGGTGCCGGCAAGGAGGGCTCGCACGACAAGATCGACTACGCCGTCGGCGTCTCGGAGATCAAGAAGGTCGGCACCCAGGTGAAGCAGGGCGAGCCGCTCATGATGATCCACTACAACGACGAGTCGAAGCTCGAGCAGGCGCTGGATCACTTCAAGAACGCCTACCGCCTCGCGCCCAAGCGGCCGACGCCCCCGCCGCTCATCGTCGAGCGCGTGGCCTGAGCCCGCCTCGGAAAAATTGAGCCCCGGCCGTCTGGCCGGGGCTTTTTTCTGGGCCGGTTCTGGCGCCCGGCCGGGCGCTCCCCCGCGCCGGCTCAATGCCAGGCGCCGCGGATGAAGAAGAACGTGCCGCCGTGGTTTTCCCAGTGGGCCGACACATAGGTCTGGGCATTCGCCGGCGGGATTTCCCACCGGCCGGCCGTCCAGGTGTAACCGGCGCCGTTGTAGTCCCAGTAACCCGGGATCCACACGGCGTTGGCCGACGGCGCAGGCGGGGCGGTCTCGGCGATCGGCGCCGGCTGCGGCGGCGATCCCTGGGTCACCATCGTGCGCTGGTAGCCGTACGGGCGCTGCGGGTAGCCGTAGACGGTGCCGTTCTGGTGGTCGACGCTGTTGCCGATCGTGCCGCCGGCGATGGCGCCGGCCGCCGCCCCGATCAGGGCGCCGGCGGCGCCGTTGTGGCTGCCGCTGTTGTTGCCGATGACCGCGCCGGCGAGCGCGCCGAGGGTCGCGCCCGTGACGGCGCCGTCCTGCGTGTTCGGCCCGGTCCCGACGCAGCCCGTCAGAAGCGCGCTGAGCGCCAGGGCGGGGATCGCGAGGTGTTTCGCTGTCATGGCGGAGAAGGTTGAGGTTCGTTCAGTACCGGTGGCCGGGCCCCCGGCCGTGCCCGCGGAAGTGGACATGGCCCGGGTAGAAGCCGAAGCCGACGCTCACCGCGACCGGGCTGTAATACGGCCACGGATAATAGTACGGGTCGGCGTAGACGTACGGATAGGGATCGACGTACACGACCTGCGGGGCCGGGGCGACCGCGGGCGCCGTCGTCGCCACCGTCGGGGCGCTGGCGGCGGTGGCCAGGAGCTGGTACGACACGACCGTCGGCTGGCCGGCGCTGTCCTTGTACGTGACGAGAATCTGGTTCGCCGACTGCTCGATGCGGTCGACGGCTAGGCCCTGCGCGGCGGCCACGCTGATCAGCTCGTTGGGCGAGGGGAGGCGCGGGGTGTAGACGATACGGCTCGGAGCCGGAGCAGGCGCAGCGGCGACAGCCGGAGCGGGCGTCGTCGGCGTGGCGACGGTCGCGGTGCCTTGGGCCCGCCCACCGGTGGTGAGCAGCCCGATGGGCAGCAAGAGGGCAAGGACGAGTCTACTTTTCATGGATGGTTCCGGGTTCAGCTGACTTTGACTCCCGAAATGACCTTTGGGTTTCGCGTTTTTTGCGCCGACCGACCGGGGCGCCCAATGCGGTGCCCTCGAGGCACAAGCAGCCGCCGGTCACACCGGTCTGGTTCGAGGCTGGACGCGCGGCCCCCGGACACTATGGCTCGCCGCATGACTGTTTTTCGCCTTCCGGCCGGGATCGCCCTGCTGCTGGGTGCGACGGCCGCCCTCCGCGCCGCCAGCGTGCACGGTGTCGTGTACGACGATCGCAACGGCAACGGCGTGCGCGACCCGGGTGAACCGGGCCTCGCGCAGGTGACCGTCTCCGATGGCGAGCACGTGGCGCTGACCGACGCCGACGGGACCTATCAACTCGCGGCCGTCGACGGCGCGCTCGTGTTCGTGGTCAAACCGCGGGACTGGCATCCGTCGGTCAACGCGCAACAGCTTCCGCAGTTCTTCCGTCGTCCCGCGGCCGACGGATCGGCCGACTTTCCACTGCAGGCCCGCGCGGAAGGTGACCGTTTCAAGGTCCTGCTCCTCGCGGATCCCCAGCCCGCGTCGCTTAAGGAGGTCGGCTATTTCGATCAGACCATCGTCCAGCCGCTGGTGGGCGGACATGACTTCGCCTTCAGCGTGTCGCTCGGCGATGTGGTGTACGACCGCCATGAGCTCTACCCGCCGCTCGCCGACTCGATGGCGCGCCTCGGCATCCCGGCCTACCGCGTCAACGGCAACCACGACCTCGATCTCGGCGCGAAAGACGACCGCGCCGCGACCGCGAGCTTTGAGCAGGCGTTCGGCCCGTCGACCTACGCCTTTCATCACGGCCGCGCGCTGTTCATCGCGCTGAACGACGTCCGCTTCCTCGGCGGACCGCGCTACGTCGGCGGCATCCGGCCGGACCAACTCGCGTTCATCGAAAACCTCCTCCGCCTCACGCCGCGCGACGAGCTCGTCGTGCTGATGTTCCATATCCCGTGGTTCTACCCGAACCCGGCCAACGCGGAGACCTTTCGCCCGGCTGATCGCGCGCGACTTTTCGCGCTGCTCCGCGACCGGCCCAACGTGCTGTGGCTCTCCGGCCACACACATTATCAGCGGCATTATTTCTATGGCCGCGGCGACGGGTGGGAGGGCACTGCGCCGCTGCACGAGTACAACGTCGCCGCCGCGTGCGGGAGCTACTGGGGCGGCCCGCCCGACGCCAGCGGCATCCCGGTCGCCACGATGAACGACGGCACCCCGCACGGGTATGGCGTGCTCACGGTCGATGGCGTGACGGTCCGCACCGACTACCGCGCCGCGCGCCATCCGGCCGATTACCAGATCAGCCTGCACGTGCCGAAGGCCGCGAAGACCCGGACCGGGTACATTTCCTATTACGCCAACGTGTTCAACGGTCACGAGGGCTGGACGGTGGAGTCGCGGGTCGGCGACCGGCAGTGGAACGCGATGCGCCGCGTGGTCGAGTGGGATCCGACCTACGCCGAGCAGTACCTCGCGCAGGACGCGCTGGAGCGGCCGCTCGCGACCCCGCGCCTGCCGGACCCGACGGTCTGCTATCACCTCTGGCGGTCGTACCTGCCGGCGGACCTTGCGCCCGGGACCTACCCGGTGGACGTGCGGGCCACCGACCCGGCCGGAACCGTCCACCAGGCCCGGGGCGAGATCCGGATCGTGGCGGTGCCGTAGGGTGGGGCGCTCAATACGATTGCGGGCGCCGTCGCGGTGCCTCCATCTAGCCGCATGACGGACCAGCCGCCGAGAGAGTCACCCGAACGTCCCGCCCCGCGCGTGATCGACCGCACGACGTGGGCGAGACCCTGGGCGCAGCTCAAGTATTTCACCTTCGCGCCGGCGATCTTCCCGCGGCTCCTCGGGGCGGCCTCGCCCGATGCGCGTCCCGGCGACCTCGTCAACGTCTACGACAAGAACGGCAACCTCACCGGCGGCGGCCTCTTCAATCCGCGAGCCAAGATTCCGCTGCGGGTGGTGTGTCACTCGGCGGAGCCGGTGACGGAGGCCTACTTCGAGGCGGCGATCCGCCGCGCCGTGGCGCTGCGGCGCGAGGTGTTCAAGCTGGACGAGACCAGCGACGCCTACCGGCTGATCAACTCCGACGGCGACGGGCTTAGCGGCCTGACGATCGACCGCTACGGCGACACGCTGCTCTGCGAGGTCTACAGCCTCGGCATCGCGCAGCGCCTGCCCGGCTGGCTGCCGCTGCTGCACGAGCTGGCCGGCACGAAGTTCGCCCGGGTCCAGGTGGACCACGACCTCGGCAGCCTCGAGGGCATCAAGCCGTCGACCTTCAAGGAGACCAACGCCGCGGCGCCGGCCCGGGTGAAAATCCGCGAGCATGGCATCCGGTACGAGGTGGACTTTGCCGAGGGCCACAAGACGGGATTCTTCTGCGACCAGCGCGAGAACCGGAAGGCGTTCACGCGGTTCACCCGGGGCGCCCGGGTGCTCGACCTCTGCTGCTACACCGGCGGCTTCTCGCTCAACGCCAAGGTGGCCGGCGGCGCCGAGGACGTCACGAGCGTCGACCTCGACGAGGCCGCGATCGCGCAGGCGAAGCGCAACGCGAACCTGAACCAGGCCCGCCTCAAGTTCGTGCATGCCGACGCCTTCGCGTACGCGCGCCAGATGCAGCAGAACGGGGAGAAATGGGACGTGGTGATGCTCGACCCGCCGAAGTTCATCTTCACCCGCGACGACCATGGCAACTGGGAGGGACGCCAGAAGTACGAGGACCTCAACCTGCTCGCGATCTCCCTCGTGAAACCGGGCGGGATCTTCGTGACGTGCTCGTGCTCCGGCCTGCTGAGCCTCGAGGACTTCGAGGCGCACGTGATCAAGGCCGCGCACCGCCAGAACCGGCGCCTGCAGTTCTTCGACCGCACCGGCCCGGGGCCGGATCATCCGGTCTACTCGAATTGCCTGGAGAGCCGCTACCTCAAGGTGCTGTGGGCGAGGGTCGCTTAGGGCGACAGACGAACGCCGAACGTCGAACGTCGGACGCCGAACGCCCAACATCGAAGGGGATTCGACCCTTCGAACTTCTGACGTCGAACGCCGGGCTTCGGCTGGCCGAATTGAGCGTCCGAGGAATCGTCCTCCTCGTCAGGCCACGCGGACGGCTTCAGCCGTTGCACTCTCCTTCGATGTTCGGCGTTCGGCGTCCGACGTTCGGCGTTCGCCTGATGCCTTCAGCCTAAATGCTCTTGTGCGAGCCGTCGCAGAACGGCGCGTTCTTGGAGTGCTTGCAGGCGCACCACGCGACGATCTTGTCGCCGGCGAGTTCGACCTTCTTGGGGGCGATGCCGGTGCCCTTGTGGCTGCCGTCGCAGAACGGCTGGTCCTTGGAGCGTCCGCAGGCGCACCACCAATAGGTGCCCGCGGGCATGGGTTTCACGATCGGGGATTTCTGGGGAATTTCGGGAGTAGCCATGGGGTGGAGGATAGCAGGTTTTTTTCCGGCGGCAGGTTGGGAGGAGTTATTTCACCGCGGCCCAGACCCGCTGGATGTCGTCGTGGTCCTCAAGGGCCTGGAGAAATTCGCCGACCTCCGCCCGGGCGGTGTCGTCGAGCTCGGGGTAGGTCTTCGCGAGGTAGCCGATTTCACTGGTCACCACGGTCCAGCCGTTCTTCCCGAGCCAGGTGGACACCGTGTGCACGGCGCTGCGCTCCGTGATGAACCGGGCGCCGGCGCGGTCCGCCGGGATGTCGTCGTTCTGCTCGTGGGTGAGCGCCTCGAAGTCGTTCGCGCCGGCCTCGATTGCCGCGGCCTCGCGGTCGATGTTGGCGTCGGCATGGTGCGCCTCGACCAGCCCGACGTGGTCGAAGAGGAACTTGTTGCTGCCGCTCTGGCCGAGAACGCCCTTGCGGAACAGGGCGCGGATCTCGGGCGCGGTGCGCTGGTGGTTGTCGGTGTACGCCTCGACGATCACCGGGACCTTGTGGGGCGCATAGCCCTCGAACACCACGTGCTCGAGCGACGACTTGTCGCCGCCCGTGCCGGCGCCCTTCGCGATCGCGCGCTCGATCACCTCGCGCGTCACGCTGGCCTTGCGGGCCTTTTCCACCGCGGCGTAGAGGCGCGCGTTGGCGCCCAGATCGGGACCGCCCAGCTTGGCGGCCACGGTCATTTCCTTGACGAGTTTTCCGACCGTCTGGCCCTTCTTCAGGTTGACGATCGCGCGTTTGGCATGGAGCCACTGACGTCCCATAAGGCCGGCCAGTGTGGCGGACGCCCCCCGCCGGGCAATGCCGAACATGCCGCGCCGGAACGCGGTTTCGGGGTGGACATTGCGGTCGGACCATCGACCATCCCGGCGCCATGGACTCCCTGACGCATCTGTTTCAGCAGAACAAGGCCTGGGCGGACAGCATTCGGCAGCGCGACCCGCAGTTTTTCGAGAAGCTCTCCCACCAGCAAAGCCCCGAGTACCTCTGGATCGGCTGCTCCGACAGCCGCGTGCCCGCCAACGAGATCATCGGCCTCCTCCCGGGCGAGGTCTTCGTCCACCGCAACGTCGCCAACGTCGTCGTCCACACCGACCTGAACTGCCTCTCCGTGATCCAGTTCGCCGTCGATGTGCTCAAGGTGAAGCACATCATGGTGGTAGGCCACTACAACTGCGGCGGCGTCCGCGCCGTCCTCCGCTGCGAGCGGGTGGGGCTGGCCGACAACTGGCTCCGGCATGTCCAGGATGTCCGCGAGAAACACGACCAGTGCCTCTGCACCGTCGCCGACGAGAATTCCCGCAGCGCCCGCCTGTGCGAGCTGAACGTCATCGAGCAGGTGGCGAATGTCTGGCAGACCACCATTGTCCGCGACGCCTGGGCGCGCGGGCAGTCGCTGACCGTGCACGGTTGGATCTACGGGTTGCGCGACGGCCTGCTGCGCGACCTCAGCTGCTCCGGCAGCAATGCCGAGGAGGCCGCCCGCAATCACGCCGCTGCCATCGCGGCCGTGACGAAATAGTCCCGGTCTCGGCGCATCCCGTCCAAGGACGAACGCCGGCGCCAAGCCGGTGCTTCAACCCTTAACCGACAGCTTTCAGCGATCGAGCCCGCCTCAGGCGCGGCCGAGGTAGCTGCCGTCCGCGGTGCTCACCTTCACGATCTCGCCTTCCTTCACGAACAGCGGGACCTGGATGATGAGGCCGGTCTCGAGCTTCGCCGGCTTCTGGACGTTGCTGGCGGTATCGCCCTTCACGCCCTCGGAGCTCTCGATGATCTTGAGCGCGACGGTCGAGGGGAGTTCCACGGTGAGGGGCTTCTCGTCAACAAAGAGGACGTCGACCTTGCCGCCGGCAGTCAGGTAGTTCCGCACGTCGCCGAGGGTCTCGGCGCTGAGCTCGATCTGCTCGAACGACTCCGGGTCGATGAACGCGTAGCTCTCGCGGTCAGCGTAGCTGAACTCGAGGCTCTTCTTCTCGGTCGGGAGCACCTCGATGGTGTCCGTCGAAGCGAAACGCTGGTCGAGGGCCTTGCCGTAGCGAAGGTTGCGCATTTTGATCTGCACGAACGCGCGGAGGTTGCCGGGCGTGCGGTGCTGGGTCTCCATGACGAGGTGCGGCTCGCCGTTGAACTTGATGACTTGGCCTTTGCGGATGTCGTTGGCTGCGGGCATGACGAAGGTCGGTTGGATGCGGTTTTGTGAAATGAAAGGGTCGAGAGTGAAGAACCGCCTTCAATCGTGTCAAGGCCGGGCCGGGGCAATTCACTCCCGGATGATGCCGCTGCTAGAAACCACGTCGCCCGAGGGGATTCCGTCGTCTTTCGCGGTCGACTTGGACGCGGAATTCGGCGCAAAATCGGTCCGTTGTCCGCTTGCATCTCCGCGCTTGCGCTGGGGCAGGGGGCCTGCCGAGACTGCCGTAAACCTATGAAACAACGCACCCTCGCGCGTGAGGTTTCGATCACCGGCAATGCGCTGCATACAGGCGAGGCCGTCACCCTGACCATGAAGCCGGCGCCGGCGGACACCGGCATCGTCTTCCGGCGCATCGATCTCAACGGCAATCCCGAGCTGCGCCCGCGGATCGATCAGGTCACGGACTTGGTCCGCGCGACCACCATCCAGGTCGGGCACGCGAGGATTCACACCGTCGAGCACGTCCTCAGCGCCCTGCACGGCTGCGGCGTCGACAATGTCATTCTTGAGATGAACGCCTCCGAGCCGCCGATCATGGACGGCTCGGCCAAGCCGTACGTGAACATGATCCTCCAGGGCGAGCCCGTGGAGCAGGACAAGGAGCGCGAGTACTTCACGCTCGACGGCCCGGTGTCCGTGACCAAGGGCGACTCGTCCATCATCGCCCTGCCGTGCGAGGACCTGAAGATCTCGTGCACCTCGGCCGACAACCGCGGCATCCACACGCAGCACCTGTCGCTCACGATCGATCCCGACACCTACATGACCCAGGTGGCCGCGGCCCGCACGTTCACCATCTACGAGGACATCGAGGAACTGCTGAAGCTGGGCAAGATCAAGGGCGGCTCGCTCGACTGCGCGGTCGTCATCCGCGGCGACAAGATCATCTCGAAGGAGCCGCTGCGGTTTAAGGACGAGTTCGTCCGCCACAAGATCCTCGATATCATCGGCGACGTCGTCCTGCTCGGCCTCCCGCTCAAGGCCCACATCATCGCCACGCGCCCCGGCCATGCCATCAACGCCGAGCTCACCAAGGCCCTGTTCGCCAAGCTCGAGGAGCGCCGCAAGGGCCCGAAGAAGAAGGCGCGGCCCACCACCGTCCTCCCGACCGAGACGTCGCTCGATATCCGGCGCATCCTCGATACGATCCCGCACCGCTACCCGTTCGTGATGATCGACCGCATCGTCGAGTTCGTTGGCCAGGACGAGCTCGTCGCGATCAAGAACGTCACCATCAACGAGCCGTATTTCACGGGCCACTTCCCGGACAACCCCGTCATGCCCGGCGTGCTCCAGCTCGAGGCCATGGCCCAGGCGGCCGGCATCGTCATGCTCCGCCGCAGCGGCAACAGCGGCAAGACGGCGTTCTTCATGAGCGCCGACAAGGTCAAGTTCCGCAAGCCGGTCCGGCCCGGCGACCAGATCATCATCAACGCGAAGATCGTGAAGTACCGCGGCGACAAGCTCGCGGCCGCCGAGTGCCACTGCACCGTCGACGGCCAGGTTGTCTCCTCGGCCGAGATGATGTTCGCGATCGCCGAGGACGAAGAGAGCTGAGCGCATGGCCGCGAAGATCCATCCCACCGCTATCATCGAGCCCGGCGTCCAGCTGGGCGACGGGGTTGAGGTGGGCGCCTACGCCTACGTCGGCGGCACCGCGGTCATCGGCGCCGGCACCCGCATCCACCACCACGCCACCGTCGAGGGCAACACGGTCATGGGGCGCGAATGCCAGGTCTTCCCCTACGCCTGCATCGGCGGCAAGACCCAGGACCTGAAATACAAGGGCGGCAATCCCGGCGTCCGCATCGGCGACCGCAATGTCTTCCGCGAGTACGTCAGCGTCCACGAGGCCACCGCCGACGGGAAGTTCACCGTCATCGGCTCCGACAACCTGATCCTCGCCTACAGCCACGTCGCCCACGACTGCGTCCTCGGGAGCCGGATCATCATGAGCAATTACGCCGGGCTCGCCGGCCACGTGGTCGTCGAGGACTGCGTCGTCGTCGGCGCCTTTGGCGGTGTCCACCAGTTCTGCCGGCTCGGCGCCCACGGCATGCTGTCCGCCTGCTCGAAGCTCGTGCAGGACCTGCCCCCGTACTTCATCGCCGACGGTTCGCCCGCCACCGTCCGGGCCTACAACAAGGTCGGACTCGAGCGCCATGGCTACTCCGCCGAGCAGCTCGACCGGGTCCGCCAGCTCTACCGCCTCCTGTACCGCGACGGCCTGAACCGTTCGCAGGCCATGGAGCGTCTGCTCGCCCATCCCCAGGCCGAGAGCGACGAGTTTCAGCGCATGATCGCCTTCGCCCGCTCGAGCGAGCGCGGCCTCGCCCCCGCCGGCAGCTGAGGGCCGCCGGTCAGCTGACGCCGCGGGCCACGCGGATCATCGCCTCCGCGCTCCGGTCGACGTCCTCGTCGGTCGTCGACCAGTTCGACACGCTGATGCGCATCGCGGTGCGGCCCTGCCAGCCCGTGATGCCCGCCCAGCAGGTGCCGTCGTCCTGGATGCCCTGGATCACGCGCTTGGTCCGCTCGGCGTCGCCGAAAGTCACCAGCACCTGATTCAGGACCACCTCGTTGAGGATCTCGTGACCCGCCGCGGAGAGTTTCTCGGCAAACCGGCGCGCCTGCGCGCAGTTCCGCTCGATCAGCTCGGCCAGGCCGCTCCGACCCAGCGCGTGCAGCGCCGCCCACACTTCGACGCCGCGCGCGCGGCGCGAGAGTTCCGGCGTGAAGTCCGAGGGATTCCGCTGCTCGCTCACGGTGGGCAGGTATTCCGCCGTGATGGCCATCGCCGCCTTGAGCGCATGCGGGTCGCGCACGAACGCGAGGCCGCAGTCGTACGGCACGTTGAGCCACTTGTGCGCGTCGGTCGCCCATGAGTCCGCCAGCTCCATGCCCGCCGCCAGCGGTGCGCGCGTCGGCGCCGCCGCCGCCCACAGGCCGAACGCGCCGTCGACGTGGACCCACGCCCCGGTGCCCTTCACGCGACGGCAGATCGCGCCGATGTCGTCGAAGGCCCCCGTGTTCACGTTGCCGGCCTGGGTGCAGACGATGGTCGGGCCGGAAATCGGCGGAATCTGGTCGACGATCATCCGCCCCTGGCGGTCAACCGGCACCTTCACGACGCGGTTGCGGCCGAGTCCCAGCACGCCGAGCGACTTCGTCACCGACGGATGCGCCTCGCCGCCGACGATCACCGTGATGGCCGGCGCGCCGAACAGGCCGTCGGCCTCGACATTCCAGCCGGCCCGCTTGAGCACCACCTGCCGCGCTGCCGCAAGAGCGCAGAGGTTCGCGACGGTCGCGCCCGTGACAAACGTCCCGCCGCACTCGGCCGGCAGGTGCAGGGCCTCGAGCAGCCAGCGCAGCGCCACCTGCTCGATGAAGGCCGTGCTCGGGGTCGACCGGAACAGCGCCGAATTCTGGTCCCACGCGCCGGCCAGCCAGTTCGCCGCCAGCGTCACGGGCAGCGAGCCGCCGATCACGAAGCCGAAAAACCGCGGACCCGCCATCGCCATGGTCGCGGGCGAACCCGCTTCGTCGAGCAGCTTGAGCGTGTCGGCCGGGTCATGCCCGCGTTCGGGCAACGGCTGGTCAAACGCGCGGAGCCCGGCGATCGCGTCGGCGCTTGGCGCCACGGGACGGTGAGGCAGTCCTTCCAGGTAACGCAGGGAACGCACCGAGGCGTCGAGGAGAAGTCGGTTCATGGCGGGGTATTCCGCTTACGCTGCGAGGATTCCTCCCGCGGGCAAGCGACGGGATCATTCGGCTGCAGGGGAGCCGGATGGCGGATCGGGTCGGTACGATTGTCATTCCGGTAAGAAACCCATGCTGTCCCTCACCGGCTTTCCCTTCCTGGGCCGGAGGTCGCGCGCCGCCGCGATCGCCGGGCTCGGACTAATGCTGATCGCGGCGGCGGCGGCGGTCACTTCCAGCCCGTACTGGAACTGGCGCAATCCGCTGCCGCACGGCAACGACTTCAACGCCGTGGCCTATGGCGGCGGACAATTCGTCGCTGTCGGTCGCGGTGGGGCGATCAGTTGCTCTCCCGACGGCCAGAATTGGACCACGGCCATCTCCGGGACGACCGTGGAGCTCACGGACGTCGTGTACGGCAATGGCCGGTTCGTCGTCGCCAGCTACGCCCTGAATGGCGTCCTCGTTTCCAACGATGGCAGGACTTGGATCCGCCCGGCGATTCCACCGTCGTACGAATGGCTGCGGGCGACGCGCCTGGCGTTCGGCGCCGGCCGGTTCGTCGTCGCGGGCGATTCCGGCTACGTGGCCAGTTCGACCGACGGCAGCGTCTGGTCCGCGGGCGCCAGTGGCCTGACCTCGATCATCACCGACATCGCCTTTGGCGGGGATCGCTTCGTGGCGGTCACCCACACCGGGGAATCCTGCTACTCGACGGATGGCCAGCACTGGATCGTCGGCGGCCCCACGGCCACCCCGTCGATAATCTTCCACACCCGGGTGGCCTACGGCGACGGCCGGTGGCTGGCATTGGGTTCGGGCCGGGTGGCGACCTCGACCAACGGGACGACCTGGACCCGCACCTCGGCGGACCTGAGCAACGAGTCAGGCTGGGTCTATGACGCGCTGGCGTATTTTCGCGGCCGATTCTACGCGTGGGGCGCGGGGCTGCCGCTGCTCTCGTCGGTGGACGGCACCACGTGGCGGGTCGAACTGGAGACGCCCAATCCGCTCTTTTTCCCCAATGCGCTGGCCGCCAGTTCGGACCGACTCGTGGCCGCGGGCCGCTTTGGCGGGCTGCGTTCATCAGCCGATGGCGCGACCTGGGCCAACCACACGGTCAACACCGTGAATGGCGATCTCCGCAGTGCGGCCTATGGGGCCGGCCGCTGGATCGCCGCGGGCACCGAGGGCCTGGCCGTTTCGACCGACACGGTGACCTGGCGCATGCTGCCCAACGGCACCGGGTACAACGGCGGCGTGGTCGCCTATGGCAACGGCCGGTTTCTGGCCACGACGAGCGACGGCGGCATTGGCCAGTCGCTCGATGGCGGCGAGACGTGGACCCGGCTCGGCAGCCGCCCGGCGCCGTTCTACCGCCTGATGTTCGCCCAGGGCCGGTTCATCGCCGCAGTTCAGCCGCGACGCGTCCCGGGCGAGGCCGCGGTGCCGAGCGAACTCATCAGTTCAACCGATGGGGTGAGTTGGAGCCCGGGCTTTCACCTGCCCGGCGACCAGGGCTCGTGGCGCGACATCGCCTGGATCGACGGGGTCTTTGTCGCGGTCGGCACCGGCGGCAATGACGAGTACACGTCGATCGCCCGCTCGGAGGACGGGATCAACTGGACCACCACCGGGATGTTTCCCGACGAGTCGTTCGCCGTTGGCGCCCGTCATGGGCTGTTCGTGATTCCCAGCGTGATGGGCAATGTGCTGACTTCCCCTGACGGCATCACGTGGACCATGCAGGCCGGCCATCCGCTGCAGGCTGCCGGCCCGGTCTCGGCACTCACCGTGATCGACGGCCGTTTTGTCGGCGCGAGCTATGGCGGAAAGATCGTCACCTCCGATGACGGCGTCACCTGGTCGATCGAGGATTTCTCCGGGTCGGGTCTCATGTGGTACATCGCGACCGGCGGCGATCAGGTGGTCGCCGTCGGCAACGCGGGTTCGATCTGGCAGGTCGGCACGGCGCGGTTCGTGAACAACGCGACCCGGGCCCGGGTGAGCGGCGGCAGTGGCGCCCTCATCGCCGGTTTTGTCGTCACGGGCACCGCACCCAAGACCATGCTCATCCGCGGGGTCGGCCCGACGCTGGCCGACTACCAGGTGGCCGATCCGCTCGCTGCGCCCGTCCTCAAGGTCAACGAGAACACTACCGGCCAGCTGATCGCCTCGAACCGTGGCTGGCAGAATGCCTCCGATCCGGCGGCGCTCGCCGCGGCGGCGCGGCAGGTTGGGGCCTTTGCCCTCCGGACCAACGGCGCCGACTCCGCCTTG
This sequence comes from Opitutaceae bacterium, assembly GCA_035334485.1. Lineage (GTDB taxonomy): Bacteria > Verrucomicrobiota > Verrucomicrobiia > Opitutales > Opitutaceae > Opi-474. The sequence continues at coordinate 61,173 of DAOQKI010000008.1, forward strand.
CTGCTTACGCTCCCGCCAGGTGTCTACACGGCCACCGTGACCGGCGACGGCGCCGCGAGCGGCGTGGCGCTGGCCGAGGTCTACGAGGTGGGCGCGAATTCCAGCCGGATCATCAACATGTCGACCCGCGCCAATGTCGGTACCGGCGCCGACGTGCTGATCCCCGGCCTGGTCATTGGCGGTGATGCCCCGCGGCGGGTGCTCGTCCGCGCGGTGGGCCCGACGCTCGCCTCATTCGGCGTCGAGTCCCCGCTCTCCCGGCCCGTGCTCACGCTGCTGAGCGGCCAGACTGCGTTCGCGTCCAACCAAGGGTGGGGCACGGCCGACAATGCCACGGACATCGCGGCGGTGGCGCAGCAGGTCGGGGGATTCCCGCTGCCGGTGGGAAGCGCCGACTCCGCGCTGCTCGTGACGCTCAACCCAGGCGTGTACAGTCTCCACGTCACCGGCGCCAATGGCACGACCGGCGTCGCCTTGGTTGAGGTCTACGAGGTGCCGTAGGCGCGATCGGGCCAGGCCGGAACGGCCTCCCGATCCGCCTCACGTCTTCTTCTTGTAGACGGTCGCCGGATCGAACAGCCGCTCGGCCGTGAACTGGAGCTTGAGCGCCGGGTCGGCGAGGTCGGTGAGCCGACGGTAGAAACACGATTTGTAGCCGTTGTGGCAGGCCGCGTTGGCGGAGCCCGTCTGCTCGACCTTGATCAGCAGCACGTCCTGGTCGCAGTCGGTCCGGACTTCCTGCACGTGCTGCACGTTGCCGGATTCCTCGCCCTTCACCCACAGCTTGTTCCGCGAGCGGCTCCAGTAGGTGGCCTTCCGCGTCTTGAGTGTGTGGGCCAGCGACTCGGCGTTCATGAAGGCGAACATCAGCACCTCGCCGGAATGGACGTCCTGAGCGATGCAAGGGATCAGGCCGTCAGGCCCGAATTTGGGCTGCAGCGTCGTGCCGAGTTCGATCTCGGCCGTCGTCGTGCGGGCAGGGAAGACGTAGGTGCTCATGGGAAAAGGGGCTCAGGCGGCGCCGAGCTTACGAAGGTAGTCGTAGGTGTAGAGGCCCGTGCGGTGGCCGTCGCTGAAATCAAACCGAACGGCGTAGTTGCCGACCTTGGCCCAGCCCACGACTTCCACGCCGGTGAAGTTCTTCGGGCCGTCGCCGCCGTACTGGTGGCCGAAAATGTCGCGCTCACCCTGAGTCTCCGCACTCGGCGAGGCCGCCCGGAGTTTCTCCGGGTTGTAATAGGTCTCGGCGCCGTCATCCCACCGGATGGCGACCTCGGAGCCGATCAGCTGGATTTCAACTGGGGCATTCATGCGCAGGGCGGAATGAGTAGCGTCCTTCGGCCCGGGGTGAACAGCAAATTTCGGCCCCGCCGCCGTGGCCCCCACGGCGTCCGTTGCAATTTCGGCCGACCATCCCAGATTGGACCCCATGTCCTCGTCGCCCTCCGCGCTGCCTCATATCGTCGTCATTGGCGCCGGGTTCGGCGGGCTGTCGTTCTGCCAGCAGTTTCCCGCGCATCTGGCCCGCATCACGGTGATCGACCGGCAGAACCACCATCTCTTCCAGCCGCTGCTGTATCAGGTCGCCACCGCGGGGCTCTCGGCGGTCGACATCGCGCAGCCGATTCGCGCGCTGTTCGGCGACCGCCCGAATCTCGCCGTGATCATGGCCGAGGTCATCGCGCTCGACCTCGCCGACCGGCGGGTCGTCCATGCCCGCGGCGAGCTCACCTACGACTACCTCATTGTCGCGGCCGGCGGGCGCACCAGCTACTTCGGTCATCCCGAGTGGGAGCAGTTCGCCCCCGGGCTCAAGACCCTCGATGATGCCCTCGCGATCCGGCGCCGGATCCTGCTGTCGTTCGAGCGCGCGGAGACCGAGTCCGACCCGGCGCGGCGCGAGGCTGCGATGACAATTGTGGTGATCGGCGGCGGACCGACGGGAGTCGAGCTGGCCGGCACGTTCGCCGAGCTCACCCGCACGGTTCTCAACCGCGACTTCGACCACATCGACCCGTCGAAGGCGCGCGTCATCCTGATCGAGGGCAGCCCTCGCGTGCTCGCGGCCTACCCGCCGGACCTCTCGGCCAGCGCCCAGCGCCAGCTCGAGAAACTCGGCGTCGAAGTCCGCACGGCCACGCGCGTCGAGGCCATCACCGAAGGCCGCGTCGTCGCCGGCGGCCAGGAATTGCGCGCGGACAACATCGTCTGGAGCGCCGGGGTCGCGGCGGTGCCGCTCACCCAGCAGCTCGGCGGCGAGCTCGATCGAGCCGGCCGGGTGAGGGTGCTGCCCGACCTGAGCGTCCCCGGCCATCCCGAGGTCTTTGCCGTCGGCGACCTCATCTCGCTGGTCGACGCCAACGGCGTCACCGTGCCCGGCGTCGCGCAGGGCGCCATCCAGACCGGGCGTCATGTGGCGCGCCTCCTCACGCGGGAGCTGCGCGGCGAGCGGTTCGCGCCGGCGGGACGCGAGCCCTTCGCCTACCGCGACAAGGGCAACATGGCGACGATCGGACGCTCCTCGGCGGTCGCCGAGCTCGGCCGCGTGCATTTCAGCGGCTATCCGGCCTGGCTCGCCTGGCTCGGCGTGCACCTGCTGTTCCTGGTCGGCTTCCGAAACAAGCTCTCGGTGCTGCTGCAGTGGACGTACTCGTACTTCACGTACCGGCGCGGGGCCCGCGTGATCAGCGGCGTCTCCGGCCCGCCGGCGCATTCGGCGTGAGGGCGGCCGCTGGGTGGGGGCGCGGCCGCCGTTGAAAGTTGAAGGACGTCAGTTGAAAGCCGGGCGCGAAGCTGGCGTCGGAGCCAAGTAACCCTGGCGACGCTTCGGCGTGGTCGGCCTTTCAACTTTCAACCGCCAACGTTCAACCGCCCGGCCTCACCGAGGCCGGGCTCTTCAGGACGGCGCGTAGGTGTTGTACCCGTCGGCGGTCGGACGGTGATTTTCGTCCCACCAGCGGCGCACGACCCAGGACTCGACCACGGCTTCGACGTCCGCCGGGAGATTCGCGTGCACGGCGAACTTGAGGGCGGCGCCCGACCAGGCGCGGTTGAGACGGACCTTGTAGATGAGCCACGAGCAGCCGAACGACTGCGTATTGCCGTGCTGGCGCCCGTCGGGCACCGGGATCAGCTGGACCTTCTCACCGTCCACACTCGCCAGCACCTGCACGATCTGCACGACGGTCGGCGCGTACTTCCACTCGGCGTCTCCGCGGCGCAGGCGGATCACCACGGCCAGGATCGGCTGGTCGCCCGCCAGCGCCGGCAGCGTGGCTGCATAGGTGCTTACCTTGGGCGTGAGGCCCTTCTGGGCAAAGAGGGCAGCGTCGACGAACCGCACGTCGAGGCGCGGGTCGGCGGCGACGGGCGTCAGCGCCAGCGGCCCGCCCAGCGGCGCGTACGCGGAGG
>DAOQKI010000009.1:0-63687 GCA_035334485.1 Opitutaceae bacterium
TGCCTGACGAGCCGCGACCCGCCGAACCGCCCGCCTCCGCCGGCGAGTCCTCGACCCCGGCCGACGACTCGCACCGGCACATCGGCACGGCCCATCTCCTAAAGAACATCGGCCACCGGGCGGTCACGGGCGGGTTCGTCACCGCCGCGGCCCAGGGCATCAAGTTCTTCCTCAACATCGGCTCGGCCGTCGTCCTGGCGCGCATGCTCTCGCCCAAGGACTTCGGCCTCGTGGCCATGGCCGGCGCGCTGATGCCCATCCTCCGGACCTTCCGCGAGGGCGGCCTTTCGACGGCCACGGTGCAGAAACAGGACATCACGCACGCCCAAGTCTCGAATCTGTTCTGGATCAACGTGGCGATGGGCACGGTCATCACGGCGATCGGCGCCGGCCTGGCTCCCGCGGTTTCCTGGTTCTATCACGACGAGCGGTTGACCGTCGTCACGGTCCTGCTCTCCCTTTCGTTCGCGATCAGCGGCGCGGCGGTGCAGCATCTCGCCCTCCTGAACCGCCAGATGCGGTTTGCCGCCGTGGCGGGCATCGACATCGCCTCGGCCACGGGCGGCTTTGTGGTCGGCGTCGCCATGGCGCATTACGGCGCGAGCTATTGGTCGCTGGTCGGCATGCAGCTTTCGACCACCGTGCTCGAGCTCCTCCTGACCTGGGTGGTTTCGGGCTGGCGACCGCAACTTCCCCGACGGAACAGCGGCACAAAACCCCTGCTGACCTTCGGCGCGAGCATGACCGTCTACATTCTGCTGCGGCGGCTCGCAGCCTCGACCGACGTCATTCTCCTCGGGCGATTCTATGGCGCCGAGCCCGTGGGCCTTTACAGCCGGGGCCAGGCGTTGCTGCTCCGGCCGCTCGACCAGTTCATCTCCCCTTTCGACACGGTCTTCATTCCCCTGCTGTCCCGCCTGCAGGATCAACCCGAGCGCTACCGGCAGGTCTTCATCCAGGCCTACGGCGCGATTGCGCTGCTCAGCTTCACCTTCGCCGGACTGCTCTTCGGGTTGTCCTCGCCGCTGGTGCTGCTGCTGCTGGGAAAGAACTGGACCGCCGTGATCCCGGTCTTCTCGTGGCTGACCATCGCCGCCCTGTACATTCCCCTGAGCTACGCAGCCATGTGGCTCCTGACGACCCAGGCCCGCAGCCGCGACCTGCTCATCGTGGGCTCGGTGGTGCCGTTGCTGGCCGTCGTGTCGGTGGCCATCGGCCTGCCCTTCGGCGTGACTGGCATTGCCCTGTCACTCTCGCTGGTGGGACTCATCCTTCGGCTCCCGATTCAATACCACATCACCGGCCGGTCCGGGCCGGTCTCCCGCGGCGATCTTTGGGGCGTGTTTTTCCGTCACCTGCCCATCTGGGCGGCGGTTGCCACCGTCACCTGGGCCGTGCAGCGGGGAATGAATGAACGTCCCGCCATCCTGCAGCTCGCCGTCGGCGGCACCGCGGGCGCGCTGGTGAGCGTCGCGACGATCGCGCTCTGGCCGTCGCTGCGCGGCGAGGCGCGGTTCATCCTCGACCGGATGGGACAGTTCCTGCGGAAGGGCAAGTCGGCCGAGCCGGCCTCCTGAAGGGAAGCTGAGCACGAGGCTCACGCGACCCTAGCCGGAACTCGGGCGCTGCGATCCGCCTCTGGTGCGTAAACTCCGACCTGCCGAGGACTGGAATTACTAGTGACATTCGGGACGGATCGGGAAGAAATTACCGCCCTATGCGAATCGCAATTGTTGGCCTTGGATACGTCGGGCTTCCTTTGTCCCTTCAATTCGCGCGCTCCGGCGCCACGGTGCTGGGTCTCGACATCGACCCGAAGAAGGTGGAGGCACTCAATGCCGGGCGGAGCTACATCAAGCATATCACTCCGGAATCGATTGCCGAGGCCGTCACGAAGAAGACCTTTAGCGCCTCGAACGATTTCTCGCGGGTGAAGGAGGTCACGGCGGTCATCATCTGTGTTCCCACCCCGCTGAACAAGAACCGCGAGCCGGATATCTCGTACATCACCGAGACCGGCAAGTCGATCGCGCCCCACATGCAGAAGGGCACGCTGATCGTGCTGGAGTCCACCACCTACCCCGGCACGACGGATGAGGATCTGAAAGAGGTGCTCGAGGCCGGCTCGGGGCTGAAGGCGGGCGTGGATTTTCACCTGGCATTCTCCCCGGAACGCGAAGATCCGGGCAATCCGAGCAGCGTCGTCGCGACGATCCCGAAGGTGGTCGGCGGCTACACGCCGGCGTGTCTGAAGCGCGCCACGGAACTCTACGGCTTGGCGATCAAGACCCTGGTCCCTGTCTCCTCGTGTCGCGTGGCCGAGGCCACCAAGCTCCTCGAGAACACCTTCCGCGGCGTGAACATCGCCCTCGTGAACGAGCTGAAGGTCGTCTACTCGGCGATGGGGATCGACGTCTGGGAAGTGATCAATGCCGCGAAGACGAAGCCGTTCGGCTTCATGGCGTTTTATCCGGGCCCGGGACTCGGCGGTCACTGCATTCCGATCGACCCGTTCTATCTCACCTGGAAGGCGCGCGAGTACGGCCAGCACACGAAGTTCATCGAGCTCGCGGGCGAGGTGAACACCGCGATGCCCGAGTATGTGATCCACCGCACGGCCGAGGCGCTGAACGCCCAGAAAAAGCCCGTGAACGGCAGCAAGGTCCTTGTGCTTGGCCTGGCCTACAAGCCGAACGTCGACGACGACCGCGAGTCGCCCAGCTACGTGCTGATGGAAATGCTGAAGCACCGCGGCGCCCTTGTCTCCTATCACGACCCGTACGTGCCGGTCATCAAGCCGACCCGTGAGCACCCGCAGTGGGCGGGCACCAAGTCGGTCGCCTGGAACCGCGAGACGATCAGCGGCTTCGACGCCGTGCTCCTCGCCACCAACCACGCCTCGGTGAACTACCAGGAGCTGGCCGACTGGAACGGCTGCATCATCGACACGCGCAACGCGATGAACCCGGTGAAGACGAAGCCGGGCCAGGTCTGGAAGGCTTAAGCAAGGCCCGCAGTCGCCGAAGACCCCTGCGACCCTGCCTCCCGCGGCCGGACGGATCGGCCCAGCCACACCACCACGAATCACGGATCGGCTGCGGTTTACTGCACCATGCCTTTTTTCCGCAGACAGACCGTCTGGTGGCCAACTTGGCTGGGCTTCGGCCTGATGGCCGGCGTGGCGGCCGCGGTGGGATCGCTGTGGTGGTTTCGCGCCGAGCCGTTTCTGTCGGTGACCGACAAGGTCCCGGCGGACGTCCTCGTCGTCGAGGGCTGGATCGGAGGTCCCGGAATCCGGGCGGCGGCCCACGAATTCGCCTTCGGGGGATATCGGTTCGTGGTCGCGACCGGCCCGCTGACCGGAGAGCGATGGTACGACCGGCGCTGGAATTATGCCGAGATCGCGCAGCAGCAGTTGTCCAAGGCTGGCGTGCCCGAGGCCGACATCCTGATGGCGCCGGCGGGTGATCCCGAGGAGCAGCGGACGTACCGCATGGCGGTGGCGGCCCGCGACGCCCTGGTGGCGCGGTCGCTTCAGCCCCGGTCGATCAATATCTTCACCCGTGGGTCGCATGGCCGGCGCAGCCGGCTCGTTTACGAGAAGGTTTTCGGCCCGGAAACCAAGATCGGGGTGATCTCGTGGCTGCCGCCCGGCTACGAGACCGAACCCTGGTGGCATTCCAGCGACCGGGCCGAGGACCTCCTGAAAGAAACCGTGGGTTATGCGTTTGAGCGAACCCTGCGGTCCGGCCGGTGGTGAGATTCGAGTTATTACCCACAAGAAAAGAATGGGTCTCCGCCGGGACATCGTGCTTGGTTGAATGCCGCGAACACACCGCAGGCTAATTCGCGGTTGCAGCCCTTCCCTCCTTACCCCATCCGACTATTATCACTATGAAACAAAGAGGATTTCGCGAAACCACCTTCGGCGTTTCGGTGGCGGTGCTCCTCCTCATCATCGCCACGAGCCCGTTCTGGGCCGTGATGGTTATTCGCCAGAAGGCGATTCAGATCGTGGACGACAGCCTGAGCGGATTGGCCGCGAGCAGCCTCGCCACGGTCAGCATGTCCGACGGGTTCATGGAATTGTCGCTGGCGTTCGCAACCAAGGACCCAGCCGGACGGGCGCGCCAATTTGATCAGATCCGGAAGGTTACGCTCACGACCGACGAGGCCCTGAAACAGTACGAGCAGACCGTCAACGACCCGGAGGAGCAGGCCGACCTCAACCAGCTGATCCAGACCCGGGGCGAATTCCGGCGGACCCGGGAGCGCGTGATCCAGTTGCTGGGCGAAGGGCGCGATGCCGAGGCGGCAACGGAGTTCAATGACGTCGGCCTGAAGCAGTTCGTGGCCTACAAGGCCGCCATCAACCGGCTGGTGCAGCACAACGCGGAGGAAGCCCGCAACCGCGGCACGACCATCCGGCAGCTGTGCACGCTGCTCCTTTTCCTGCAGGGCATCCTGCTCGTGTTTTTTGTCATCTACGCGTTCCTGGTGCCGATGGTGGCGCTCTTCGAGCGGTTCAGCTCCGGATCGGAAGTGGTACGGGACATCTAGCCCGACCGACGGCCACTGTGAACAACCCCCCGACAAATCCGGCCAAGCCGGCGAGCGAATCGTCCGCCCAATCGAGCGGCGGCTTCGGGTTGCTCAACTCGATCTACTACCTGCTCAAGCCGCTGCTGCCCCTGCGCGTGCGCTACAGCATTCGGCGGATCCGGGCACACTACAAACTCCGGATCTCGAGCGACTGGCCGATCATGGAATCGGCCGCTCGCCCCCCGGCCTGGTGGAAGGGCTGGCCGGATGGGAAGAAGTTCGCGGTCGTCCTCACCCACGATGTCGAGGGCCAGACCGGGTACGAGCGCTGCCGGGAACTGGCGGCTCTCGAGGCCCGCATCGGATTCCGCTCCTCGTTCAATTTCGTCCCCGAGGGCGAGTATCGCCTCGAGCGCGACCTGCTCGACGAGCTGACGGGCGCGGGCTTCGAGGTGGGCGTGCACGACCTCCGTCACGACGGCTCGCTCTACCGCTCGAAGCGCGCGTTCTTCGACTCCGCCCGGTCGATCAACCACTATCTTCGCGAGTGGGGCGCGGTCGGATTCCGCGCGGGCTTCATGTTCCACAACCTCGAATGGCTGAAGGCGCTCGATGTCGAGTACGACGCCTCGACGTTCGACACGGACCCGTTCGAGCCGCAGCCGGAGGGAGTGGGCACGATCTTCCCGTTCTGGGTGCCGGACGCGGCCCGGGGCCGCGGCTATGTCGAATTGCCCTACACCCTGCCTCAGGATTCCACCATGTTCCTGATCTTCCGCGAAAAGGCGGTGGACGTCTGGAAGCGGAAGCTCGACTGGCTGGCCAGCAACGGCGGCATGGTGCTGCTCAACGTCCACCCGGACTACCTCGCCTTTCAGGACCGCACGCTCGATATCAGCGAATTTCCGGCCGCCTACTACGAGGAATTCCTCACCTACATCCGCGAGAAGTACGCCGGCCAGTACTGGCATGCGCTGCCCCGCGACGTGGCGCGCTATGTCCGGAAGAAGTACGTGGCTGCCGACGGCTCAGGCCCTGTAGACTGATCCGGTCGGCCGTTCGCGCTCCCGGTGTTGCACCGCGCAAGTCGCCGCGGACAGGACCGCGACCGGATTGTCCACTTGTAACAGACTCGACGAGGCATAGCCTCTTTCCGCTCACATGAGGATCCCTCCCTTCATCCGCCGCGTCGTCTTCGCCTTGCTGGCGGCGACGGCCGTGGTGCTGCGCGCGCAGCCGGTGGTGAACACCGAGCAGGATAAACCGCAGGTTCCTCAGGCCGTGAAAGAGAAGGACTCTTTTTCCCTGCCCTCGCCCCCGCCGCAGGCCGGCAATCCGTTCAAATGGGGTGACTTTGAGGTACGGCCCTTCGTGACGGACCGCTTCGTTTACAGCGACGGCATCCTCTCGGGAACCGGGCACCCGACCAACACCTACATCAATTCGTTGTCGACGGGCTTCCAGCTGAATGCCGGCAAACACTGGCTGGTGGAGTATTCACCGACGTGGATGGTCTACACGAACCGGCAGTTCAACAATTCGGTCGACCACCGCCTCCACGCCGGCGGCGGCCTCGAGATCGGGAACTGGTTCTTCAAGGTCGACGAGCAGTACACTTCGACCAATTCGCCCCGAATCGAGACAGCGAGCCAGGTGAAACAGGACGTGACCACCACGGTCCTCAGCCTCTCCCACCGGCTGGGTCAATACCTGACCATCGAAATCACCGGCGCCCAGACGCTGCAGTTCATTGAGAAGTCCCCCGACTATTATGATTGGTCGACCCAGGACTGGCTGAGTTACCGCATTGCCGCCCGACTGGATTTGTCCGTCGGCTACCGCCTCGGCTATACCGATTTTGACCCGGGCGCCTTCATGATCTCCTCGCAGCGAATGGCACGCCTGCGGTGGCGGCCAACCGACAAGATCACTTTCGCAGCGACTGGCGGGCGCGAACACCGGAAGGTGCACAAACAGGGCATCGCAGCCGAAGACTCGCCGACGTTTGACCTGTCGATGGATTACCAGCCATTCGACCACACCAAGGTCTCCCTGAGCGGAAACAAGTCCGTGAGACCGTCGTTCTTCGAGAACGGTGTCACCAAGTCCAAGTCGTGGAACGTTGAGCTCGAGCAACGGCTGCTCGGGAAACTCACCCTCACCGCGGGATACGGCCAAGAGTGGAGCCATTTTCTCGGGTCACACCGGATTTTCATCCCGAGCGTGTCTTACGAGGATATCCTCGACGACGACGGCAACGTCATCGGCACCCTGACGATCACGAACTACAATCCGGCCACGGCCATCGACCGACGCAACGATGCCATCGACACGTTCCACGCCCGACTCAGCCTGCCGGTGCTCCGCCGCGGCACCCTCGCCGTGATTTACCAGCGCCTGCACGACGAATCGACCAAGGCCGGTTACAGTTTCACGAGCAATCAGGTCGGCTGCGAATTCAGTTACAAGTTCTGAGCGCACGGTCGGTCATTTGGGTTCCGGGTCGCGGGAGCAAAGGCCGCCGGAGTTTCCCCTGACTCCTCGCCGGGGTTGACCGCTTCGGGGAGTGAGCCGCGGCGACAATCCGGAAGTTCGCTCTAAAGCAGCCATCAGCTCCAGTCGCCAGCCAGACGACACCGAACTGCAATAATACGCTGAATGGACCCAACCGGGATGTGCCGGAAGCCCTCCGAACCTAAGTAATCTCCTCTGGAAAATGCGGGGATCGACGTTGCCGGAGTCCGCACAAATCACCTTCATCTCCCAGGCGCAAAAAGCATGAGCCCCGTTGAGTCGCAGATTAGCCTCCAGTCTGTCGTCAAAGGTTCCCTCCGTCCGTTCTTCGCGGCCTCGGTTGCCGTGTTGGTGGCGTTCGGCTGGCTGCTTTTCCGGCTGTTCGAGTTCTCGCTCGGGAGTTCGCTTTATTCCCACATCCTGCTGGTGCCGGTCATCAGCGTGTACTTGATCTGGCAATGGCGAAAGAGCCCGACGGTGGCGTTTGACCGTGGCAGCGAACCGCAGCCGAACCGCGGCCTGGCGCTGGGGTTCTTCGTAGCGGCGGCGCTCTTTGGCGCGATCTGGGCCACGGCGGGCAAGCCAACCGAGCCGCTGCCAATCGACGACTGGCTGGCGTACGGCACGCTCACCTTCCTCGGCTGCCTCGGCGGGGTGGTGTCGTGGTATGTCGACCGGCGGGTCCTGCGTGCGCTGCTGTTTCCGTTGGGCTTCCTGATCTTCATGACTCCCCTGCCCGTTTTCGTGCAGGACCAAGTCGAGTACTACCTGCAGCACGGCTCGGCAGCGGTGGCACAGGTCTTCTTTTCGCTGGCCGGCACGACGGTTTTTGCGGACGGCTTGGTGTTCCAGCTCACGACCATCACCTTGAAGGTCGCTCCGGAGTGCAGCGGCATCCATTCCTCGCTCGCCCTCTTCATCACCAGCCTGCTCGCCGGCCATTTCTTCCTGCGCAGCCGGCTGAATCGCGGCATTCTCGCGCTGGCGGTGATCCCCCTCGCTTTCCTGCGCAACGGCTTTCGCGTGTTCACCCTTGGCGAACTCTGCGTGCGGATCGGGCCGCACATGATTGACTCGTACATTCACCATCACGGCGGGCCGATCTTCTTCGCGCTGTCACTGGTGCCCTTCTTTTTCCTGCTGTACCTGCTGCGGCGCTCGGAGCTGCCCGCGGGCGCGCCTGCCGCCTGAACCACCGATTGCCGGTGGTCGTTGCAAAACAAGCCATTTGTCCCTCATCTTCCCCCCTAGTATGATTCCTCGGAGCCAGCCGCCCAGCCTCACCCCCGGCTTGGATGGTCTGTTTTCCGGCTCCAAACCCTAGCCTATCCATGCACAAATCACTCCGCCTGATCGTGTCGGTTCTCGCAGTCGGCCTCGTTGCCCTGCTCGTCGCCGGCTGTTCGCCCTCCGCCAAGAAGGCCAAGGCCCTTGAGAAGGCCGACAAGGCTTTCGCCGCCGGGCGCTACAGCGAGGCGGAGATCGAGTACAAGAATGTGCTCCAGCTCGAGAACCTGAATGCGCACGCCATCGTCCGCCTCGGCACCATTTACTCGGACCAGGGTCGGCTGGGACTGGCGGTGCTCTTCATCCGCAAGGCCCGCGAATTGGCGCCGGATGATCTGTTCGTCCGCCTCAAGATGGGCCAGCTCAACCTCGCGTCGGGCAAGCTCAAGGAAGCCCAGGACGAGGCGAGCTTTGTCATCACCCGCCAGCCGAGCGACCCCGAGGCCCCGCTGCTGCTCGCGGCGTGCATCGGCACGCTCTCTGACGCCACGGCCATCAAGGCCAAGCTCGAGGCGATCCCGAACCCGGCGCGCCAAAGCGCGCCCGTCCTCACCGCGCTCGGCATGGTGGAGTTCCGGCTTTCGCGCAACAAGGAGGCGGAAGCCCTGTTCAAGGCCGCGACCGACGCCGACCCGAAGTTCGCCGCCGCGCATTCCGCGCTGGGCCTCCTCCGCCTGGGCCAGGACGACAACGCCGGGGCCGACGCCGAGCTCAAGCAGTCCGCCGAGCTCTCCCCGGCCCGTTCGCCGCGCCGCATCCAGTACATCCAGTTCAAGATCCGAGCCCGCGACCTGGAGGCCGCGAAGACTCTGCTGGCCGACCTGAACAAGGCCGCCCCCGACTACATCCCGGCCTGGTTGGTGCTCGCCGAGATCTACGCCAACGAGAACAAGCTGAAGGAAGCGGCGGAGGTGCTGGACAAGGCCCTCGCGCTGGATCCCGAACACGTCGAGGCCCACATTCTCCGCGGCCGCATTTTCCTCGCGCAAAAGGACTATCCGAAGGCGATCCAGGAGTTCGAACGTCTCGCAGGCGCGTACCCGAAGATGCCCAACCTGCACTACGAGCTGGGCCGGGCCTATGCCGCCGCGGGTGAATCCGACAAGGCGCTCGGCAGCCTTGAGCAGGCGGTGAATCTGGCGCCCAACTACATCGAGGCGATCGTGCCGCTGGCCACGCTGTACATCCGCAAGGGCGACCTGAGCAACGCCGTCCTCCAGCTGCGGAAGGTCGTGCAGCAGCGCCCGAACCTGATCCTTGCCCAGCTGCTGCTGGCGGACGCCTACCGCGGACAGGGCCATTTCGAGGATGCGATTGACATCTACCTCGCGGTCGAGGCCAAGACCAAGAACGCCCAGGCGCCATTGCTGCGCGGACAGCTGCTGATGCAGCAGAAGAAATACGCCGAGGCGCGCGCCGCCTTTAATCGGGCGCTCGAACTCGCCCCGGAAGACCCCGCTCCGCAGGAGGGGCTGGCGAATCTCGACCTCGCCGAGGAGCACTACGATGCCGCCCGCAAGCGCATCGAGGCCTACATCGCCGCCAACCCCAAGCAGGGCGGTCCGTACATCCTCCTCGCCAAGGTGTTTGCCGCCATGGGTGACACCGCGCAGGCGGAAACGGCCCTCAAGAAGTCCATCGAGCTGCAGCCGGATTCTCCCAACGCCTACTACCTGCTCGCCGGTCTCTATTTCTCGAGCAACCAGCACCAGAAGGCCCTCGCCAATCTGGCGAGCCTCATCAGCCGCAATCCGAACGACAAGCAGGCGCTGCTCCTCACCGGCGTGCTCCAGGACGAGCTGAAGAATCGTCCGGCCGCCCGCGAGGCCTACGAAAAGTTGCTGAAGGTTGATCCGCATTCGGCAACCGCGCTCAACAACCTCGCCTATCTCTACTCGGAGTTCTTCAACGACCTCGACCGCGCGCTCGAGCTCGGCCAGCGCGCCCGCGATGCCGCCCCGGAGGAACCCCATGTCGCCGACACGTTTGGCTGGATCCTCTTCAAGAAGCGCCAATACCCGCGCGCCATGGCGATGCTCGACGAGTGCGCCGCCAAGCTGATCGACTCGCCGGAGGTCCAGTACCACCTCGGCATGGCGCAGTACATGATGGGCAATGAAAGCGCCGCCGTCGTCGCCCTCCAGCGGGCGATGGTGGGCAACGCCAATTTCAACGGCGCCGCCGAGGCGCGCGACGCGTTGGCCATCCTGAAACTCGATTCCGCCGACACCGCCTCCGCAGCGCGCGCTCTCCTCGAAAAGGCCGTGGCCGCCCGCCCCGACGATCCCGTGGCGAATTCCCGCCTGGCTGCGCTGTATGAGAAGGACGGCAAGGCCGACAAGGCCCTCGCCGCCTGCCAGGCTGCGCTGCAGAGCAATCCGGCGAACGCCAAGGTGCTCCTGACGATGGTCCGGCTCCATGTCGCCGCGAAGGACTTCACCAAGGCGCTGGAAACGGCCAAGGCGGCCCGCAAGGCCGCGCCTACCGATCCTGCAGCCGCCTACGCGCTGGGACGCCTCGTCTTCCGCAACGGCGACTACCAGTGGGCCACCAGCCTCCTGCAGGAGACCGTCCGCGGCCTGCCCAACGACGAGGAAGCCCAGTTCGATTTCGCCGTGGCCGCCTACAGCGTCGGCCGCATCGATGACGCCGCCACCGCCCTGCACAGCGCGTTGGAAGGCAAGAGCGCCTTCACCCGCACCCACGAAGCGCGCCAGATGCTCGACCTGATGACCCTGGCCAATCAGCCAAATCCCGCGGGATCGGAAAAGGTCACAGAGGCCCTCAAGGCGAACGAGAACAATGTCGCCGCCCTCATGGCCCAAGCCGCGATCAACCTTCTCCAAGGCAATGGCAAGGCGGCCAAGCAGGCGTACGAAAAGGCCCTGGAGGTCTATCCCGACTTCTCTCCCGCCAAGCGCGGGCTGGCGATCTACTACTCCCGCAATCCGTCGGACGACCAGAAGGCCTACGAACTCGCGGTCAAGGCGCGGGTGGCATTCCCGGACGACGCTGAACTCGCCAAGGCTTTTGGTATCATCTCATACCGCCGCAACGACTATTCCCGCGCCGTCTCGCTCCTCACCGAGAGCTCACAGAAAATGGCCGAAGATGCCGAGACGTTCTTCTATCTCGGCGTTTCCCAGGCACAGCTGAAGCGCAAGCTCCCCGCACAAGAGTCGCTGCGCCGGGCGCTGAACCTCGGCCTCAAGGGCGAATCCGCCGAAGAGGCGCGCAAGATTCTCTCGACGCTGAAATAGCTGCGGCGAATTGGCAAAATCTGCTCGGATGGCGTCGCCTGCGGACGCTGTCCGAGCTTTTTTTCGCCCGGATTCGGGATCGGCCCACCCGCTTTTGAGGGGCGAGTCCGCAGACCAGCCTGTTTCCTTCGTTCACCCGCGGACAGGCGCTAATGTCTCGGATTTGACAGCAAATGGCTGGATGAGCCCCTCTCGTGGGTCTTCGGCATTTGGAACACGGCGAATGCCGCGGCCAACTAGGCCGGGCAGCCATTTGCTTTCGATGCCGTCTTCTGGTCAGGAATCCAATATCGTATATCGTTATTTCGCGCTAGTTTACGGAGCTTCTTTGACTGGAAAATCCAAGTGTATGGCGAGCTTACGAACACCCGAAATGCTCTTTAAATGTCTGTTGTTAAGCTATTAATGAAACAGAGACGCCGATCTGGCGTTCCCAGTGTCGTCATTGCTTACATTTTTCGCCCTGTTCCGATCAGGTATTCTTGGCACCCTATATTCTTTATTCATTGGTTACTATTTACTTAAAACACCTGCAAATTTGTTGGCATGGCCACTGCTATTTCCGACGCGTCAGTCGAACCTCATTCAAACCTCCAACTTGAATTTTACCATGAAGACTAACCTCCTGAAGTTCGCCGCGGCCTCGCTCGCGGCTCTCCTCCTGAGCGTCGCCGCCAAGGCCGACCTCATCAACGGCAACATTTCGTTCGCCGGCAGCATGTCGACCAACAACGGCGGCATCGTTGGCGCGACGACCATCAACTTCCCGGCCTACGGCCAGTACGTGTTCACGGTTGACGGCGACTTCGCGTCGTACGTTTCCGTTTACAACGCCGCGACCTTCGCGCCGAGCTGGAACTTCTCCTCGGGTGGCTCGCTGCCCGGCCTGTGGAGCGTCGGTGGCTTCACCTTCAATCTCCAGTCCTCGTCGATCATCGTGCAGGGTCTCGTTGGCAACAACTACTGGCTCGTGATCGAGGGTACCGGCACCGTGGTTGGCAATGGCTTTGACCCGACCGTTGGTTCCTGGTCCTTCACCACGCAGAACAAGAACAACACCTCGACCTCGGGCTTCTCCTTCTCGGCCCAGTCGTCCGCTGTTCCGGATGGTGGCACGACCGCCCTCCTCGTTGGTCTCGGCCTCGTCGGCATGAGCGTCATCGCTCGCCGCCGCAAGTAAGCCGCCAGTCCACTGGTAAAATTCAAGGACCGCCCGGGTAATTCCCGGGCGGTTTTTTTGTGCCTACGCGGATCCTGGACGACGATGCGGTCGCGCCCCCGGACCCTGCCGCCAAGCTGTCGTCATTTCCGACAAACGGCTGGTTCACAAAATCGCTCATTGCCACGAGGTTATTGAATCGGTTCGAAGGCGGCCTGATCCCCGTCGAATTAGCTTACAAAGCAGCCTCCATGAGCTCAACGCGTACGAGAAAATCGTACGTTTTATTGCGTTAACAATGAGCGCCTTGTACGTCTTTTTACAAAGTCCGCCCTCTTGGTACGCACCATGCATATAATTCTAACATGAAATCATCGTCCCTGAAGTCCCTCTTCTGCGTCGGGCTTCTTTCCGCGAGCTCGGCGTGGGCTCTGCCGACTTTGCAGCTCGATATCGTCGGCGGGGTGTACGATCCCATCCAGCAGACCACCGTGGCCCAGTCCACGGTCTACACGCTTCAGGCCCTGCTGCTGAAGGGCACGGCTAACGCGTCGGCGACGTACTTCGTCTCGGCGGCTATCGTCCCGAAGAATGGGTCCTCCTGGCCTTCCCCTGGGGCGCCGTCGCCGGGCTTCGACCCGATCGGGTTCTCGAGCGGTATCACGGCTCTTCCGACCACCTACTACAGTTCCACGCAGTTCACCTACGGAACCCCTCCGCTCGATACGCTTTACCCGGACCTGCCCTCGCACGGCATTTTCCCGACCTACTACCTTGAGTTTGCGTTCACGTTCAGCAGCGACCCGCTGATCCCGGGGTACAATGTCCAGGACGGCAGCTCGGCCGGCGGTCAGCAACTCTACGTCCACAGCTTCACGGTGGATACGACCAGCCTGCTGAACCAGCTGAAGCTCTCCCAGGGCCAGTTGCTCGACAATTACGACCTCCACTTCGACCTCTACAACGAGAAGGTGAAGCAGAAGAACAACACGGTGAAGTACGGCATCGATTTCGCGCCGTTCTCCCACGACGCCCAGTCCTGGTACAGCACTCCGGACGGCGGTTCGACGCTCCTCCTGATGGGTGTGGCGCTGATCGGCCTGTTCGGTCTCCGTCGTCGGATGCGCCAGTAAGCGCTCGTCCAGTCGGTCATTTTCAGCGCCTGCGGCTCACCCGCAGGCGCTGTTTGTTTTGAGGCCGGCTCGGTGAGCCCAACGGCGCCTTTCATCTTCACTCACGCAGTGCGTTCTGTTCGGATGGCCTGATGGATTTCCCCACTCTGCTGCCCTTTACTGGTGCGGCACTTGGCGGCGCGGTGGCCATCGCGGTCGCTATCCGGGCTCGACGTTCCGTGCCGGATTGGGCGCTGGCCGCGGGTTTGGTCGTCCTGGCGGCCGATTGCGTGCTGATCGGATTCAGCGCCCGCGCGCCGGTCTATGGCGAAGTGATGCGATGGCAGGAGATCCGTCTCGCCCTGACATCGGTTCTGCCCGGCATCTGGCTGTTGTTCAGCCTGACCTATGCCCGGGGCAACGCCCAGGAGTTCGTCCGGCGCTGGATTCTGCCGCTGGCCCTGGCCTTCGTGGTACCGCTGACGCTCGTGGCGATGAACTGGCTGTCGTTCATCAGCACCCTGGAGCGAAGCGGCCCCTATACGTTCCTCCTGAAGCTCCGGCAGCCGGGCGTGCTATTCGAGGTGGCCGTGCTGATCGGCGCGGTCCTCGTGCTCATGAACCTCGAGCGCACGTTTCGCGCCTCGGTGGGAACGCTGCGCTGGCGGATCAAGTTCATGCTGCTGGGCGTTGGCATCCTGTTTATCGCCCGGGCCTACACCTGCAGCCAGACGCTCCTCTACCGCAGCGTGGATCCGGCCCTCGGCATCATCGAGTCCACGGCCCTGATTTTCGCGGCGCCGCTGCTGGTCCGCTCCCTGATCCGCAGCAAGCACTTCGCCCTCGACGTCTATCCGTCGCAATCCGTGCTGCAGGGTTCCCTCACGATCCTGCTCGCGGGCATCTACCTCCTGGTGGTGGGCGTGTTTGCCAAGGTCGTGGCGCGGTGGGGCGGCGACACGTCCTTCGCGATCAAGACCTTCGTGGTGCTGCTCGGACTGGTGTTGCTCACCGTGCTGCTCCAGTCCGACCGGGTCCGTCTCCAGCTGCGGCGCTTTGTCAGCCGGAATTTCGAACGGCCGCTCTACGACTATCGCACGGTGTGGCGCATGTTCACCGAGGGCACCGCCTCCCACGTCGACCAGGCGGCGCTGTGTCGGTCGCTGGTGAAACTGATGGCCGATGTCTTCCAGGCGCTGTCCGTCGGCATGTGGCTGAGCGACGACAAACACGAGTCGCTGGTACTCGCGCATTCCACCTTTGCCTCCGGTCGGGGAGCGGCCAGTCAATCGCTGACTCAATCCGAGGCCGCGGCCGCGATCGCTTTCTTCAAGGCCAACCCGGACCCCATCGACATCGAGCAGCACCCCGACGACTGGGCTGCTGCCCTCCGGAGGGTCCATCCGGTGCAGTTCCCCGACGGCGGCGGCGACCGCGTCTGCGTGCCGTTGATCGCCGGCGGCGAGATTGTCGGCCTCATCACGCTGGGCGACCGGGTCAGCGGCGCGACGTTTTCCCTGCAGGACTTTGACATGCTCAAGTGCGTGGGCGACCACGCGGCCGCCAGCCTGCTCAACGTGCAGCTTTCCAAACGCCTCCTGCAGTCGAAGGAAATGGAGGCGTTCCAGACCATGGCCACGTTCTTCGTGCACGACATGAAGAACGCGGCGTCGACGTTGAACCTGATGCTGCAGAACCTGCCGATCCATTTCAACGACCCGGCCTTCCGTGAGGACGCCCTCCGCGGCGTTTCCAAGACCGTCACCCACATGAACCAGCTGATCAGCCGCCTGAGCCAGCTGCGTCACGAGCTCAAGATCCAGCGGGTGCCCGGTGATTTGAATCAGGTCGTGGAGGCGGCAGTCGCCACCCTCGAGGCCGGCCCCAACCTGAAAGTGACCAAGGAACTGGCCGCGCTCCCGCCATGCGCGTTTGACCGGGACCAGCTGGCGAAGGTCGTGACCAACCTTGTGCTCAATGCCCGCGAGGCCCTGACCGGCCAGGGCGAGATCCGGGTGTCGACCCGTCGCGCCGGCGGCTGGGTGGTGCTCGGGGTGGCGGACAACGGCTGCGGGATGAGTCCCGAGTACCTCCAGCGATCCCTGTTCCGTCCGTTCCAGACCACCAAGAAAAGCGGTCTCGGCATCGGCATGTTCCAGAGCAAGACGATCGTGGAGGCGCACGGCGGGCGCATCGCGGTCACGAGCGAGGTCGGCAAGGGCACGACGTTCGAGGTGTTCCTGCCGGTCTAGGAAGTCCCGCTCACGATGGTCGCTCGCCGCATCTCGGTAGAACTACGCGTTGCACGTGATGCGCTTGCCACCGGCGGTCGAGCCCGTTCCTCTTGCTAGGCCAACGGTGCCGAAATGAAACCCAAGCTGCTCATCGTAGACGACGACGAGGAAATCCGGACCCAGATGAAATGGGCGCTGGCTTCCGACTACGAGGTGCTGGCGGCCGGCGACCGTCCGGCGGCACTGGAGACTTTCCGCAATTCGCGTCCGGCCGTGGTGCTCCTCGACATGGGCCTGCCGCCGCACGCCGGCACGCCCGAGGAGGGCTTGGCGGCGCTGGCCGAGATGCTCGCAATCGATGCCGCGGCCAAGGTTATTATCGTTAGCGGCCAAGGTGAGAAGGACGTGGCGCTTCGCGCCGTGGGCTCCGGGGCGTACGATTTCCTGGGCAAGCCGGTGGACATGCAGGAGCTGAAGCTCGTCCTGAAACGCTGCTTCCACGTGGCGCTGCTCGAGCGCGAGTACCGCGAGATGCAGCTGCGGGTGCAGGGCGATTCGTTCGAGGGTTTTCTGGGTAACAGCGCCCCGATGCAGGCGGTGTTCGGGTCGATCCGCAAGGTGGCGACGACCGACGCGCCGGTGCTGATCCTCGGGGAAAGCGGCACGGGCAAGGAAATGACTGCCCGGGCCATCCACCAGCGCAGCTCGCGCCGCGACGGCCCATTCGTGGCCATCAACTGCAGCGCGATTCCTGAGTCGCTGATGGAAAGCGAGCTCTTCGGTCACGAAAAGGGCGCCTTCACGGGCGCGCACATGCAGCGCAAGGGCCGCATCGAGGTCTCCTCCGGCGGCACCCTCTTCCTCGACGAGGTCGGCGAGATTCCCCTGCCCATCCAGGTCAAGCTGCTGCGCTTCCTCCAGGAGCAGACGATCGAGCGGGTCGGCGGCCGCCAGGAGATCGCGGTGGACACCCGGGTCATCGCTGCCACCAACGCCAACCTCAAGAAGGGCCTCGCCGAAGGGACCTTCCGGGAAGACCTTTTCTACCGCCTCGCGGTGGTTCCGATTGTGCTGCCGCCCATCCGCGACCGCGGTGATGACATCCTGCTCCTCGCCCAAGCCTTCATGCAGCAGTTCGCCGGCGAAAGCGGCAAGTCGGGCCTGACGTTTGGCCAGGATGCGATTCGCGCCCTGCGTCGTCACGCCTGGCCGGGCAACGTGCGCGAGCTCCAGAATCGGGTCCGGCGCGCGGTGATCATGAGCGGCGGCAAGCGTCTGACCGCCGAGGATCTCGAGTTGGCCGATGGCTCCGAGGTCACCGAGGGCATGTCCCTGAAGGACGCCCGCGAGGCGCTGGAGCGCGAGATGATCCAGAAGGCCCTCAAGAAACACTCTGGGAAGATCACGGCCGCGGCCATCGAGCTCGGCATCAGCCGGCCGACTTTCTACGAGCTGATGGAGAAGCTCGGCGTGCAGAAGCCCGAATAGGGCCCACCCAATCGGTCTCCGGCCAAATCGACGTCTGGCGCAGCCCGGGAGCGCCTAAAAGCAAAACGCCCGAGGGATTACTCCCTCGGGCGTTGATTTTGAAAGCTAAGCGTCAGGCTTACTTCGCCGACTTGCGGCGGAGACCGACGAGGCCGAGCAGGGCGAGACCGAGCAGCGCGACCGTGGAGGCAGCCTCAGGCACGTTGTGGTAGTACAGCTGGGACTGGTTCTGGGTCTGGCCGTGGTTGGAGGTGATGTTCACCGCCCACACACCGTACGCACCATCCGTCGCATTGGCGCGGGCATACTCGAGCTTCGAGATGATGTTGGACGAGGTGATCGTGCCGCCACCGAAGAGCTGGGCCACCTGCACGAGGAAGGTGTTCGACATCGCCTGGCTGCCAGTGAGGGTGTAGTCATCCTCGAGATACCAGAACGCCTGCTGGAGGTAGAGGTTCGAGGTCTTCTTCGCCGTGCTGAGCGTGTAGGTGTAGCCGGAGAGGATACCCTGGGCGAACTGCGAGTACAGGTAGGACGTACCCTTAGAGAGATGGTCACCGGTGCCAATGTTGCGGACCGCGGCCTCGTTGGCGCCACCGTAGGCATACGGAGCCAGCGTGTAGTCGTAGGTCGAACCGGGGCTGAAATACTCGGTCGGCTCCATGCAGAACGTCTCAAACGACGTCGCGGTGGAGACCTTGTTGCTGTAGCTCGAGGTCGTCAGACCCGCACCGAAGTTCGAGATCGTGTACGAACCACCATTCGAGCCGTTCGAATACGGATTCGTATTCAGAACCAGCGTGTTGGCCGAAGCCGCGGTAACGAGGCCGAGGAGACCAGCGGCAAGCGCGAGGATTTTACGGGAGGTGTTCATTGAGTTAAATTCGTTGAGGGGTGGGAGATTCAATAACTGGTGCCCCAAGTATAGCTTTCCTTGTGCCAATGATGCAAAACACTTGTCTGTGATATCACAAGAGACTGTTTATTAATTAATTAAAGTTTCCAGTTTTCCACTCCCATCACTTGGGTCCGGCCTGGTTTTCGTAAAGAAAACCGTCAACTCTTGGTCTAGGGTCAATCACCCAAAAGGGTCTTTATTCGCAATCCGTTATAAAGACGTTGTTTATGTGAGAAACTGCAGCGGATCAACCAACCCGGGATTTCGACAAAATTTCCGACATTTTCGACGTACGTAGGTTTACTTAAGATCCGATTATCAGCAAGATACGTAACCGCACGTAGGAAGGAGCCGAGCAAACAAACCGCACCGTTCTTGGCTATTCTTCGGCCTTAGGGAGAAGCGCGGTAGCCAGCGTCGCTCGAGGTCAGAACCAGGAGAACTTCTCGGGTACGTGGACGATGTCCGACGGTTTCAGGTAAAACGGGTCGTGCGACTTGCCGTCGATCACTGCCTTCAGGTTCAGGACATAGTTCTTCGTCTTGCCCTCCTCCATCCGGATCACGGTCACGGCGTCCATGTTGGCCCGGGTCATGTCGAATCCACCCGCCTCCATGATCGCTTCAAGGGCTGTGATCGTGTGGTCGGGGGTGATCTTCCCCGGACGAATGACGGCGCCGCTGACGAATACCGCATAGGACGACGAAACCACCGTCACCGATACCTCTTTCGTGACAAGCTGGTTGCCGTAGGTCTGGAGCAGGTCCTTTTCAACCTCTGACGGCGTCTTGCCCGAGACCTTCATCTCGCCCGCCATCGGGAGGGTCACCCGGCCATCACGACGGACCTGCTGGGTCGAATCGAGGTTCTGGGCGCCGGGGAACGCGATCTTGATCACGTCGCCTTCCCGAATCGTCTGCGGCTCCGACAAGCCGGCAGCACCGGCCGACTGATTCGGTTGCGCAACCTGGCAGCCGGTTGCCGCTAGGAGACTGACGACCATCAAGGCGGCAGCGGCGATCAAACCATTCCGCCAGGCCTGTTTCGATTTCGAAGAATCCGGAGTGCGAGCAATCATGGGGAGAGAGGTTAACCCGAGGTTTCGCCGAGGGTAGAACGGCGAGACGCTACGTCCCGACGTTTCTGACCAGCAAGCCGAATCCAGTGAGCCCAGCTCTGCAACAGCCCAATTCCGCGCCGGCCAAAGGTCGCCCCGGCACTATTGGCCGGATAACCGCCCTTAGCGGCAGCACTGAAAAAACCAGGAAAGCTGAAGAACGAGAAATGCCAGGCTCGGAATGAGCACGACCAGTCCAAGCCATCGCCGCCGCCAAACCAGCACGCATCCCGCTCCTACGCCAAAGGCATTGGCGCTCAGGTGCAGGCCGACCAGCACCACCTCAACCTCATCCGAGAGCCGGAGGTAGTTCATCAGGACAAAGGTCGTGGCCGCGATCACCACTGCGGCCACTCCGAGCCAGAATAGTCTGCTCATGGCTTACCGCTCGATTCTCACAAAGTGAGCGATCACCGGGGCGATGTTCGCCCAGTCGTCACACGAGATGTTGCCGGTCGTGGCCTCGTAAAACTCGCGGAGCCGCCGGTAGGTGTCCTCAGCCATCGCCACGGCCAATTCCGGCCGGGCCGCAGTCCGGTCCACCACGGGTCCAGGTATCACGTGCCCAAACAGGGGCGAGTACGGCTCCCCGTCGGGCGCGGTTTCCCCGCGTTGGTGGGCGTAGTGATCCTGCTCGGCATGGAGGTACCAGCCGAATTTGGAGAGGTCCCCCGACTCGAGCGCATCCTTGAGCATCTCCTCCCGCCGTTCGGTGGTGGTGAAGTGAAACAGCTCCCTCGCCTTTGGGAGGTAATAGGGACTCGAGCGCCAATAGTCGTCCACATCCTGATCGGAGGCGGCGATCGTCTCTGCCGCTTCCCGGCTGAATCCCGCCCTCACTGCCAGGCTGTAGGTCAGGTCGTGGTGCACGTCTTCGTCGTACAAGCCGCGCGGATCAATCGTGCTGACCGGATCGCCCCGCGTGTACGCGAATCGATTCAGCCCCAACGGCGAGGTGACGCTTCCGAGCATGGAATCCTCGGATAGGAATCTCCGCAGGAGCGGGTGGTAGTAACGCGCTCGGTGATAGGTGAGGCCGTTCGGGTCGGTCTGCACTCCGTGCTGGCCGCAAAACTGGAACAACACCCCGTCCGCTCCCTGCCGGGAGGCTGGTTCGCCGTACGGACCGTAACTGAGCCGACCCGTGACCTTTCCCGTGGCATCGGTGAGCGCGCGTGTGTCGCCCCGACGGTCGAAATGATAGTACCGCAATTCGGCACCCGAACATTCGTAGAGCAGGCCCAGCCCGTACACGTAGTTGGTGCGACTGCCGTCAGGATTCAGCCGAGTCAGCACCCGGTCCGGCGTGATCCGTCGATCGACCACGAAGCGGCTCGTCGCACCCACGTCGTCGACTGCAATCCTTCGGTTCTCAGCATCGTACGTGTAGCGCAGATTTCCAGCCTGGATCAGCCGCCTGCGCACATCATAGGAAAATTCGTTCAAGGTCGAATTCACCGTGATCGAGCGAAGATCGCCGTCTGCGTCCACCACTGCCGGCGATCCATTGTGGCTGAGCAGCCGGTTGTCGCGATCGCAGGTCTGCAGCAGCGGCGGACTGATCGTCTCCACCACCGGCGCCTCATCGACGCGGGTGAGTTTTCCACCCAAGTCGTAAGCGTAGGTGCCGGAAAACAACGGGGTGCTTCCGTCGGGCTGAAGGTCGGCGATGCCAAGAATGTGCCCGGTCGCGTCGTAGCTCAGCTGCTCCCGGGTCCCATTCGGGCGGAGCAATTCCACCACCTGGCCCTTTGAGTCGTAGACGTACTTCGTCACCCGCTCGTCCCAGTCGGTCACCTTCGTCAGTCGACCCGCCCGATCGTAGTCGTAGCTGACGGTTTTGCCGTCCTGATAGGTCAAGCGCAGCAAGCGTCCCGCCTCGTCGTAGGCATAGGCGATGTGGTTGCCGTCGCCATCGGTGAAATCCGTCATGCGCCCGGCTGCATCGTAGGCGTAGTGCGCCACCCGGTCGGCCTCGCCAATGGCCACGATCCGACCAGCCAAGTCTCGTTCGTAGGTGATGGTTCCAAGCGAATCGGCTTGCGATGCGACCCGGCCATTCTGGTCCCGCTGCACCGTGGTTCTTTCTCCCGAGGGCAGGATCCGTTCGCGCACCAAACCGCGCGCGTCGTACCCAATGGAAAATCCCCGACCCTCCGGCGTGCGCAGCCCGGTCAATTTCCCGGCGGCGTCGTGAAGCAGGTCGGTTTGAGCCAGCAGCGGATTAACCAACGCAGTCGGGTTGCCGTCCGCGTCAAATCGTGTCGAGGCCGTCAAACCACCCGGATCGATCGCATCCACGACCCTTCCCAAGGCGTCGCGATGCCAAGTGGCCTCCAGGCCAGTGGCGTCACGCAATCCGATAGATCGACCGAGTGCATCCCGGAGAAACGTCTGGATCTCACCCGTGGCCGACCGCAAGGCCGAGGGCAAACCTCTGTCGTCCCGGTCGACCGAAGTCACCGCACCTGACGGATCGACCATCGCCGTTTCTTCACCAGCCGCGTTGAATGTGATCCGAATTGTTTCCCCTTCGCCATTGGTGAGGCCGCAGGTTCGCCCGGCCACGTCGTAAGCGAGGTTCACCTTCCGGCCGGAAGGATCCTCGATCGATTCAACTCGCCCTTCCCCATCGCGGACGTAACGCGTCACCTGCCCCAGCCCATCGGTCACCGCATCCAGATTTCCGTCCTCGTCATAGTCATAGGTCGAGGCGGCCCCGGTTGGCTCCTCCAGTCGGGTCCGGCGGTTGCGGTGGTCGTACGCGATCCTGGTGACTCCGCCTCGCGGATCCGTGACCTCCACCAGGTTCCCGATCGGATCAAAGCCGTAGCGCGTCCGGTTACCCGCGGCATCCTCCACAAAACTGACCCGTCCGTCGGCGTCGTAGCCGAACCGGCTAGACACTCCCGCCGGATCCACGATTTCGGCGAGCCGACCCAGCGTGTATGTCAGGCGGTACTGGCCGCCGCCGGGCAGCGTGATCGTGAGCGGGAGTGAATTCGCGTCGTACGTCCAACGGATCGTACCTCCGGTCGCATCAGTCGAACTGACCGGGTTGTTGAGCGCATCATAGGTCCAGCTGGTGCGATGACCGAGGGAATCGGTGGCGGCCGCGAGGTTGTTGCGGGCATCGTATTCGTACCGCGAAACCAGCCCGGCCGGATCGGTCACCTGAACGACATTTCCCTGCGCGTCGTACCCGAACCGGGTGCTCCGGAGCAGCGGATCGATGATCTCGATCACATTGCCGTGGGCATCGTAGCGGTACTCGGTCTTGCCGCCTGCCGCGTCGGTAGCGCTCAGCAACCGGTAGCCGGCATCGAATCGGTACAACGTTCCTCGCCCGCTGCGATCGTTGGCCGCCACCACGATGCCGGGAGTCACCTTGGTAACCTGGCCATTTGGATCAACCAGAGTCGCGAGATTTCCCGCCGCATCGTACGTGGCCGTGGTCGTGAGCCCAGCGCGCGTGGCTGATGCCAGGCGGCCGTTGCTGTCCAGGGTGTAGTTGACCGCGACACCATCGAGCCCGGTGAAGCTCGACAGCGCCACTTGCCCCGGCACCGGGAGGAACATCGGCACGGTGCGCCCGATGTCCGAGTCCGCGTAGGAGGTGCTACCCGGGAGTCCCTGCTCCACGTAACCGAGGGCCAGCTTCTGGTTGTCCGCGCGGCCGTCGTCCTGGAGCACCACCCGCCCGGCGCCGTCATAGGTGTTCGAAGACACGATGGCGCCCAGATGGTCCGTCGTTTTCAGCAACCCGCGGTTGGCATCGTACAAGAAGTCCACGGCCTTCCCGTTCTGGTTCACAATTCGGTTGAGCACCTGACCCGAATTGTACGCCAGCGCGACGACCGCGCCGGTCCCATCCGTGATCGTCTCGACGCGAATGGTGGCATACGCATAGGTGAAAGTCAGACGGGTGTTGGATATGGGTTCGGTGATGCTGGCGATCCGACCGCTTCCGTCGTAGGCGACCACGAGCTTTCGCCCGTGCGGATCGACGTCCTCGACCAGCCGTCCCGCGGCGTCGAATCGCAATGAGGACTGATCACGCCGCAGGAGCCGCCAGCCTCCTCCGGTCAAGGTGGTCAGGCGATCATACTGCGTGCCTTCGTCCGCCGACACGAACGAGCTTGGGTCGTTGGTCTGCGGGCTGAAGGAATTCGAGTGAGTCGGGCCCCACTGGACGATCCGGTTCGCACCCGACGAAACGACTTTGGCCTCGAACGGATGGCTCCAGCCAAACCCAATCGCGCCGGGCACGTCCTGAGCGGCGGCGAGGGCCGAATTGTAGGAGATCCGAAATTCCCAGTCCCTCGCGCCGTGAAAGGTGAACAGCCGGCGAGAGGCCACTGCGGCGCCCGTTCCCAGCTGAACCGGATCACCCGCCGTTTTCATCCGCCGTTCGTCGAGGCTCGTCAGCTTGGCCGCCGCCCAGCGGCCGGTGGCAGCAATCATTCCCGACTGGCCTCCTCCCAGCCACGCGTCGTCGGCGATACCGTTGGTAAAGTGCACCGTTCCGACGGGGACCGTCACCAGGTGATTCGGCGCGGTGTAGTAGACGGCATTCAGCACGAACGGCCCGGTGCTGCGCCGATGATCCGCATAGCGTCCGTCGCCTTGAAGCGGCGCACCCTCCGGATCGAACCAGGAGATTTGCGAGCTGGCTGGCACGGTTGTGGTGTAGCTCGGGATGTTGCCGTAGTTGTTCACCTGCGACTGGATGCCTCCGTCGTAGTTGTAGAAGATCGTCCGCCCCGCCGAGGGATGGTCGACGAAGGTTCCTGTGAACCGGATCGTGGTCAGCGGATCAGCGGCCGTCAGGTTACCGGCGGCGAAGAAGAAAAGCCGCGCGATTGCATACAGGGCGAAGAGCCGGCGGCAGAGGCTGCCCGGCGGTGGCGTGAAAGGTAGGATACTCATGGCAGAAATTTCCGCTTCAGGTTCAGGCGCACGCGCCATGCGCCCGCTCCGCTTGCCGGCGCCGGCAGCCGAACCTCGACCCGCGCGAGGTCAGGAGTCGCCGTCGTGACCGAGTTCAGCGCGCCATCTCCGACCCGGGACCAACCCAGGCCATCTGCAGAGGTCTCCACCGCATAGTCGACGTCGAGGGGGACCGGGGCCGGTCGGGAGTAGACCACGGCCAGCCATGCCACGCCGTCGGCCACTATCCGGTTGATCGCCGGCATCTCTCCGTCGAATCGCACCCGGGGATCGAGGCCAAAGGCGTACTTCTCAAAATTGGTCAGGCCGTCGCCAGCGAGGATCGCGTCATCACTCCCGGCACCAGACCCGTCAGCAGGAAGTCCGTGCTGTCGCCGCCACTCGGCGATGGGCCCTTCATCGGTCGCCGAAATCGAACTCAGGTTCCCCGCCGCGTCCCGCTCGTATCGCACCACCCGGCCAGCCGGGTAGGTTGCCCGGGTCATTCGACCGGAGTGGTCGTAGGCGTAGGTTGTCGGACCCTGTAACTCAGCTGGAGCCGTGTAGACGGCCCGGCCGTTGAAGAAATCAAACGGATTGGTGCCGGCCTGGACTTCCGTGGCGTTCGACACCCCATCGCCGTCGTCATCCCGCGATCCGTCGACGGACGACAGGGGGTCGAGCCCATGCGATCGCTCCCAGCCGTCCGAGAGGCCGTCACCATCGGTATCCGAGTCGGCTGGACTTGAGCCCAGCTGCCACTCGACCCCGTCGGTCAGACCATCACCGTCGCTATCGGCGGACCGAGGATTTGAACCGATGAGAAACTCACGGATGTTCTTGATCCCATCGCCGTCGGGGTCGCCGTCGCGATCGTTGTGCTGGGGGTCGAGTCCCTGCGCCGTCTCCCAGGCGTCGTCCATGCCGTCGAGGTCGGCATCGGCAAACACCGGGTTGTCCGGTGCGACGAGCAGGTCGTCAAACACCGCCCCGGCGGACGAGCCGCAGCTCAAGGTGACGATCTCAGATCCCTCCCCCGCTGCGCGGATCGCGCCGAGGTCGACCGCGACCAGGCGCCCGTCGACCGAGATATCCCATCGCTCCGAAGAGTGATCCGTCCGCAGCGTGACCCGCAGCCAATCCTGAGTCTGCCCCGTCGAGGCGAGCGCCGCGGTGACACCCGTCCCGCTCCACGTCCCGCCACCCGCACCGTTGCCATCGCAGACATAGATTTCCCCTCGGCCGTCCTTCGCCACCAGCGCGACCGCCGCGGCTTCGGTCTCGAGGAACACGCCGTGCAAGGCATCAGCGGCCGCGGCCGGACGGGCGAAAACGTCCGTGAAGGTGATTCCGCTGTCCGGGATCTGAAATTCGCGAGTGGCTGCCGACGCGGCGACGCGGAGCGATTGGCCCCCGGTCCGCACCGGGTCGGCCACGATAATTGCTCCCGCGGCGGCGGTCCAGCCGAGCTGGCCGTCCACCGCACCCGGGGCGAACCCCTCCTCCGCCTCGAAGCCCACACTGTCGTCAATCCCACCCAGCGTGACCGACAGCTCGGTACTCAGTGCCGACCAGTTGCCGGCACCGTCACCCGCCCGCACGGCATAGTGGTACGCCACCCCGGGCACGAGGTCGTGGAACTCCTGCCGCAAGGCCGAAGTCCGGCCCACCGTTTTCCCGTCGCAGACAATCTCGTAGAGCACCGGCCCCGCGTCGTCCGTCGACTCGTCCCAGGCCAGCGTGAAAGCGGTCGCCGCCGCCGCTTCCGCCCGCAGCTGCGTGGGAACCGACGGCGGGGTCTGGTCCGTGTGCGACGTGCGCACCGCCAAGGCAGCGCTATCCGTTGACCAGTTTCCCGCCGCATCCCGGGCGCGCACGACCAGCCCGTAGCTTGTATCCGGCCGAAGGCCGGTGACCTCAATCGTCGACGTGGTGGTCGTGCCCGCGGACACCCCGTTGCTGCGCACTTCGTAGCCCGTGACGCCGACGTTGTCGGTGGAAGGCCGCCAGCTGAGTTGAAACCGGGTCGGCTCGACGCTGCTGGCGACCAGACCCGACGGTGGCGTCGGCCGGCGCCGATCCGGATCCGTCGTCACAAGCAGCGGCTCGCTCAAGCTCGACCAATTGCCCGCCGCGTCGCCGGCGCGGACCGCCAGGCGATAGGTGGGTCCCGGCACCAACTTCCGAACGGTGCACTCAACCTCCCTTTGCACACCCAGTGATTTCCCGTCCTGAAAGACTTCATAGGCCACGACCCGCACGTTGTCCTTCGCCGGATGCCACGTCAGAGTGAACCGGGTTTCGCCCACCGCTTCGGCCTTCAGCCCCGTCGGCACCGATGGCGCCGTGTGGTCGGGCTTCGTGGTCACGATGACCGGCGGGCATGACGTCGACCAGCCACCGCGGTCGTCGCGCGAGCGGACAGCGATGCGGTAGGTGGTGCCCGGCACGAGGTCGCGGAGCCGACACTCGGCGGCATTGACGGTGAACTCGCCAGCCTCGCAGGTCACCTTGAAGCCCGTGACGCGGTTGACGCCGGACGGGGCGCTCCACGACAACGCAATCTCCGTTTCCGCGACCGCGGCGACCCTGAGGCCGCCCGGCGCCGGGAGCAGCGCGGGCTCGCGCGCCACCGCCGTCGTCGCAAGCAGCGCGAGGCACGCGATGGGCGTCAACCTGCCCAACAGCCTTGGCCAACGGCCCCGGCCCAACCTGCTGCGCTTCGTGTCGTGGATGATTTCGCCGCGGCTCATGGGACGATACTATCGAAGCGCGGCGAAGCTGGTAAGCTGGACCAAAGTGGAGGTTGACGCCGAAAAATCCGTCTCGCGTCGGTCCGGGATCACGGCGAGGTAAGCTCCGTGCCGCTTGCCACCGACCTGTTCGACTACGACCTCCCGCCGCGCCTGATCGCGCAGACCCCGGCGGCCCGTCGCGACCAGTCCCGCCTGCTGGTGGTCGACCGCGCCCGGCACACGATTGCGCACCACACGTTCGCGGATCTCCCCCAGTTCCTGCGGCCCGGCGACACGCTGTTCCGGAACAACGCCGCGGTCCTGCCGGCACGTCTTCACGCGCAGCGCCCCACCGGCGGGCAGGTCGAGTGTTTCCTGCTGCGGCCCGACGACGACCACACGTGGCGGTGCCTGATTCGTCCCGGCAAGAAGCTCCCAGTCGGCGCGACGTTTGCCCACGCCTCCGGCGCCTTTCGCGGCGAGATCGTCGGCAAGGAGCCCGACGGCTCCGCCCACGTGCGCTTCACCACTCGCGGCGACGCGCCCATCACGACGATCGCCAACGAACTCGGCGACGTGCCGCTGCCGCCGTACATCGAGCGCAGCGACGAGTCCCGGCGGGCAGAGGACCTGGAGCGCTACCAAACCGTCTACGCCAACCGCGCCCGCCAGGTCGCGGTGGCGGCGCCGACCGCCGGCCTGCATTTCACGCCGGCCCTGCTCGAGCAGCTCGCGGCGCAGGGCATTCTCCCGGCCGAGATCACCCTCCATGTCGGCCTGGGCACGTTCAAGCCGATCAGCACCGCCACGGTCGAGGAGCACGCGATCCACCGCGAGCTGTACGAACTGCCCGCGGCGACGATTCGCGCCCTTGCCCATCCGCCCGGACGCCGCGTCGCCGTCGGCACCACCACCGTGAGGACGCTGGAGGACTTCCTGGGTCGCGAGGCTCCCGGAACGTTGGCAAACGATTATTACGGCGAGGCCGGTCTCTTCATCCACCCCCCGTACCGGTTCCGCGGCGTCGACGTCCTCATCACCAATTTCCACCAACCTCGCTCCACGCTTCTTTGCCTGGTCTCGGCCTTCCTCGCCCCCGGCTCCACCGACGGCATCGCATGGATCCGGGAGATCTACGCCGAGGCCGTGGCGCGCGAATACCGCTTCCTGAGCTACGGCGACGCCATGTTGATTCTGTGAGTTGCGCTGCGCCCAAACCCTGCTTATGTCCCCGGTCTCTCAATTTCCCCCATGAACAAACTGAACCGCCTGATCGTCATCACTGCCCTCTCCTTCGGGCTCCTTGCTTCCGCCCAGGGTGCGGTCGAGGTCTTCAACATTGATCCCGTGCACTCGAGCGCGGGCTTCACGCTGCGGCACCTGATGTCCCGCTTCACCGGCAGCTTCACCAAGGTCACGGGCTCGATCTCGGTCGACCGCGAGCACCTCGAGAACAGCACCGTGACCGCCACCGTTGACGTCGCGTCCGTGAACACGGCGAACGAGAAGCGCAACGGCCACCTCCTCGGCGGCGACTTCTTCAATGTCACCCAGTTTCCGTCCATGACGTTCAAGAGCTCGTCGTGGAAGAAGACCGGCGAGGACACCTACGACGTCACCGGCGACCTCACGATCA
This sequence comes from Opitutaceae bacterium, assembly GCA_035334485.1. GTDB lineage: Bacteria > Verrucomicrobiota > Verrucomicrobiia > Opitutales > Opitutaceae > Opi-474. The sequence goes on from DAOQKI010000009.1 coordinate 28,912, forward strand.
AGGACGTCACCAAGCCCGTCACCCTCAAGGTCACCGTCCTCGGCTTCGGCCCCGGCATGAAGCCCGGCTCCACCGTCTCCGGCTGGGAGGCGACGACCACCATCAAGAAGTCCGAGTTCAACCTGGCCGGCCCGGCCATGCTCGGGAAGGTGCTCGGCGACGAGGTCAGCGTGACGATCAGCGTCGAAGCAAACCACAGCTGATCCTTCGGCAAACCCGATTCTCCAGGACGGCCCGCAAGGCCGTCCTTTCTTTTTCTCCCGTCTTCGCCACACTGCGACGCCCGATGACCGCCGACGAACTCCAGACCCTGATCGAGGAAGCCACCGCGGACTACGCGCTCGGCGACGTGGCCCTGGCTGTGGAGAAGCTCAACCGGGCGACGGCCGAGGCGCCCGGCTCGTTCGAGGCGTGGCACGCGCTGGCCGAGGTTCATTTCTCGCAGCGGCAGCTCGACCCGGCGCTCGCCGCCGCCCAGCGGGCGCACGCCCTGCGGTCCGACGACCTGTTCATCAACACCACCCTGTCGCGGATCTGGATGGAGCGGGGCGACAAGGCCAAGGCCGAGCACTTCGGGGCGCAGGCCAAGATCCAGGGTTGGAAGGAGCAGTTGAAGCAGCCGCCGGTGGGTGGGTGACCCCATTCCCGGGGATTCTGGCAACCTAATACTTTCCCCTAGGCGGCCCGGCGCCCGTTGACACCCCACCCGCCGGACCGGTAATTTTGGTCTGATGGAAAAACCCGTTTACGTCCTGGAGTTCGAGAAGCCCCTCCGCGAACTCACCAAGGAACTCGACGCGCTCCACCAAAAGTCCCTCGAAAACAACCTCGACCTGTCGGCCGAGGTGCGGGCGATGGAAAAGCGGATCGAGCAGGCCCAGAAGGACATTTATTCCAATCTCACCCCCTGGCAGCGCGTCCAGATTGCCCGCCACCCCAAGCGGCCGTACGCGCTCGACTACATCGGGATGATTTTCGAGGGGTTCCAGGAACTGCACGGCGACCGTCAGTTCCGTGACGACCGCGCCCTCATCGGCGGCACCGCGTTTTTCAACCAGGAGGCGGTCATGATCGTCGCCCAGCAGAAGGGCCGCGACACGAAGGAGAACATCCTCCGCAACTTCGGCATGCCGCAGCCCGAGGGCTACCGGAAGGCCCTGCGTCTCTTCAAGACGGCCGAGCGTTTCGGCCTGCCGGTCATCACGTTCATCGACACCCCCGGCGCCTACCCCGGCATCGAGTCCGAGGCCCGCCACGTGTCGGAGGCCATCGCGGTCAACCTGCGCGAGATGGCGATGCTCAAGGTGCCCTCGATCGCGATCGTCGTGGGCGAAGGCGGCTCCGGCGGCGCGCTTGGCGTCGGCGTGACGGACCGCGTCCTGATTTTCGAGAACAGCTACTACTCGGTCATTTCACCCGAGGGCTGCGCCGCGATCCTCTGGAAGGACCGGGCAGCCGCGCCGAAGGCTGCCGAGGCGCTCAAGCTCAACGCCGCGACCCTCGAGGGCCTGGGCGTCGTGGACGAGGTCATCTCCGAGCCGTTCGGCGGCGCGCAGAACGACCCGGCGCAGGCCGCCTCCGCGCTGAAGTACGCGCTCCAGAAACACCTCAACGACCTCCGCGGCCTGCCGGCCGACCAACTGGTCGAGACCCGCTACCAGCGCTACCGCCACCTCGGCGCCTACGAGGAAGGCGGCGTGGTGCACTCTTGAAATTGCGGATTGCGGATCGCGAATTGCGGATTTGTCGGGCGCTCGTGCTCGGTGCGGCCTAGGTTTCCAACGAGTTTGCACGGCCACGGCCGCAGACATTCTAGCCGCCCACTTCGCAGGTACGGGGTCTAGTTGGCTCTCTCCGGAGAATCCGCAATTCGCGATCCGCAATCCGCAATGGAAAGGTCCGGAATTCCGGTCACTGCCTCACCGTCAGCAGTTCGATCTTTTCGGCCTTCGCCATTGAGGGGCTGATTTCGATCAGGGCGCCGGAGAGGCGGACGTCCTCGGTCGCCACATCAAAGCGGCGCGGCATGCCGTCCACAAACCGGGCCACCACCGGCTCAATCGCCCGGCCCAGCACGCTCGCGTACGGGCCAGTCATGCCCACGTCACAAATGAAGGCTGTCCCCTTCGGCAGCACGCACGCGTCCGCCGTCGGCACATGGGTGTGCGTGCCGATCACCGCCGTCACCCGGCCGTCGAGATACCAGCCCAGCGCCTGCTTCTCTGACGTCGCCTCGGCATGCACCTCCACGATGATCGCGTCGGCCTGCGCCTTCAGGCGCTCAATCATCCGGTCGACGCACAGGAACGGGCAGTCGGCCTTCAGTCCCATGAAGGTTCGCCCCAGCACCGTGAAAACGGCCACCCGGAAGCCGCGCTGTTCGATCACGAGGTGATCCCAGCCGGGATTCGACGCCGGCAGGTTCGCCGGCCGGCAGACGCGCTCGATCTGCGTGATCTCATTCTCCCAGCCGCGCTGGTCCCAGACGTGATCACCCAGCGTGATCGCATCGATGCCGGCGCCCAACAGTGATTTGGCAATCTGCTCCGTGATTCCGGCCCCCGCCGCCGCGTTCTCCCCATTGGCGATCACGAAGTCGAGGTGGTGCTCGCGACGAATCCCCGCGAGCCGCTCGTTAACGATGTCGCGGCCCGGCCGGCCCACGATATCGCCAATAAAGAGCAGTTTGATCATGCCCCACGGTGCGCCCGACCGTCAGCTTCGCCAACCGAAATCGTCCCGCTGCGATGCTGGTGGGTTCGCCACGAAGAACACCAAGGCCACGAAGCCCGAGCCTCCGCCTTCGCGAGCTTGGCGGCCTTAGCGGTGAACATGGTTTGGATCTCGATCCATTTCACCGCCAAGACCGCGACGAACGCTAAGCCCTGATGCCTCTGGCTTCGTGGACTTGGTGGCCTTCGTGGTGAACCATGCTCGTCGAACCACCAACCGTTTCGGTGGTGTCTTATGACACAAACGAGGCGTTTTCCCTGCGGCGCGGGCGGTTTGTCCTATGACGGCGGCCTTGCCTCAGCTCTCAAAACCTGTGTTATCTCGCCGTCCGCCTGACCGTCTATTTCGCCATGAAAAAAGCCCACACCTCACCCGCCGCGTTTCCCAAGGCCGAGATCGGCCGCGAAATGAAGGGCTCCGACGCCGTCGTCGAGTGCCTGATCCGCGAAGGTGTTGACGTTATTTTCGCGTACCCGGGCGGCGCGTCGCAGGAGCTCCACCAGTCCCTGGCCCGCACAGACAAGATCCGCACCATTCTCCCTCGCCACGAACAGGGCGGCTCGTTTGCCGCGGAGGGTTACGCGCGGTCGACCGGCAAGGTCGGCGTGTGCATGGCGACCAGCGGCCCCGGCGCCACCAACCTCGTGTCGGCGATCGCCGACGCCTACATGGATTCAGTCCCGCTCGTGGCCATCACCGGCCAGGTGTACTCGAAGTACATCGGCAAGATGGCGTTCCAGGAGACGGACTTCTACGGCATGACGCTGCCGATCGTGAAGCACTCGTACCTCGTGATGAACGTCCACGAGCTGCCGCGGATCTTCAAGGAGGCCTTCCACCTCGCCCGCAGCGGGCGCCCCGGCCCGGTCGTGATCGACCTGCCGAAGGACGTCCAGCAGGCGCGATTCACGCCGGTGTACCCGCCGACGATCGAGTTCCGCAACGCCTACGCCGCGGCGGCCCAGGCCGCGACCGACGAGCAGCTGAAGGTCGTGCTCGGCCTCGTCGCCGAGGCCAAGCGCCCGGTGATCTACGCCGGCGGCGGCATCATCTCCGCCAACGCGCACGCCGAGCTGAAGACGTTTGCCGAGAAGACCAACATCCAGGTGGCCACCACCCTGATGGGCCTCGGCGCCTTTCCGGAATCGCATCCGCTTTCGATGCAGTGGTTCGGCATGCACGGCGCCGCCTACGGCAACTGGGCGGTCGACCAGTGCGACCTCCTGATCGCGGTGGGCGCGCGGTTTGACGACCGCATCACCGGCGACACGTCGAAGTTCGCGCCGCACGCCAAGATCGTCCACATCGACATCGACGCCTCCGAGCACCACAAGAACAAGCGCGTGCTGCATCCGATCGTGAGCGACGTGAAGGTGGCCCTGTCCCGCCTCAACGCCCTCGCCGCCGCCGCGAAGTTCAAGGCGCCGAACACGTCCGAGTGGCATGCCCAGGTCGCCGCCTGGAAGAAGGAGCACCCTTTCCGCTGGGACAAGAGCAAGCACATCGTGCCCCAGGAGGCCGTCGCGACGCTCTACGAGCTCACCAAGGGCGACGCCATCATCACCACCGGCGTGGGCCAGCACCAGATGTGGGCCGCGCAGTTCTACCGGTTCAATGAGCCGCGCCGCTACATCAGCTCGCTCGGCCTCGGCGCGATGGGCTTCGGCTACCCCGCCGCCCTCGGCGCCAAGGTGGCCAATCCCGACAAGCAGGTCATCGACATCGACGGCGACGGCTCGTTCATGATGAACGTCCAGGAGCTCGCCACCGCCCACATCGAGAAGATCGCGGCCAAGGCGATCATCCTGAACAACCAGCACCTCGGCATGGTCGTGCAGTGGGAGGACCGCTTCTACGGCAGCGTGCGCGGCAACACCATCCTCGGTGACGAATCCAATGTCGGCAGCCCCGACAATCTCGGCGGCCTCTATCCCGACTTCGTGAAGATCGCCGAGGGCTTCGGCGTGAAGGGCCGCCGCGTCCACAAGCGCGCCGACCTCCGCGCGGCCATCCAGGAGATGCTCGACCACGACGGCCCGTACGTCCTCGACGTCATCGTGCCCTTCACCGAACACGTGCTGCCGATGATCCCGGCAGGCAAGACGGTCAAGGACATGATCCTGAAATAGCGCGCTGCGCTATTTCAGGATCATCGGGAGAAGGGAGCAAGGAGCATGGAGCAGGAACGGATTGCGGAGCCCTTGCCCGATGGCAGGGCTCGTTCCACGAGCGAAAAATCCGCCACCCCGCCTGATTCCCTTCTCCATGCTCCCTGCTCCCTCCTCCCCCACATGACGGGAAAGTAGCGCCGCGCGCTATTTTTCCGTCATGTGGTACACCCCATCCCAATCCGCCGGCGGCGGCTCGGCCTTGTAGCCTTCGGTGATGTGGATGTAGACGAGCGACGGGTTGCTTTTCACGCCCGGCGTCTTGCCCGGCTGGTTCGGCTCGTGATTCAGGCTCTGCTTGAACAGCGCGATGGCGCCGTCCCAGTCGCGGGCATAGTGCTTGGCCAGGCCCTGCTCGAAGAGCGCGATGCACTCCCGGGCGCCCTCGGGCAGGCTCTCCTTGAGTCCGACGATCTCGTAGATCGGCACCGGCTGCGTGCGGCCTTTCACCACGATGCGGCCGAGCGCGCGGAACACCACGCGGTCGCCGCCGTGCAGCTCACAGGCCTGCTTGGTCGTCTCGGTGCACATGGTGTAGACGCCCCATGACTTCGCGCCGCTCTCCATGCGCGCCGCGAGGTTCACGTTGTCGCCCATCATCGTGTAGTTGAACCGGGTGCGGCTGCCCATGTTGCCGATCATGCAGACGCCGGTGTTCAGGCCGATGCGCGACTGCATCTCCCACACGATCTCCGGCCACTTCTGCCCCTCGGATTTCCACTTATCCCGCAGCGCGCGCAGCTGCTGATGCACGAGCTGGGTCGCCACACAGGCGCGGAAGGCATGGTCCTTGACCGTGATCGGCGCGCCGAACATCGCCACGACCGCGTCGCCGATGTACTTGTCGAGCGTGCCGCCCTGCCCCTGCACGATGTCCGTACAGGCGGTGAGGTACTCGTTCATCAGCTCAACCAGCGGGCCCGAACCCAGCTTCTCGGAGAAGGTCGAGAACGACTGGATGTCGCTGAAGTACGCCGTGATCTCGTCGTCGTGACCGCCCAGCTGCGGGCTTTCGCCGGAGTTCACCATCTGGTCCACGAGCTGCGGCGAAACGTAGGTGCCGAACATGCCCTTGATACGGCCCTTGGCCTTCTGCTCGTCGATCAGCTGCCAGCCGACCGCGATCAGGCTGGTCATGATGGTCGAGCTGACTGGCGCCGCCAGTGGCAGGACCAGGTGGTACGAGGAAAATAGGCCGAAGGCCGCGGCCACGTAGATGCCGAGCACCAGCAGTGCGAGCGCCTTGAACCGGAGGCCCTTCGCCCCCTCGGTCAGGGCCAGCAGGACCACGCAAATCGTCACGAAGAACGTGAGCGCGATGTCCATCCACTCTGGCAGGTGCTTCATGTAAATCCCCGAGAGCAACGTCTTCAGGAGATTGCCGTGAAAGCCGACCTGCGGCACCGGCGTGTTGTCGAACGGCGTGCGGGCCAAGTCTTGCAGCAGCGGATCAACCGGGCCGATCAAAACGATGGCATCCTTGAACTGGTCGAAAAACTCCCGTCCTTTCGCCTGATCCTCCGGATTGTCGCTTTCAATTTCCGCCGCACCCACACGCACGTCGTCGACGCTGCACCTGGGATTGAGCGGCGAGATCCACTTTGAGAACCAGGTCGCCTCGACGATCTGGCCGCGCTGGATCGGGATCGATGTGACCAGCGCGCCGTCGGTGCCGCGCACCTCGATTCGATCGGAATAGCGGCGCAGCGCCGAGGCATCGAGCCCCCACTGGAGCAAGGCCAGCCGCAGCGCCATGGGGTAATAGCTGCCCTGTTTCGCGTCGGCGAAGATCGGCGCCATGCGGGCCTCGCCCTTGTAGGTGTCGATCAAGCCCGGGATGCCCCAAAACGGCCCCAAGATCGGCACCCCCGGCATCTCCGGCGGGTCGTTCTTCTCCGGATCCGTGAAGCCCTCGAAAATCCACGGAAACTCCCGCCGGCCCTGCATCAAGCCCGGACCGGGTACATAGTTCGCCGCCAGCACCACGTTCTTGTGCTTGAGGATCGCCCGGCCGAACAGGATTCGCCCGGCCTTCTGCTCGTCTTGGCCAAACTCCGCGTAGGAGTTGCTTGAAAACACCAAATCAATGCCGACCGCCTTGATCTTGCCGTGGTCGAACAGCGCATTGAGTATCTGCGCGAACCGGCTGTGGTTCCACGGCCATCTGAACTTCTGGATCGCCTCGTTATCGATATCGACGTAGATGAGCTTCACCGGCACATCGAGTTCGCCGCGGGCGCGATAGCGATAGTCGATCAGCTTGTTCTCGAGAAACTCCAGGTGACCGAAGGAGTTCAGCAGGCACCAGATCGCCGGGATCACGAGCAGCGCGGAGCGTCGCAGCCACGACAGGGCGGTCTTCTTTTTCAGCTGGGCCACGGCGCGCGAACCTACGGCTCAGGCTAAGCGAAAGAAAGCAGATTCCCCGCGGCGGCGGCGGCGGGAAAGTCACAGGTCGCATGTCTCAAGTCGAAGCCGGATTGGCCTCCGAATGGGCAACGATAGCAGCACAGCCGCGGACTCGACCTGCGACCTGCAGACCTGCGACTTTCAACCAGCCCGGCGCGGCGCAACGCCGCGCCGGCTTACTTGCCGTCGCCCGGAGTCGTGGTGTCCTGCGGCTTCGGAGCCGGAGGCGGAGGCTCTGGCGGGGCCGGCGGCGGCGTCGAATTGCTCGTCGTCGCCGAGGTGAAGATGACTTCCTGGTTCGCCGTGACGATTTCCTGGGCTGCCGTCTGGATGGCCGCCTGCGTGGCAGCCGGAATGTCCTGCGTCACCACGGTCGGCGGCGCCGTGACCGTCACGGTGCCCGTGGCGGCATCAACCGTCACTTCGACCTCGACCACGACTTCCTTGCCGGTGGGGACCGCGGTGCCGCCAGGCGCCGCGCCCGTCAGGATGACTTCGCCTTCCGCCGTGCTGAGGGTGAAGAACGCCTTACCCGAGCTGTCCGGGCGGAAAACAATGCGGAACGTCGTGCCGCGGATACCGGCCGCGCCGACCGGCGTGTTGACCGTGAAGGACGAGCCCTGGTCCTTGTTGAGGTGCTTCACGTTGCCGACCAACTCGCCTCGGGCGAGGGTCAGCTTGGTGGTCGACGTCGACGGCTCCGCGGTCGCGGTGGCCATCGAGTAGGACGTGGAGAACGGGTCCTGGAGGAACTCCTCGATCGAAAGGGTCGAGTCCTGCGCCAAGTTGATCGTGGATCCGTTCGAGAACACCAGGATCACGCTCGAATTCTGTGCGGTCGTGACGACGTACTTCTCCGTGATGGCGTCGTTGTCCTTCAGCTCGTGCTTGCTGTTGTCGACGGTGTTGGTGGCCGTGACGGTTCCCTTGACCTTGGCGGCGACGATTCGACCGGCCACACGACCGGTTTGGGCCTGCGCCGAAAGGGCCAAGCAGGCGGCCATCGCAAACATCACAATCCACGACAGGAATTTGGTTCGCATAGTTACCAAGGGGGTTACGGCTCGCGGCGGCCCGATGCCAATCGCTTGCGCAATGATTGCGCCTCGCGATTACCCGGGTCAAGACGCAAGGAGAAATCGACTGCCGCGAGGGCCAGTCCGGGGTCACCTTTGTTCATACTAAGGTGAAAAGCTTGGTAAAACCACACCAAGCCATTCGCCGGGGCCAAGGTTAGGGCTTTCACAAAGTGAGCTCCGGCCTCCGCCCGGCGTCCCTGCATGTCGAGCGCCACCCCGCGCCGGACCCAGAACTCCGGCACCACGGAGGTGATGGCCAGGGCCCGTCTCGCAGCGTCTTCCGACTCCCGGCCCAGCTCCGCAGTCCGATCCTTCGTGACGTGATCCTGCAGCGAGATCGTGTAGGCGAGATCGGCCCACGCCTGCGCGTTGCGCGGATCGAGAGCCACCGCCTTGGTGAGATCCGCCCGCGCCGCCACCAAGGTCGCCGCCTGTTCGACCTTGTCGGGTTCGGTCAAGGCCAGCCGATTGAGCGACTGGCGGGCCGCATATCGCAGGGCCTCACCCCGGTACATCGGCGCGAACCACGTCGCCCAGCCCGCGATCAGGCCCGCGGCGACCAGCCCGCAGACCAGGCGACCGATGGGGCCCACCGGGGCCGTCTCCTCCGGCGCTGATCGCCTTACCACCAGCGCAGCCATGATCCCGCAGGCCATGGCCAGCGCGGGGATCTTGAAATGGAAGTCGACGAAGAGCTGCAGCGCGAATGCGAGCAGTCCCATCGCCATCGCACCGGCCACCGCCGAAGACTCGAGCCAGTCCCTCGTCACCGCGCGTCGCGAACGTGCTGTCCGCCACGTCACGCCGGCCGCTGCGCCGAAGAACAGGAGGAAGCCGACGGCTCCGTAGTCGCTCAGGGTGTTCACATAGTCGTTGTGAGCCCAGATCGGTTCATCCTGGAACTGGTTGGGACGGAATTTCTCGAAGAGCGCGTTGAACGACGCCGCGCCCCCACCCCAAGCCGGGTGCTCGCGAAAGATGTGCCACGCGCCGCGCCACATGATCGGCCGCGTGCGCTCGCCGGAGTCGGCCTTCATCTGCTCGAACCGGATCCGGACGCTCGGCGACCCGAGATAGAGCGCCACCAAGGCCACCGCCACCGCCAGCCCGGCCAGGGCGGTCCAAGCGAGACGACGTCCCAGCGAACCCGGAGCCAGGCACAACGGCCACAGCACCAGGACCAGCGCCATGGCAATGAACCCGCCGCGACTGATCGTCAGCCCCAAGCCGAAGAGCAGTGCCAGCGCGAGATAACCAAACAGCACCCGCGACACCACCGTCGCGCCGCGACGGAAACCCAGCACCGCCAGCGGCGGGATCAACAAGAGCAGAAACGCCGCCAGGCTGTTGGGAATGCCGAAACTCCCGCTGGCCCGGCCCACGAACTGGTCGGCCTGCGTGCGTCCGAGCATCAGCCAGTCGGGCTTCACGAAACGCTGGTAGCACGCCAGCACGACGGTCACGTACGCCACCGCGACCACCCCCGTGAACAGCCAAGTCCGCGCCCGCGACGACCGAATGCCGTTGAGGACGACCCAGAACACGGCGGCCAACTGCGCCCAGCCCAGCCAGTCGCGCCAGCCCAGCCACGGCACGGGCGTGATCCAAACCACGTTGGCCAGCGCATACGCCAGGAACGGCAGCAGCCACCAGCCCGCCCAGTGAAACCGCGGCACCGGCCCGCGACTCAACGCCCGCCCCGCAAAGTGGACCGCCAGCAGCAGCGCATTCACCCCGCTGGTGACGAGCATCGTCTCCGGCCGAAATCCACCGAGACAGAGCGTGGTCCACGCGAAATTCCCCAGCAGCAGCAACACCTGGGCCCATTCCCAAGCCGAGGCGCGGTGCGACGAAGGGGCTGCGTCCATCGCGTCACCTCATCACGCCGGCCCGCTCCAGAGCAAACAAAAGAGGCAGCACAGCGGGAGAGTAGCGCGTAGCGGGTAGCGAGTAGCGGGTAGGATTCTGACGGAGGTAGAGGGTAGTTGGTAGTTGGTAGTTGGTAGCTGGTAGCTGGTAGCTGGAAGAAATTCTGCGCCTTTTGCGCCTCATTGCGGCCAACTGGATCGACGCTGGAAAAGCTGAAAGCTGATCGCTGACGGCTGACGGCCAAAAGCCCGCGCTGCGCGCGGCAAAAAAAACGGCGCCACCCTCGCGGGTGACGCCGTGGGAAACAGACTTCAGCTTCGACCTCAGGTCAGCGGGACCGTCTGGATCGTCTTGATGATCCGGCCGGCAACCAGGTACGGGTCGGCGGCGGAGTTCGGACGGCGATCCTCGAGGTAACCCTTGTAGCCGTTGTTGATGAAGCTGTGCGGAATGCGGATCGAGGCGCCACGGTCGGCGAGGCCGTACGTGAACTTGTCGATCGACTGCGTCTCGTGGAGGCCGGTGAGACGGAGGTGATTCTCCGGACCGTACACCGCGATGTGCTCGCCCATGTGCTTGTTGAAGGCGGCCATGAGCTTCTCGAAGTAGGCCTTGCCGCCCACTTCGCGCATGTGCTTCGTCGAGAAGTTCGAGTGCATGCCCGAGCCGTTCCAGTCGAGCGGCTGGTCGAAGGCCGCGCGGATCGGCTTGCAGCGCCACTCGATGTCGACGCAGTAGGCCTCGCACAGGCGGCTCATGATGTAGCGAGCCACCCAGAGCTGGTCGGCGGCGTTTTTCGAGCCCTTGCCGAAGATCTGGAATTCCCACTGGCCCTTGGCGACCTCGGCGTTGATGCCCTCGAGGTTGATGCCGGCATCGAGACAGATATCGATGTGCTTCTCGACAATCTCACGAGCGACATTGCCGACGTTCTTGTAGCCGACGCCAGTGTAGTACGGGCCCTGGGGGGCCGGGAAACCACCGGTCGGGAAGCCGAGCGGAGCGCCGTCCTTGTAGAAGAAGTACTCCTGCTCGAAACCAAACCACGTGTCCGGATCATCCGGGATCGTGCCGCGCGTGTTCGACGGATGCGGCGTCTTGGCGTCCGGCATCATCACTTCGCACATCACGAGCACGCCGTTCTTGCGCGTCGAATCGGGATACACCGCGACAGGCTTCAGCACGCAGTCCGAGCTCTTGCCCTCGGCCTGTTGCGTCGAGCTGCCGTCAAAACCCCAGTTGGGGAGCTCCCCGAGTTTCGGGAAGCTAGCGAATTCCTTGATCTGGGTCTTGCTGCGCAGGCTGGCGACCGGCTGGTAGCCATCGAGCCAGATGTATTCCAGTTTGTATTTGGCCATATGGTAGGAGGATTGGGACAGGATTTGGATTGGGGGATTGGGCGAGCGTGAACACTCCGGCGATCCGAGGCGCTCAAAAACTCGAATCGGAATTCAGCACCTTATATGCCAGAGGCAACGAGAACTTGGCCGGAGGACACACTTTGAGCTATACTACTGATGGACAGGCTCTTTTGTGCGTTCTGGAGGTTCGTTCTTGGGCCCTCAGCCGTCAGCTTTCAGCCATCAGCCAGAGCCCAATCCCAAGCCGCCGCAAAATTGCGCGAACGGAGTCGAGGCCGCCACCGACTGCCACAGCCGTCACTCCTCATTCATCACCAACATCCCCGCCTCCTCTTTGCGCCTCATGTGCCTTCTTGTGGCAACCCAGGATTGGCAGCTCGAAAAGCTGACGGCCGACCGCTGACCGCTGATCGCCAAACGCCTGCCGCCCGCCACAAATGCACCGTGCGTCTTGCGCATTTTTGTGGCCAAATTCCCGTACTGGTCTGCTCTAGCTGATTCCGCATGCACGAGATGAAGGACACCGCCCGCGCCCTGGTGCGCATCGGCTACGACGGCCGGGTCCACAAGACTTTCCGCGGTCACCTCGCCCAGGAGCGGTTTGATCACGAGGTCCGGGTCCTCCGCCATCTCGAGGAACGCGGCTGCACGTTCGTCCCCCGCCTGCTCGAGGTCGACCCCGCCGCCCTGAAGATCATCACGACCAACTGCGGCACCCGCGTCGACCACCTCAGTCCCGAGCGGCAGGTGGAGATCTTCGCCGAGCTGGAGCAGTACGGGGTGCGCCATGAGGACCGCGAACTGCGGAACATCACCTACCGCATGTCCGACGGACGCTTTTGCATCATCGACTTTGAATTCGCCACCCTCCTCGAGGGCGGCCCCGGCGTGGTTTCACTGAAACCCTCGCCGACGACGTAAGCCATGGACTCCCCTGCGCCGCGCCCCCCCGCCCCATCCACCCGCCTCACCTGGTCCGCCCTCACCGACCGCGGACGGTTCCGCGCCAACAACGAGGATTCGTTCCTCGCCCTGGCGGTCGACGGCCACGAGGTGCGCTACCTCGGCAAGACCGGCGAGGCGACGCTGGGCGGGACGGATTTCATTTTCGCGGTGAGCGACGGCATGGGCGGCGCCAAGTCCGGCGAATTCGCCAGCAAGATCGCCGTCGAGCGCATCACGAAGCTCATCCCCCGCGCCTTCCGCATGTCGGCCGCGGGCATCCACGCGGGCTTCTCCGACATCCTTTCCGAGCTGTTCTCCGCAATCCACTCCGACCTGCTCCATCTCGGCTATTCCTATGAGGAATGCGCCGGCATGGGGGCGACGCTGAGTCTCGGGTGGTTCACGCCGGAGTGGATGTACTTCGCCCACATCGGCGACAGCCGCATCTACTACCTGCCCGCCGGCGGCGGACTCTCCCAGGTCACGCATGACCACAGCCTGGTCGGCAGCCTGCGCCGCGCCGGCCAGATCAACGAGCGCGAGGCCCGCTCCCACCCGCGCCGCAACGCATTGCAGCAGGCCCTCGGCGCCGGTCACCAGTTTCTCGATCCCCACATCGGCGCGGTCGGTCACCAGCCCGGCGACAAGTTTCTGATCTGCTCCGACGGCCTGATCGACGGACTTTGGGATCACCGCATCGAGGACCTCATCCGCCAGCCGACGCCGGACGGCGACACCCGCACCATCGCGCGCCGGCTCGTCGACGAGGCCGTCGAGGCCTCGGGCCGTGACAACACCACCGCCCTGGTGGTGGAGTTTCCGCCGTCGACTTGAGGGCGGTGAGCACAGTTGAAAGTTGATGGTTGAAGGTTGAAAGGCCCCTGACCCAGACCGGCATGCTCGCACCGCCAATCCACCGATTCTCCCGCGGCGTGCCTTGCTCTCTCTGAATGCCGGCAGCGCCTGCCTCCGGCTCGCGTCTTTCAACTCTCACCCTTCAACTTTCAACTCAGCCCAAACCTCCCGCGCTATGAGCCTCCTCTTCGTCTACGGCACGCTGAAGCGCGGCGGGAGCAATCACGGGCAACTCGCCGGGCAGAAGTTCATAGGCCCGGCCCGCACCGCTCCAGGTTATCGCTTGTTTCTCCTCGAAGGGTATCCCGGGATGGTGCCGTGGCCGGCTGATCAGGAGGGAGTCGTCGGCGAACTCTGGGACGTGGCCGACGCCGCGCTGCCGCAACTCGACGCGTTCGAAGGCGTGCCCGAGGGCCTCTACCGTCGCGAGCCCGTGCCTCTGCAGTCACCCCACCAAGCCGCCGACGCCTACCTCTACGCCCGCAGCATCGAGGACCGCCCGGACGTCGGCAATGAATGGTCTGTCGGTTAGCCGTCGAATCCTCCGCCTAAACTTCGACGTCCGGCGTTCGGCGTCCGACGTTCGGCGTTCGCCCGAAGAAACAGCGCAAGCGCCGTGTGCGCCTCACGCCTTCAGCGATTTCTTCGGCACGCGCTTCACGGTTGTGAACTTGGCGCGGAAGAGTTCGTCCATCACCTCGCGGGTTTCGGCCGGGATCTGTTGAACGAGGTCGGCCAGCGCTGGCAGCGTCCCGGCGCTCTCGGTTTCCTCGCCAGCCTCGGATGCCGCCACCACCGCGACGGGGTCGCCCTGGTCGCGTTGCTCGGCGATGAAGGCGGCCTCCGCGGTGGCATCGGGCCAGACGTTGGTTCCCGTCTCGGCAGCCGGCTCGCCGTCGGCCACCACCGCTTCATCGGCCGAATCGCCGTTGCCGTTGCGCTCGACCAGGGTCGCGGCTCCCGGGGCGGCCAACGCCGCGCACAGCCGGGCCTCCAGCCGGTCAATCAGTCCTTTTTTTTTTCGCCGTCGGCCACCGCTTCCGGCGCTTCCTCGGCGAGGGCGGAGAGTTCCTTGATCAGGCTGTCGATCGCCCGCGCCCGGCTGGCCTCGACGGCCTTCAGAAGCGTGACCTCAAAATTGATCTTCTCGGCGAGCCCGAGCTTCACCGCCCCCTCGCCCTCGCGCAGGCCGTCCAGAAGCCGGGTCAACTGCTCGGTCGTCATCGGGTCGCCACCCAGCAGCGCGCTGCGGCCGCCCTGGGCGATCGCATCCAGCAGCGCCGTGCGCACGTACGCCTGCAGGTCGGAGAGCAGCCGGACCAGGTCCCGGCCGGCGGCGTCGCACTCGTCCACGATTGCCACGATCTTCGCGTGGTCGCCGGCCGCGAGGGCAGAGGCCAGGGCCGCGATCTTGTCGGCCGCGACCAGCCCGTAGACGTCGAGCACGTCGGGCTCGGAAATCTCGCCGCCGCAGAACGAAATCATCTGGTCGAGGATCGACTGGGCGTCCCGCATGCCGCCGTCGGCCATGCGCGCGATGCAGGCCAGGGCGTCGTCGGTGACCTTGATCTTCTCAGCCTGGGCGATCTTCCGGAGCCGCTCAACGATGAGCGCGGCCGGGATGGGCCGCAGGTCGAACCGCTGGCAGCGCGACACGATCGTCGGCAGCACCTTCTGCGGGTCGGTCGTGGCAAAGACGAACTTCACGTGCGCCGGCGGCTCCTCGAGCGTCTTGAGCAGCGCGTTGAACGCCGCGACCGACAGCATGTGCACCTCGTCGATGATGTAGACCTTGAACTTCCCCTGCGCCGGGGCGTAGCGGACCGTGTCGCGCAGGTCGCGGACCTGGTCGACGCCGTTGTTCGACGCGCCGTCGATCTCGATCACGTCGAGGTGCGTCCCCTCGGCGATCGCGACGCAGGCGGGATCCTTGACATCAAAGTCGGCCTTCGGGCCGCCCGTGCAATTGAGGGCCTTGGCAAACAGTCGGGCGATCGAGGTCTTGCCGGTGCCGCGGGGCCCGACGAACAGGTAGGCGTGGGCGATCCGGTTGCGCGTGATGGCGTTCTTCAGCGTGCGCACCACGTGGTCCTGGCCGACGACGTCGTCAAACGTCTGTGACCGCCACTTGCGCGCGATGACCTGATAACCCGTGGACACTGCCCGAAAGACCAAATCCGAAACGCGAAAGCGCAAACAAAAACCTGACGAGTCTGCGGGAGGGTTGCTCGTCCCGCGTCTCCGACGCCTCCGGTTCCGTCGGAAAATCCGGAATCCGGATTCCGGAATCCGGAATAAAAAAAGGTGGCCAGGCACTCCACGGCACTAGGAGAACGTCGTTACCGTTGCTGCCTTCCGGCCCTGGCGGAGTTCACGCGCCTGCCCATGCATGGCACCTGGCCGCTGCGGACCATGGGGCGGTTCCTGCATCGCGCAACACCTATTTGCAGCGCCGGGCGGCACCCGTTGCGGTGCGGGAGATTACCCCATCCAGCGGACCGTCACCGCCGCTCAACTCGGCGGCGGCGGAGGCGGCGGACGCGCACCGTCACCGGGGCGATCACCCGGGCGGTCGCCGTTGTTGCGCCGTAGGTCGCGGAAGCGACGGATCTTTTCGCGCTGCTCGTTCTGGAGGCGCTCAAACTTGGCCCGCTGCGCCGGCGTCAGCTCGGCGGTGATCTCCTTGTCGACCCGCTCGATCACCGCCTGCGACTCCGACCACGCCTTGCGCCGGGTCTGGTGGAGTTCCTCGGCCGCGCGATCGATCAGGGGCTTGATCTTCTCCTGCTGCTCCGGGGTCAGGTCGAGGCGGTTGACCAGCCGCTTCATCAGGAAGGGGCCATATTGGTCGGGCGAGGCCGTGCGCGTCGCCTGCACCTTGACCGCGCGCAGGGTGACCAGCCCGCCGACCAGCACGCCGGCGACGAAGATGCCGACGAAGGCGAGGATGACTTTCCAGGGCTTGTCCATGGTCAGGACGTCAGCTCCAGCACGTCGGCGACCGGGTCGTCGTTGGAACTGGAATCAGAATCGAACGCCGACGCGATCGTCGTGTAGCTGCCCGCCACGCAGACCACCGCGAGCAGGGCGGCGACACCGAGCGCCCGCAGCGAGAACCGCTCGAGGAGCGACACCGACGGCGCCGCGAAGGCCTGGGCCGCAACCCGGGTCGAGAAACCATACGGAGCCGTCACCTCCCGGGAGTCGGGGGCACGGCGGGCGGCCGCCGCGAGGCGCTGCCATTTCTGGTCCGAGGGATTCATGGGCGTTCCTTTTCTTCTAGCTCCCGGAAGAGCTTCTGCAACTTCCGTCTCGCGCGAAACGCGCGGACCTTTACGAGCGACTGGTTCCAGCCGGTGAGGGCGCTGATCTCGGCGATGGTCTTCTGTTCAAGGTCGAGCAGCTGGATGACGAGGCGATCGTCCGGCTTGAGCTGCTCCAGCAGCCGGTGCACCAGTTCCCGCGCCGCAAGCGCGTCGCCGGCCTCCACCGCGTCCTCGTTCGTCAGCACCGCGTCGAGCACGTCGGCCTCGTTCTCGGACAGGTCGGCCCAGCGGAACTCGGGCCGCCGTTTCTGCGCCCGCAGCTGGTCGATGCAGGTGGTCACCGCGATGCGGGACACCCAGTGCGGGAAGGGCACGGCGCCCTGGTACTGTTCGAGGCGGGTGAACATCTTCAGAAAAATGTCCTGGGCCAGGTCTTCCTCGGCGACCCGCCGGGGCAGGTGGGCTCGGATGATGCGGATGACGAGCGGGTAAAGGTGCTCGACCAGCGCCCGGGCCGCGGACTGGTCGCGCTCCCGCACGCGGGCAAGGCAGCCGGCCAGGTCGAACGACTCGTCTTCAGGCATGGGGGGATGTGGTCAAGTTCCAGCACAACAGGCAAGACGGCTGGGATACGAACGGGTTACAGGATTAGGACAGGCGGGCCCCTTGACAGCCCGGATGCCGACCGCCTAACTCCGCGCCACGTCAATGTTCCTCCGGACCCAGGCCCTTCGACTTACCGTCGCGCACGATCTCTAATCGCCGCCTAGCGGCCGATCGTGCGTAGCCTGTTGGAACTCCGCCGTCTCTGGGATGGCGTCATTGGTTTTTTCCCTTCACTCTCCCCTGTCCGTCCTCCGTCCGTCCGCCGCCATGCAATCCGCTCCTGTCACGAAATACCGTCCGTTTCCGCCCGTTAACCTGCCGAACCGCCAGTGGCCCACCCGCACCCTCTCGCGGGCCCCGATCTGGTGCTCGGTCGACCTCCGCGATGGCAACCAGGCCCTCGCCCAGCCCATGAGCGTCGAGGAGAAGCTCGAGTACTTCGACCTGCTCGTGAAGATCGGTTTCAAGGAAATCGAGGTCGGCTTCCCATCCGCCTCCCAGATCGAGTTCGATTTCTGCCGGCGGCTGATCGATGAGAACCGCATCCCGGCCGACGTCGCCATCCAGGTCCTCTGCCAGTGCCGCGAGGATCTCATCACCCGCTCGCTCGAGGCCCTCCGCGGCGCCCGGCGCGTCATCTTCCACCTCTACAACTCGACGTCGCCCAAGCAGCGCGAGTACGTCTTCAACGCCAGCAAGGCCGACATCGTCCGCATCGCGACCGACGGCGTCGCCTGCCTCAAGCGGCACATGTCGCCGCTGCTCGCGTCCGGCACCCACCTGCAGCTCGAGTACTCGCCGGAGAGCTTCACCAGCACCGAGCTCGAGTTCGCCCTCGAGATCTGCGAGGCGGTCACGGACACCTGGGGACCCACCAAGGAAAACCCCATCATCCTCAACCTCCCGGCCACCGTCGAGTACGCCACCCCCAACATCCACGCCGACCAGATCGAATGGATGTGCACGCATCTCACGCGCCGCGACCGCACCCTCGTCTCGCTGCACACGCACAACGACCGCGGCACCGGCGTCGCCGCCACCGAGCTCGCCCTGCTCGCCGGCGCCGACCGCGTCGAGGGCACGCTCTTCGGCAACGGCGAGCGCACCGGCAACCTCGACATCGTCACCGTCGCCCTGAACCTCTACACCCACGGCATCCACCCGGGGCTCGACTTCAGCGACATCAACGCAATCCGCGATGTCTACGAGCGGTGCACCAAGCTCGAGGTCCCGCCCCGCCAGCCCTACGCGGGCGAGCTCGTGTTCACCGCGTTCAGCGGCTCGCACCAGGACGCGATCAAGAAGTCGTGGCCGCACCAGAAGCCCGGCAAGCCGTGGGACGTCCTCTACATCCCGATCGACCCCGCCGACATAGGCCGCAGCTACAAGGCCATCATCCGCATCAACAGCCAGTCCGGCAAGGGCGGCGTCGCGTACGTCCTCGAGCACGAGTTCGGCTTCTCGCTCCCCAAGGCGATGCACCGCGAGATCGGCAAGATCATCAACGACGTCGCCGACGCCAAGGGCACCGAGCTCACGCCGGAGGACATCCACGTCGCCTTCCAGCGCGAGTATCTCGAGCGCACCGGCCCGATCGCCCTCCAGCACTTCAAGACCACCGAGCGCGACAGCCAGGTGAAGTGCGAGGCCACGATCGAGTTCTCCGGCCAGGTCCACAAGCTCGCCGCCAGCGGCAACGGCCCGATCGACGCGTTCGTCCGCGCGCTCGGCTCCACCCCGCTGCCGAAGTTCGAGGTCCTCGCCTACTCCGAGCACTCCCTCGGCAAGGGCGCCGAGGCCCGCGCCGTCTCGTACATCCAGATCAAGACCGACCGCCGGCTCACCCTCTACGGCGCCGGCATCGACACCAACATCGAGCTCGCCTCCATCAAGGCCATCGTCAGCGCCCTCAACCGCGTGCTGGCCCGCTAGGCGGATTTACGATTTACGGTTTACGATTTACGATCGCCGAGATGCGACGGAGGATGACCGCCGTCCTCGATCCTCGCGTTTTCTGGTTGGCGACTCGGCCCCACCTGTATGCGGTCGTGCCGAAGCGACCTGTCGTGAGCCCTCGGAAGATTGCCCGTCCGTCCAATCGTAAATCGTAATTCGTAAATCGAAAATCGCCCATGCCCTCCAAGTCCCCGCTCACCGGTGAGACCCTCGAGTCGCTCACGGCCCGCCTGGCCGAGCGCGGCGAGCCGGCGTTCCGGGCCAAGCAGATCCTTGAGTGGCTCTACAAAAAGCGCGTCACGTCCTGGGACGGGATGACCAACCTGTCGAAGCCGCTGCGCGCCTGGCTCGACGAGACCTTCGATTTCCTGCCGGCCACGCTCGTGGTCAACCAGCAGTCGGAGGACGTGACCGACAAGCTGCTGCTCGAGCTGCGCGACGGCTCGCTGATCGAGACGGTGATCATCCGGGCGCCGCAGGAGGGCGTCGGGGTCGACCATTCGCGCAAGACGATCTGCATCTCCACCCAGGTCGGCTGCGCCATGGGCTGCGTGTTCTGCGCCAGCGGCCTCGCCGGGCTCAAGCGTAACCTCACCGCCGGCGAGATCGTCGCGCAATTGATCCACGTCTGCCGCCGCGAGGACGCCCGCACGCCGCGCGCGCGACAGGAGCTCGCCTCCTTCGACAACATCGTGGTGATGGGCATGGGTGAACCGCTCGCCAACTACGACGCCCTGCTGCGCGCCCTCACCATCCTCAACGCCGACTGGGGCCTCGGCTTCGGCGCCCGCCGCATCACCATTTCCACCAGCGGCCTCGTCCCGAAGATCCTCCAGCTGGCCGAGGAGCAGCTGGGATTCCGCCTCGCCATCTCCCTCCACGGCGCCACCGACGAGGTCCGCGAGAAGATCATGCCGGTCAACCGCGCCTACCCCCTCGCCAAGCTCCTCCCGGCGGTGAAGGCGTTCTCCGAGAAGCACGGGCGCATGGTCACCCTCGAGTTCATCCTGATCGAGGACGTCAACGACTCGCTCGACCAGGCCCGGCTCCTGCGCGACATCGCCCTCGATCTCCACGCCCACGTGAACCTCATCCCGTACAACTCGGTCGAGGGCCTCCCGTGGAAGCGTCCCAGTCTCACCCGCCAGGATCGCTTTGCCGAGATCCTCCGCGCCGCCCGCGTCTCCGTCACGCTCCGTCGCGAAAAGGGTCACGACATCGACGCCGCCTGCGGCCAGCTCCGGCTCAAGACCGAGAAGGCCCGGGTGCTGGCGGAGAAGTGACAGACCGGCCGGGTTGTGCCCTGATTGAACGCCGAACGCCGGACGTCCAACGCCGGACGTCGAAGGAGAGGGCGCCCGAGGGGCTGGACCTCGTCGCCATATCTTCGTTGCCATGGGAGGGGTCGTGGCTGGAAGTTCCACGGCCGTGGCGGCGACTGACATTCTAGCGACCACGGCGCGAGCGGTTCTGCTGTTCGCGGGCCTGCTGCTGCCGGGCGCCGCGTGGCTGCGCGTCCTGCGGATCCGCGCCGGGCTCTCCGGGTGCTTCATCGGGTCGGCCGCGACGCTGTACCTCACAGTCGTCCTGTACGATCTCCTGCACGTCCCGATCTCGCTCACCTCGATGTCGGTCGGCCTGGCCGTGGTCACCGCCGGCGCCGGGCTCGTTGCCATCCTTCGTGCGCGGAAGTCGCCCAGTCTCCCGCCGCCGGAGCCCGCCGGCCGGCCCCTGCCCTTCCTCACCGATCTGGGCTTTTGGACTCCGCTGCTCGCGGTCTTCTGGCTGTTTTTCTCGTGGCGGCTCGGAACGCAGCCGCTGAACGGCGGCGACGTGGATTTCCGCTGGAGCTGGCTGGCCGAGCAGATGCTCCACCACGGCTCGCTCTCGTTCTACCCGCCGCGCAGCGCCGCCGACTTCACCAGCTACTTCTGGGTCGAGAGCATCCCGCCCGGGGTCGCGAGCCTGCACGGCTGGGCGTACGCCTGTGCGGGGCGCGTGGACGAGGTCTGGGCCTCCGCGGGCGGGCTGATGCAGATGCTCGCCCTGCACGATCTCGCCTGGCGACTCGGCGCGCTGTGGGGCGGCCGCGAGACCGCCCGCCGCGCCGTCGTCCTCGTAGCGGCGCTGCCGCTCCTGAACTGGTCGGTCCTGCTCGGTCAGGAAACGGGCCTCACCGCCGTGGCCGTCGCCGGCATCACGTTCGCGGCCTTCCGCTGGCGCGCGTCACCCGAACCCGGCTGGCTCGGTCTCGCCGTCCTCGCCGGAGTCCTCGGCGCGAGCACCCGGGAGTACGGCCTGATCTTCCCCATTTATGCCGCCGTGCTCCTGCGACTCTTCCGCGCCCCGGCGCGGACCGCACTCGCGGTGGGCGGCATCGCGCTGGCGCTCGGTCTGATCTGGCCGGTGCGGACCTGGGTCCTGACCGGCAATCCGTTCTATAGCCTGCGCGTCGCCCGCTTCTTTGCGCTGAATGGTTTCTTCGTCGACTGGTCGGAGACGATCTCGCTCGGCTCGCATCGCCTGCTCTTCACCGCCGCCGCGTGGCAGGAGGTCGGCCGGTATCTCCTGCTGGGCGCCCCGCTGGCCACGCTCGGCTGGGCGGCGCTGCTGTTCAGTCTGCGGCGCCGCGCCCCGGAGGCGCTGGGCTGCCTGCTGGGCATCGGCCTGACCTTCGCCCTGTGGTACGCGTCGGTGCCCTACACCGGCGGCGGCCTGTTCTACTCGATGCGCGTGCTCAGTCCCGCCCT
Organism: Opitutaceae bacterium; assembly: GCA_035334485.1. Lineage (GTDB taxonomy): Bacteria > Verrucomicrobiota > Verrucomicrobiia > Opitutales > Opitutaceae > Opi-474. The sequence goes on from DAOQKI010000009.1 coordinate 50,909, forward strand.
CCTGCTCGGCGCAGTGTTCGGCGCCTCCGCCCTGGACGCTGCCAAACTCCCGGCTTCGGCCCTGCGGCTGGCCGATATCGCGATCGTCGTGGCCGCGGGCTACACCCTGCCCATCACGCTCACGCTGCCGCACCATCCCTACAAGCTGAGTCCCGACGAATGGCCCGAGGCCGGCCTCCGGTTCGTCGACGACCAGCGCCAGGCCGACGCCGAGGTGGCGCGTCACCTCGACAAGCTGCCCGGGCACGGCCGCATCCTGAGCGAATGTGTCAGCCTGCCCCGGGCGCTCGCGCCCGACGGCGTCACGGTCGTGCCGCTGTGGAGTCCCGAGGTGTCCTGGCTGTTTGACCATGGCCTGGCACCCGACGAGGTGGCCCGTCGCTGGGCGCGCTCGGGCCTGCGCTACGTCGTGATGACCCGCTCGCCCGCGCAGCTGACCTTCCTCGCCCGCCGCGCCGTCTGGCTCGAACCCTGGTTTCACATCCGCCGCGAGTGGCAGTCGGATCGCTACCTGGTCCTCGAGGTGACCGTCACGCCCGACGCCAAGCCGTGAGCGCGTGACGCCGGCGATGAACGCTCCTCTGTCCAAGCGGTCCGACATGGACCGTCGCGGCTTTGTCCGCTCCTGCGCGCTGGCCGGCGCCGGCTGGCTGCTCGCGGCCCCGCGCGGTGCTGCCGGGAACAGCCGCGAGGGCCTGCCCGAGGAGATTCTCTACCGGACGATGACCGGCCGGCTGGGCCTGGTGACCGTCGATGGCCAGGCGCGCGCCCTGCCCGAGTTGGACCCAGCCGTTGCCACCTGGGGTGCCGGGCCCATCCTCGACGGCGGGCGGCGCGTCTGGCTGAACGGCGTCGGCCAGGGTCGCCCGTGGGAAACCACGGCCGAATCCCGGTTCTACCTGCTCGACCGGGTCCGCGGTCGCGTCGACGAGCTGGTCTGGCCGCGCCGGCTGGCGCCCTTCGTGAACATCTCGCACGGCCTGCCCGGCGAACGGGTCCTCGGCGGGGCGCGGGTTGACGGGGAGATGCGACTGTTCACCGCCAATCGCGACGGCTCGGACCTGCGCGAGCTCACCGGACCGGGAGACGGCTTCGCGTACGGCGAAGCGCTCAGTCCCGACGGTGCGAGAGTAGCCTACCACGCGGTGGGAATAACGGCGGGCAATTCGACCCCCTACAGCATCTACACCGTGGGGATCGACGGACGGGACCGGCGGCTGATCGTCCGTGATCCCGCCGCCTACTGCTTCGGTCCCGTCTGGTCGGCGGACGGCGCGTGGATCGCCTACCAAAAGTGCGCGTACCAGACGGACCCCGGGCATGATCGGGCGGACGTCTGGGTCTGTCGCGCGGACGGCACCGAGGCGCGGCGCCTCGACGCGGATGGGCCGCACTGGTTTTCCACGGCGTTCGGGCGGCCGCCGCATCCCGGCAGCGGTAGCGACGGCAGCCGCTGGTCGCCGCGGGCCAAGGTGCTCACGTATTGCCGCCTGCAGCGGGGCTCCGTGCCGTCGTGGCAGTGGGAGACCGGACGGGAAGACCGCGATCATTTCAACCGCGCCTACCGGCCTGACGCCGCCCGCGGCGGCTCCAACCTCCTGCTCCTCGATCCCTTCGGCGGCGCCCGCGTCGAGCTCACGCCACCGGTCGAGCGTCGCTGGGACTTCCGCGCCGCGTGGTCGCCCGACGGGCTCGGCCTCGCGTTCATTCGCGCCGACGTGGGTGAGTCGAGCCAGCTGTGGCACGTGCAAGCCGACGGGACGAATGCCCGTCGCCTCCCCACCGGGCCCGATAGCATTGGCGTCGATCATCCGCGCTTTCTGCCCGGCGTGCCGGCGGACGGGAAGTTCCCCGGCTAACCCGGCGGCGTTGGTCGCTTTGCCGTTGTCACCGTCCGCGTTCCGCGGCTCATTTCCCCGGACCCCATCTGCCCATGGCCAAGAGCACCCTGAAACGGATGCCGGCGAAGAAGCGCCCGCGGAAAGCCAAGGCGAACAGCCGCGGTGCGGTCGCCGCTGACTCGGTCCTGTCCGAGATCACGGGTGACGCGCTCGTCGCGCGGGAGGCGATCGTGCAGGCCGGCGGCGTGGTGGTCGGACCGTACCGCGATCCCCTGGGCAGCCGTCCCCTGCTGCTCGCCGTGCTGCCCATCGACCGCGTCGAGCCCACGCCCTTCCAGCGCGATGTCTCGGACATGCACCACAAGAAGCTGGCCGACGTCATCGACCGTACGGGGATCTTTCTCGACCCGATCATCGCGATCACCGCGCCCGGCGGCGGATTCTGGACACCGAACGGCGGACACCGGCTCGCCGCAATGCGCCGCCTCGGCGCCAAGGCCATCACGGCGCTGGTCGTGCCGCAGCGGGAAGTCGCGTGGCAGATCCTCGCGCTCAACACCGAGAAGGCGCACAACCTGAAGGACAAGTCGCTCGAGGTCATCCGCATCTTCCGCAACCTGCTCGAGACCGGTCCGGCCAAGCCCGAGGACTCGTTCGGCTACTATTTCGAGGAGGCCTCTTACATTAAGATGGGCCTCTGCTACGAGCGGAACGCGCGGTTCAGCGGCGCCCTCTACCACTCGTTCACGCGGCGCCTCACCACCTTCGCGGCCGCCCCGCTGCGCGAGACCCTGAAGGAGCACGAGCGCCACGCGGGCCTGCTCCTCGAGCTCGACCAGAAGGTCGGCGAGGTCGTGCTGAAGCTGAAGGCCAAGGGCTTCGTCAGTCCCTATCTCAAGACCTTCGTCGTCGCGCGCTCGAATCCCCTGCGCTTCATGAAGGAGCCGCCCGCCTTCGAGGACCTGCTCCAGACGATCCGCGGCAAGGTCGAGCGCTTCAACGTCGACCGGATTCGCCAGGAAGACATCGTCGCTTCCGGCGGCGGCGTGGCCGACGACGAGTAGGCGCGGCGCTCAGCCGCCCGCAAACACGGGCCGAAAGCCGGCCTCCGCCAGGATCTTCGCGACTTGCTCCCGCTTGTCGCCCTGCAGCTCGATCTGGCCGTCCTTCACCGTCCCGCCGCAGCCGCACGCCGCGCGCATCTTCTTCGCGAGCTGCTCTTTTTCCGGCAGGCCGATGCCAACGAAACCCTTGACCACCGTCACCGTCTTCCCGCCGCGGTTGCCGGTCTCCCGCACGATGTCGACGCGGCCCCGCGACTTGGTGACGCGGGTGTCAGGTTGCGTCCCGGCCGAAACCGGCGCGGCTCCCGGCGCCGGAGCACTGGGCAGTCCGGCGCCACTCAGCGCGGCAAATGGATTTTGCCCGAGCGCATTGCCGCCGTCGGTGGAAACCTTGTCGCCGGCCGCCATGGTCAACTCCTCGCCTTTCGTCCGCCGCAGGCACCAGCGGGAATATCGGTCTCCCCGCCGAGGAACATCAGCGCCTTGGCGTAGCTCCGGTTCTGGAGGAAGTGCTCGAGCTGCGGATGCAGCGCCTCGTCGCGACGCCCCTGAGCAAACAGCGTGTCGAGCCGCTCCATCTCCGTGGCAATCGTGCCGCCGTCGCCGCGCTTGATCGCGTCGAGCAGGGACACCAGCGAGGCCTTGATCTGGGTTTCCATCGTGACTGCAGCGGAGTTAGTCACCTGGCCCGCGAATGCAACCCCGGCGATAGCCGAGACGGAGAGGGGGCTGCACAGGAGTAAACGGAGGGAACGGAGAAGAGGAAGCCGATCATCCTCTCCCCACCGTCACTAACCGGCACTTCAGTCAGGATTAGCGAGAATGAGCGAAGATTAGTGGTTTCCACCGATCGGTTCTCTCCGTTTCCTCCTGTGCGATCCCGGTAACTGATCCGCCTGAATGTCCACCGCCACCCTTTCCCGCCGCGTCCATCTCCGTGGACTGCAGCTCATGCTTCTGTCCGCCGCCTGCTTCACGGCGAACGCCCTGATCATCCGGGCGCTCGGCGCCGTGCAGTCCGTCGACGTCTGGCTGCTGACCTGCGTGCGCTTCGTGGTGGGACTCGGGCTGATCCTCGCAAGCTTCCGCATCGGCCCCGAGGCCTTCCAGCCCCGTCATCTCCTCCGGCATCGGCGGCTGATCGTCCGCGGCCTGCTCGGCGGCGCGGGCGTGTACTGCTACTATCTCACCGTCGTCCATCTGGGAGCCGGTCGCGCGACCTTCATCAACAACACCTACGTGGCCCTCGGCGCCGTGTTCGCCGTCGTCATGCTTCATGAACCGCTGCGGGCCGCGCTCGCCACCGGCGGCACCCTCGCCCTCGGCGGCCTGGCCCTGCTCACGAATGTCTTCGGCACCGGCGCCGGCATCAGCGGGTACGACGGCCTCGCCATCCTCTCGGCGGTCGTCTCCGCCTACATCGTCGTGACCATCCGGCAGCTGCACGCCGAGGGCGAGCACACGTCGACCATCTTTGCCGCGCAGTGCGTGTACGGCCTGCTGATCTGCGGCGGTCCCGCCGCGGCGCACTGGGCGCCCGTGAGCGCGGCCGCCTGGGCCCTGATGGTGGTCGGGGCGCTCTGCGCGGGAGTCGGGCAGATCTGCATGACCCGCGCCTTCCGCGACCTCCCGGTCGGCGAGGGCTCCTTGCTGCAGATGCTGGTGCCGCTCGGCATCGCGGTCGGCGGCGTGGTGTTCTTCCACGAGCATTTCCTGCCTCACGAAATCATCGGCGCGGTCCTGATCCTAATCGGCAGCGGGCTGCCGGCGATCCAACGCCCGGGCGCCGGCGCCAAGGACGCGTAACTGCCGGACGGGATCGACCGGCCGACCAAGCGCGCGGCGCTTCCAGCCAACGACGATTCCCTATTTCCGGGCCGCGGCCTGGCGCTCCTGCCACTCGAAGCGGCGCGGGTTGGCGCGGGGGCGTTCGAAGCGGGTGCCGACGATGATGTAGGCGCGGCGGTAGTCGTCCGACTGGTTGCTCGGCGTGTAGTGCAGCGTCCGCTCGAGATGGAAGGTCGCGCCGCCGGCGGGCAGCTCGCAGGCGACAGCCGAGCCAAAATCGAACGTGCCTGGAACGACCTCGAGGCCGGGGACTTTGGGGTCGTTGCCAATCGGCTGGTGCGGGATGACCTCCAGCCGATGCGAACCGGGCACGAAATACATGCAGCCGTTCAGCTTGGTGGCGGGCTGCAGCGGCACCCACACGCTGAGGCCGGAGTATTCCTTCGCGGGATTCCAGTAGGCCTCGTCCTGGTGCCACGGCGTCGCCGCGGCGTTGCGCGGCGGCTTGTTGATCGCGTGGTCGCCCACCATGTGGCAGTCGTGCCCGAGCAGCTGCTGCATCATCGCCTTCACGTTCGCCACCATCTGCGTGGCGAGCAGCTCCGGGGCGTACTTGCCCGGCTGGAGGATCTGCGCGACCGCCTCGCGGCGGCCCTGCTCCTTCGGGCCGGTGAGGTTGTACAGGTCGGCCTCGGTCCGGCCGCGGTCCTCGTTGAACAGGCGGTCGTAGATGGCGCGCACCCGCGGGATCTCGTCGCGGGGCATCACGCTGTCGACCGCGAGGTAGCCGTGCAGGTGGAAGAACTCGAGCTGGTCGGGCGTCAGGCGCTGCGTGGCGGGGAGCGGCGCGGGCGCGCCGTAGTCCGGGACGGGCGGCGGGGTGGTCGCATTCATCGCTCGACACCATACGGGGGCCGGCCGAGGGTGGCGTCCGACAATGTGGCGCAGTACAAAATCGAACATCCGCACCGTGGCCAGGGGACCTGTGGTGGTCGAGCCCGTCATGCCGCCCGAGCAGCTGGCGCGGCGGCGGGAGTGCCGGGAGGCCGAGATCGGCGTGCCCGGGGTCGTCGAGCTGGGCCGCTACCGCTACGCCAGCGCCTACGAGGGGTTGCAGCCGCGGGCGCACCCGGACGGCCTGGAGATCTGCTTCCTCGCCCGCGGCCACCAGACCTACCGCGTCGGCGGGCGGGTCTACCGGCTGCGGGGCGGCGACCAGTACCTCGTGTTTCCCGGCGAGCTGCACGACTCGGCGGACATGCCCGAGGAGAAGGGCGTGCTGTACTGGATGTTCCTGCGGCTGCACCCGGCGGGCCGGCCGCTGTTGTTCCTCGAGCCGGCCGCCGCCCGGGCGCTCCGCGAGGCGCTCCTCGCCCTGCCCTCGCGGCATTTCGCCGCCGAGCCGAGCACGTACCGCCTGTTTGACCAGCTCTTCGAGGCCATTGAGCGGGCCCGGACGCCGCTCGACCGCCTGGGCATCGCGAGCCTCGTGCTGCGCTTCCTGTTCGCGACCATCCGGGCCTCGCACCACAACCGCCGCGCAACGCCGTCGCCCCGCATCCAGCGCACCCTCGCGCACATCGCGGCCCAGACCGCCGAGCTGCCCAGCGTCCCGCAGCTCGCGCGCCTCGTGCGGCTGTCCCCGTCCCGCTTCAAGGCGCGCTTCCGCCAGGAGGTCGGCCTGCCGCCGCGGGAGCACGTGCTGCGGCACAAGCTGGGCGTGGCGCAGGCGCGCCTGCGCGAGGCCGGGGCCACCGTCACCGCGGTGGCCCACGAGCTGGGCTTCTCAAGCTCGCAGTACTTCGCGACCGTCTTCCGGCGCTTCACCGGACAGACGCCGTCCCAGTTCCAACGCCAGGTGCGCTCCGACCGGGGCTAGGTCTCCTGCTCGATCGCGGTAACCTTGCCGTCGCGGAACACCACGCGGAAGTGCTCGTGCACCCGCCGGCTCGGATAGGCGAGGTAGTAGGGGTACACCGGGCCGTAGCCGTAGAAATAGCGGTGGTAGTAGCCGCGGTAGAGGAGGATCCCGTCGTCGCCCTCGTAGGTGACGTAGCTCCAGATCTCGCTCTGCCCGTGTTGGTCGGTCCGGAGGCGGACGCGATCGGGGTCGCCGATCGCCAGGCGCACCATCGTCTGGTCAAAGCCGATGCCGACCTTGCCTTCCTTGATCAGCTGCTGCTGCTCGGGAGTGAGGCGCGCAAACGCCTCGGGATTCCGGGCGATGCGGGACTCCGGGGTCGCGCAGCCGGCGAGCAGGACCAGCCCGCCCGCGAGGGCCAAAAGCGTGAGGAGGGATTTCATGATGAAGTGGGGACGCTGCCTTCTTGGAAAAGTTACCACCACCCCTGGTTCCCGCCAACGAGGAAGAATCTTGCCCCCGCCGAAGCCGGAGCCGTTCATCGGCACCCGCATGACGACCCTGCTGCTCTGGGACATCGACGGCACGCTGACGCTCTCGGGCGGCGCCGGCATGCGCGCGCTGCAGTCGGCCCTCGCCCGCGAGTTCGGCGTCGACCGGTCGCTGGCCGACATCGACTACGCCGGCCGGACCGACCGCCACATCGTCGGTCAGATCTTCGCGCTCTGCTCAATCCCGGACACGCCCGCCAGCCGCACCCGGCTCCTTGAGGGCTACCTCTCGGAGCTGCCCGCCGCGCTGCACAACCCAGGGACGCGCGTGCTGCCCGGGATCCGCGAACTGGTCCCGCGGCTGGCCGCGCGCCGTGATTGCGCCCTGGCCCTGCTGACCGGCAACATCGAGCGCGGCGCCCGCATCAAGCTCGGGCACCATGGGCTCTCGGACTATTTCCATTTCGGCGCCTTCGCGGACGACAGCCCCCTGCGCAACGAGCTCGGCCCGGTCGCCCTGCGGCGCGCCCGCGAACGGCTGGGCGTCGAGTTTGCGGCGGAGCGGGTGTTCGTGATCGGCGACACTCCGCATGACATCGAGTGCGGCAAGGTCATCGGCGCGCGCACCGTGGCGGTCGCCACCGGCCAGTACTCCCGCGAGGAACTCGAGCGTCACGCCCCCGCCTTCTGCTTCACCGACTTCAGCGACGGCGCGGCGTTCTTCCGGGCCGTGGGACTAGCGGAGTAGGCGCGGCCTATTTGCTGGCCTCGATGGCGGCGACCTTGCCGCCCTCGAAAATGACGGTGATGACGTGGGACTCGTGCCACGCCTCATCGGTCATCGCCACGGAGCCGCCGACCGCGGAGGAACGGCCGACCGAGCCCATGCCGACGCCGATGGAGAAATGCGGGCGGTGGTCGAAGTACGTCCAGACCTCCGCCGTACCCTGCGCGGTGGTGCGGAGCACCTTGCGGTCGGGCTGACCGAGCGCGACAAGGACCATCTCTGGCGCGAAGCCCACGGCGACCTGGCCGGCGCGGATCTTTTCCCGGTCGGACGGTGACCAGGAATCAAACATCGCCTGATTGCTCGCGATGCGATCGGCGGGAGACGCGCAGCCGGCGAGCAGGAGAAGAAGCAACACGACCAGACCGCCAAATCGGGATTTCATGGGATCGGGAATTTGTTTGCTGGGGCAAACTGAACCGCGCAAATGGACACGGCAATCCCGCCGCAGTTTCCCCGCAGTTCATGAAAAAGACGTTTACGATCGCCATCGGCTCCGACCACGCCGGCTTCACCTACAAGGAAGCCATCAAGGGGATGCTCCTCGCCGAGGGACATACGGTCCGCGACTACGGCACGCATTCCGCGGAGCGCTGCGACTTTCCGGATTTCTGCTTCCCGGTCGCCCGAGCGATCGCCAACCACGAGGTCGAGCGCGGCATCGTGCTCGGCGGCTCCGGCAACGGCGAGGCCATGGCCGCAAACCGCGTCCGGGGCGTCCGCTGCGGCGTCTGCTGGTCCGAACAGGTCGCCATTTGGAACCGCTCGCACAACGACGCCAACTGCCTGGCCATCGGCGAGCGAACCATCGCCCTCGAGGAAGCCCTCCGCGTCGTCCGCATCTGGCTCGAAACCGAATTCGAGGGCGGCCGCCATATCCCGCGCATCCAGAAATTGGACAGCATGGCCTGAGGAATCCCGCCTCGCCGGGATCAAAGGCGCTATCTCTAGGCGCCTGAAAGCAACAGGTTAAGCTAAGGCTTAGGCGAATTCGGTCTCATTAATTTGACATTAAAGTATTATCAGTACTTTAAGATCAAAGTAACATGAGTTCCAACTACCAAGGCCCGAAGGCCGAAGTCGATGCCCTCAATGCCTACATCAAGTTGATGAGGGCGGCGGACTCGGTGACGGCGCGCGCCCACACGGTGCTGCCGAAGGGACTCACAATCGCGCAGTTTGGGCTGCTGGAGGCGCTGCTGCACCGCGGCCCGCTCTGTCAGGGTGAACTGGCGTCGAAGCTTCTGCGCAGTGGCGGTAACGTGACGCTGGTGGTGGACAATCTAGAGCGCGCCGGCCTGGTGCTGCGCGAACGCGACCCGGAGGACCGGCGTTTCATCATGGTTTCCCTCACCGACAAGGGCCGCGCGTTCATCTCAGACCTTTTTCCCAAGCTCGCTGCGAGCCTGGCGCGCGAGTTCGCCGTCCTGTCGACCGCCGAGCAATTCACCCTCGGCTGGCTCTGCAAGAAGCTCGGCACCGGCCGGGCTTCGGCTGTCGCGGACTCCCGCTGAGGCTCCACCCACCCTGCCTTTAACCAACCAACGACATGAACCTGCTCGGTCTGCATCACATCACTGCCATGGCCTCGGATCCTCGGGCGAACTTCGAGTTCTACACCCGCGTCCTCGCACTCCGCTTCGTCAAGAAGTCGGTCAACCAGGACGATCCCGGCACCTACCATCTCTACTACGGCGACTACACCGGATCGCCCGGCACCGCGCTCACGTTTTTCCCGTGGCCCGGCCTGCGCCGGGGGCGCCCCGGCAGCGGCCAGTCCTACGCCACGGGATTCTCCGTTCCGCAGGGCTCGCTCGAATTCTGGCAGGAGCGGCTGGCCCGGCTCGGGATTAAGACCGAGCCCGTGACGGAGCGCTTCGGTGAAAAGGTCCTGACAACCTTCGATCCCGACGGCCTGCGGCTCGACCTGATTGCGGCCAATGAGCCCGATCCGCGCGAGCCCGCCCCGTCGAACGACGTCCCGGCCGCCCACGCCATCCGCGGTTTTCACAGCACCACGCTCGGCGTGGTGAATCCCACGGCCACGATCGCCGTGCTCACCCAGGCCATGGGCTACCGTCTGGTCGCCACGGAGGGCCATCGCGCCCGCTACACCGTCGGCGCCGGCGGCCCGGGCACATATGTCGACCTGCTGACCGATCCCGCCCTGCCCCGCGGGGTGAACGGCGCGGGCACGATCCATCACGTGGCATTCCGCACCCCCACCGACGCCTCCCAAGTCGAGGCGCGCTCCGAGGTGGCTCGCACCGGCCTGCCGATCAGCCCGGTGATCGACCGCGCCTACTTCAAGTCGATCTACTACCGCGAGCCGTCGGGCATCCTGTTCGAGATCGCGACCGATCAGCCCGGATTCACCATCGACGAGCCGGCGGAGACGCTGGGCTCGAAACTCGGCCTGCCCCCGCACCTCGAACCGCATCGCGCCGAGATCGAGGCGGCGCTGCCCCCTCTGACCACCGCGCCATGAACCTCGCCTTTCAGCACGTGTTCGAACCCGGCACCGATCCGTCGGCGCCGCCCCTGCTGCTGCTCCACGGCACCGGTGGCGACGAGCATGACCTGCTCCCGCTCGGCCGCGCCCTCTCGCCCGGCTCCGCGCTGCTCAGTCCCCGCGGACTGGTCAGCGAGCGGGGCGCGCTCCGGTTCTTCGCCCGGTTGGCCGAGGGAGTTTTCGATCCGGCCGAGGTGTCCCGGCGCACGCACGAACTCGCCGACTTCATCGCCGCCGCCACCCGCGCCCATGGACTCGACCCGGCGCGATTGACCGCGGTCGGTCTCTCCAACGGCGCCAACATCGCCGCCACCCTCTTCCAACTGCGGCCCGAGTCGCTCGCGGCGGCCGTGTTGCTCCGGCCCATGGTCGTGCTCGACCAGCCCGCTCCGCCCGGTTCGCTCACCGGCCGCCGCGTGCTGATCGCCAGCGGCACCCGCGATCCCATCGTGCCCAACTCCCACCCGCCGCGACTCGCTGAACTCCTCCGCGCGGGCGGGGCGACGGTCGACGTGCACACGGCGCCGGCCGGTCACGGTCTCGTCCAGGACGATCTGACCGTCGGACGGAAATTCTTCGCTGGCCGGTAGACAACCCGCCGGCGACCCGCATGCTCCCGGCATGGGCATGATTTACCGTCGCATCGGTTCCTCCGGTCTCAAGGTCAGCGCGCTCTCGTTCGGCGCGTGGGTCACGTTCGGCAAGCAGATCGGCGACCCGGTCGCCGAGCAGCTCATGCACACCGCGTACGACGCGGGCGTGAATTTCTTCGACAACGCGGAGACCTACGCCGACGGCCAGGCTGAGCGCGTGATGGGCGCCATTCTCCGCCGGGCGGGCTGGCCGCGCGACAGCTACCTGGTCTCGAGCAAGGTCTACTTCGGCGCCGAGCGGGAGGGCCCCAACCAGGTGGGCCTCTCGCGCAAGCACGTCGTCGAGGCCTGTCACGCCGCCCTGCAGCGCCTGCAGGTCGACTACCTCGATCTCTACTACTGCCACCGTCCCGATCCCGAGGTGCCCATCGAGGAGACGGCCCGCGCGATGCACGACCTGATCGTCCAGGGCAAGGTGCTCTACTGGGGCACGAGCGAATGGAGCGCCGAGAATCTCCGCGAGGCTTTCGACGTTTGCGCGCGGCTCAACCTGCACCGTCCCATTGTCGAGCAGCCCCAGTACAACCTGTTCCACCGCCAGCGGGTCGAGCAGGAATACGCGCCCTTCTACCGTTCGCCCGGCCTCGGCACCACGATCTGGTCGCCGCTCGCGACCGGCCTCCTCACCGGCAAGTACAACGACGGTGTGCCGTCGGACTCGCGGCTCAACACCCCCGGCATGGAGTGGCTGCGCGACCGGCTCACCGGCGACCCGGCGTTCGGACGGCGCGTCGCGGCCGTGAAGGAGCTCGCGGGGATTGCCGGCGAACTCGGCACGTCGCTGCCCCGCCTCGGCGTGGCCTGGTGCCTGAAGAATCCCCACGTCAGCAGCGTCATCCTCGGCGCCTCACGTCCCGCGCAGCTGCAGGAGAACTTTGGCGCCCTGACCCTCGTCGACCAGCTCACGCCCGAGGTGATGAAGCGCATCGCCGCCATCTCTCGTCCGGTGGCGGACTAGGCACGTTCGCCACGAAAGGCCGCAGTCCCCTGCCCGGTTGGCGCGCAAAGTCGTCGGCGCGATTGCCTTCGTTTCCGCCGGTGCAATAATGGCGTCGCCGCTCGAAGCTATTTCGCCCGATGAAGCTCACCTATTTCGGACACTCGTGTTTTCTCCTCGAGATCGCCGGCGCGCGTCTGGTCCTCGACCCGTACCTCAGCGAGAACCCGCACGGGGCCGTCGACCCCGCCACGGTGCCGTGCGATCTCGTCCTGTGCTCGCACGCGCATGAGGACCACATCTGCGACGCGCTGAACCTCGCGCGGCAGCACGGCGCCACGATCGTCGCGCCTTACGAACTGGCGAACCACTTCGCGACGCAGGGCGCCGCGATCATCGACCTGATGCCGGGCGGCGGGATCAACCTGCCGTGGGGTCGGATCGACCTGACCCCGGCCGTGCACAGTTCGTCGCTGGATCTGCCCGACGGACAGAATCGTCCGATGGGCGTGCCAGGTGGCTTTCTCATCCGGGCGGAGAGCCGCGCGATCTACCATGCCGGCGACACCGCGGTGTTCGGCGACATGCGGCTGATCGGCCGCCACGGGCTCGACCTCGCGCTCCTGCCGATCGGCGACCGCTACACGATGGGACCAGAGGACGCGATCGAGGCGATGCACCTGCTGCGTCCGCGGCTGACCGTCCCGATGCACTACAACACCACCAGCCAGATCCGGGCCGACCCGCAGGCGTTTGCCGCGGCCGGGGCCGCGGTCGGGCACCCGGTACGCGTGCTGGCGGCGGGCGAGTCGCTGGACCTCTAGGCGCCCGGACGCGGCCCGGAC